>NZ_CP014169.1 GCF_001717955.1 Sphingomonas panacis
TCGATGCCATCGAGCGGGCTGCGCCAACGATCATCGAGCGCGATCTGGTAATACAGCCGGTCCAGACGGGCACCCTGGTAATCGATGCCATGTTCGCGCTCGGCCGCGGCCAGCGCGAGCTCATTCTCGGCGATCGCGCGACCGGCAAGACCTCGCTCGCCGTCGATGCGATCATCAACCAGCGGTCGAGCGACATCGTCTGCGTCTATATCGCGATCGGGCAGAAATCCTCCAGCGTCGCACGCGTGATCGACCAGGTCCGGCGGCACGGAGCGCCCGAGCGCTGCGTCTTCGTCGTCGCGAGCCCCGCGTCGGCGCCCGGCCTGCAATGGATCGCGCCGTTCGCGGGCGTTACCATCGCCGAATATTTCCGGGACAAGGGCGGTCATGCGCTGGTTGTGATCGACGATCTCACCAAGCACGCAGCGACCCACCGCGAAATCGCGCTCCTGACCGGCCAGCCGCCGGGACGCGAGGCCTATCCCGGAGACGTCTTCTATCTCCATGCGCGCCTGCTGGAGCGCGCCGCCAAACTCTCGCAGGAGAAGGGTGGTGGTTCGCTGACGGCGCTTCCGATTGCGGAGACCGACGCCGGCAATCTCAGCGCCTATATCCCGACCAACCTGATTTCGATCACCGACGGACAGATCGTCTTCGACACCAAGTTGTACGCCGAGGGGCACAAGCCGGCGGTCGATGTCGGCGCCAGCGTGAGTCGGCTCGGCGGCAAGACCCAGGCCAAGGCCTTGCGCGAGGCCACCGGCACGATGCGCCTCGACTATGCTCAGTTCCTCGAACTCGAGATGTTCACCCGCTTTGGCGAACAGCCCGAGCCGCGGGTGAAGGCCCAAATCGAACGCGGCAAGCGATTGCGCGCGCTGCTCGGGCAGCCCTTGTTCCAGCCGCTGCGCGTCATCGATCAGGTCGCACTCGCGCTGGCGCTCGGTCACGGCCAGTTCGATCCGCTCGCCCTTACCGACCTGGCGCGCCTCCGGGCGGCGCTGCCCGCGTGGCTGGACGCCAATGCCGCCGATCTCCTCGCCTGCACCGGGGCGGACGGCACGCTGAATAGCGAGCAGGCGACGGCCTTGCTGGAGGCCGTGCAGCGCCTCGTCGATAGCCTGCTGCCGAAGACCGCGCCGTGAGCGCGCTTCTCGCCGACGTCGAGCGCCGGATCGGAAGCGTGCACCAGCTCGATGCGGTGGTGAATGCAATGCGCGGCATCGCTGGCGCCCGCGCGCAGCAAAGCCGGCAGATCCTGCCCGCGATCCGGACCTATGCCGAGACCGCCGGACGGGCGATTGCCCAAGCGCGCAGAATCCATAGCGCAGGCCCCGCGATGGAGGATCATCGCGGTGCGCCGGGGCAGCCGGCGCTCGTGCTGTTCGGTGCCGAGCAGGGTTTTGCGGGGGCCTATCCCGAGCGTGTGCTCGATGCGGCCGCAGCCGACTTTCCCGATGCGCATGTTTTCCTTATTGGCGCCCGATCGGCGGCGCTGGCAGGCGAGCGCGGTCTCGCCACGGCGTGGCAGGCGAGTCTCCCGGGCCGGGTGGCGGCACTGCCCGATGTCGCCACGCTTACCCTCGACGCGCTCTATGACTATCTTGCCGCCGCCGGCGCGGTTCCGGTGACGATGATCTATCCTTTCTGGAAAGCGGGCGAGGGACTGAAGATCATCCGCCGGCCCCTGCTGCCATTGGACTCTGAGGCGTTCCCGGCCAGTGGATCGGGGCCAGTGCCATTGGCTAATATGCCTCCCGCAGATCTCCTGGCGAAGTTGGTGCAGGAATATGTGTTCGCGCAGCTCTGCGAGGCGGCGGCGGAGGCCTTCGCCGCCGAGAACGAGGCGCGCATGGCGACGATGGCGGCCGCGAAGACCCATATCGACGGCAAGCTTGCAGCCCTGCAGCTCGAGGAACGCCTGACCCGCCAGAGCGAGATAACTGCAGAGGTCGTCGAGCTCGCGGCCGGAGCACGCTTCCGGGCCAAACAGCGCTGATTTGATCCCGGTCAAAGAGCGGGTCGCTCTCCTGACTATGCTTCGATCCGACGCGGGCAACATCCTCCCCGCTCGCGTACGGAACTCGCCCCGTCCGGTCCAACCGGGTGGGGCGTCCTTTTTTCCGTTACCGCTGCGCAACCCACGGGCATGCGATGACGCCGATCGCCCTTCCGCGGGTGAGCGCCCGGACCCATCTCGTCGGTTTCCGGCCAATTCGGTATGCCCGCGTCGATCAAGGCGCCGCCAACTCTAGATTATAGGCCTAACAGAAGTCTAAGCAGCATGCGGGCGTCTTCATCACTTTTTCTAACCTTATCATCAGCGCTCGCCGATCGGTGCCGTGATAGTGACCCGCAGGCCAGGGCCGTTGTCAGCCTGCTCCATTGTACCCGAAAGGCGCTTTACCATCGAGGCGAGCATCCTGGTCCCAAACCCCTTCGCGTCAGATGGGATGCCAACGCCGCGGTCCGCGACGACGAGGCGAAACCTGTTACGCTGCTGATCGAGCGCGATCACGATGGCCCCAGGCCGGCCGCCATAGGCATATTTGTTGGCGTTGATGACGAGTTCGGTGAGGATCAGCCCGACGTTGATCGCACGGTCCGTCGAGATGAGGATCGGCGCCAGCTCGAGCGTGAGATGATCGCCCCATGCGGCATCCATCGAAGCGGTGATTTCGGAGCACAGATCGCCGATATAGCGTGAGAGATCGACCGACTGGACATGCTCGTCGGTGTGCAGCCGCCGATGCACCATTGCCACTGCGGAGAGACGACGCTGCGCTTCTTCCAGGTGCCCGGTGAGAATCGGGTCGCCAACGGCACGCCCTTGCAGACCAAGGAATGAGGAGACGAGTTGAAGGCTGTTCTGCACACGGTGATGCACCTCCTTCATCAGATAGTCTTTTTGCACCAGAAGGCTCTCATTGTCCGCGATCGTCGCGGTCAGTTCACGATTGACCTCAAACAGCCGCCTGTTCTGCCGTGCTTCGAACATCGTCTTCCGGAGCCGGCTGGCCGCTTCGATCTCGAACAACGTCCAGGGAGCCGAGCGACCGCGCACCGCCTCACTCCAGCTTTCGAACGACGCGCGGGGCGATAGCGGAACGCCGGCATCAGTCGCCGCCTGCTTGTGCGGATTGCCCGCCCAGTTCACGACCTCGATCTGCTCGGCGCGAAACCACATAAGGATGGTTGGTTCGTCGGTGGACATGGTGATCGCCAGAACGCCGCTGGCGAGATCCCGGCACGCTTCTGCCGAAGGCAGCAACTCGGGCAAGCGATCGGTCGCAAATGGGGTCGCCTTGGCCGCCTCGGCGACGTGCGACGCCACCGCGCGTATATCCTCGTGGCGCGGCGATTTGCCCGCGACATAGAGTTCAGAACCGCGAACGGCTGCGAAGCTGTCCGCGCCGAGCATGCGGCGCATGTCGTCGCCTGCCGTCGCGAAGAAGGTCGCGAGCGACACGTCGCTTCCCAGTCGAAGCACCACCGCATCTTCTGCTGCGCGCAAGCGGATGCGTTCGCGGTAGAGCTCCGCGTCTTCCTTGGCCCTTATTTGTCGGGCAAGGCTGCCAGCCAGCGCCCGGCATGCCATGCGCACGTGCAGCGGCAGCGCCCTGGGCGTCGCATTATGGCACGCGACGAGCCCCCACAGTGCGCCGTCCTGGACGATCGATACCGACGCCGAGCCGGCTACGCCCATGTTCGCGAGATATCGCAGGTGGATCGGAGAGACACTGCGCAGGCCGACATCGCTCAGGTCCAGGCCCGAAAAGCCCTCGGGGCGTAGCGGGGCCGGCTCGTAGCGGATGTCGGGAATGACGCGGACGCGGTTGCGTACGTAGCGCGCGCGAGCCTGCTGCGGAATGTCGGACGCCGGGAAGTGCTGGTTAAGAAACGTGCCGAGCGCCGGTGCTCGGTCCTCGGCGAGCACCACGCCCGCATCGTCATCGAGGAAGCGATAGAGCATGACACGGTCAAAGCCGGTAAGGTGACGAAACGCCTTGGCAGCCCGCTCGCACAGCTCCCGTAAGCCGAAGGCCTGCTCGAACGTCGCGGCCGCTTCTTCCATCGCCGTCAGGACGTCGATCGCGGAGGGGAGCGTGGGTGGTGCGGGCTCGAGCTCGATGAGCAGGACATCGCTCGTCCGATGTGCGGTAGCATCAAAAGTGGCAGTCGCGCCTACCACCTGACCCAGTGCAATTGTCACGCTGGTGGGGCGTGCTTCCAACGTGCTCGCCACCGACTGGGATAGGAGTTCCGGCAACCGGCGCCCCAGCCAGCCCGCACCGAAATGCGCCTCAATCGCGCCAGCGCCGGCGATGGTCTCGAGCGTGGAGGCATGGGCGACGAACAGCAAGCCGTGCGGCTGAATCGAGCCGGGAATGTGAATCGGTTCACGGTCGCACCCGTCAACGTCGAACTCGCTACGGTCAGTCATTTTGGCGATCACGTCGGTCATATTTACCCACCCCGGAAAGTGACGACCGCATTGCCATCCTTGTCTCGAATCGATACCACGATGCACGGGAAGTAGATGTTCAAATATGCTTGTCGGGTCGAAAACGTACCGACCGCTGCCTAGAGGTGGTTGATCGCTAAACAGTTCAGCACGAGAACTTTTTCTTCTAATCTGGGTGCTGGTTGCCGAGACCAAGCTGAAGGCCAAAATCTATAACCGACTTTCGGCGCGTGAGATTTTGAACGACCTTATCGCTTTTTTGGTCTGAATCAGGATGAGCGTCCTGGGGACGGGCACTTCAGCACGGGTCGCACGCACTCCGGCCATTGCGGCGTTCTGCGTAGAATCCCCAAGGGCGTCCGCTGCGCCGACCCAATAGGGTGCTGCGCGAAGGAGTCCGGAATGTCGCATCAGCCTGCCGCCTATCGCCCGAGGCATGTCGTCGTCCTCGCCCATCCCGACCCGGGAGGGTTCAATGGGCTTGTCGCCGAAGCCTATTGCGAGGCGGTGCGGTCCTGCGGGCAGGAGGCCATCGTTCGCGATCTCTATACGATGGGCTTCAATCCTGCGCTCAAGGCGTCCGAACGGCCCGGCAAGGAGGGGTTCGCACTCTCTCAGGACGTGATCTCCGAGGTCGATGCCATTCGCAGCAGTGACGTCTTCGTTGCTGTCTATCCAATCTGGTTCGGCATGCCGCCTGCCATGATGGTCGGCTATATCCAACGCGTGTTGGGTGCCGGCGTGACAGCCCGGCAGGTGCAGGACCGGGATGCCGACACGATCATGCGGGGCAAGCGCCTCGTCGTCATCAGCACGTCGGGGAACAGCAAGGCGTGGCTCAACCACGAACACCAGATCCAGTCGCTCAGGACGATCATAGGCGAATATCTGGTGAATGCGTTCGGCTTCAAGGACTTTGACGATCTGCACTTCGGCCAAACCGTCGAAGGGCTCGACCAGCTGTTCGTCGACCAGCTTCTGGCCGACGTTGACCACCGCGCGCGCAAGATTTGCGCCGCGGTCACGGCGGATCGCGCAAGTGAAACCGCAGGCGCAGATTGACGGCCGCGGCGATCGGGCCGCGCCGACCCAGCCGCATGCATCTACCAGAATCGGATAAAGTGATGAGCGACGCCCCATTAGCGCTTCCCATGCCGCTGGACATCGAGGAGCTGCGCCTCATCGACGCCTGGTGGCGCGCCGCGAACTATCTCAACATCGGCCAGATCTATCTGTCGGCAAATCCGCTTGTGCGCGAGCCGCTGCTGGTCGAGCATATCAAGCCGCGCCTGCTCGGCCATTGGGGCACCTCACCCGGCCTCAATCTTATCTACGCCCATATGAACCGGCTGATCTCCAAATATGATCTCGACACCATCTACATGGCGGGACCGGGCCATGGAGGGCCGGCCCTCATCGCCAATGTCTGGCTCGAGGGCAGCTACACGGATTTCTATCCGGAGGTGACGCGGGACGAAGCCGGCATGCTGCGGCTCTTCCGGCAATTTTCGACGCCGGGCGGCGTGCCCAGCCATGTCAGCGTGCCGACGCCGGGGTCGATCCACGAGGGCGGCGAGCTCGGCTACGTCCTGCTCCACGCCTTCGGTGCCGTCATGGACAATCCCGATCTGCTGGTGACGGCCGTCGTCGGCGACGGAGAATCCGAAACCGGTCCGCTTGCCGGAAGCTGGAAGAGCATCGACTTCATCAACCCGGTGCGCGACGGCGCTGTGCTGCCGATCCTGCATCTCAACGGCTACAAGATTTCCGGGCCGACGGTCTGGGCCCGACATACGGACGCCGATCTCACCAAATTCTTCGAAGGCCAGGGCTACGCGGTCGCTTTCGTCGAGGGCGACGATCCCATGACCGTCCATCGCCAGTTCGCACTCGTGCTGGAAGCAGCCGTGCTGCGGATCCGCGAGATCCAGGCAGACGCCCGGTCGAATGGCCTTAGCGAACGGCCGGCCTGGCCGCTCATCGTCCTGCGCACGCCCAAAGGCTGGACCGGGCCCAAGGTCGTCGACGGCGTCAAGATCGAGGGCACGTTCCGGGCGCATCAGGTGCCGGTGTCGGAGGTACGGACCAATCCCGAGCATCTGCAGATCCTGGAGGAATGGCTGCACAGCTATCGCCCGGAGGAGCTGTTCGATGCCGACGGACGTCTCCAGCCCGAGATCGCCGCTCTCGCCCCTGCCGGGAAGCGCCGCATGGGCTCCAATCCACAGGCGAATGGCGGGCTTCTGACGAAACCGTTGACCCTGCCCGATCACACGGCCTTTCAGGTGCGGTTCGAGGAGCGCGCCCGCGAGCGGATGGGATCCACGGCGATCCTCGGCGCCTATCTACGCGACATCTACCGCGCGAATCCCGACAATTTCCGGCTCTTCTGCCCCGACGAGACCAATTCGAACCGGCTCGGCGCCGTGTTCGACGCCTCCGATCGGTGCCTCGTCAGCGCGATCGAGCCCGGCGACGATCATGTCTCGCACGATGGGCGCGTCATGGAGGTGCTGAGCGAGCATTGCTGCCATGGCTGGCTCGAAGGCTATACGTTGACCGGCCGCCACGGTCTGTTCGCCACTTACGAAGCCTTCGCGATGATCGTCGATTCCATGGCGATGCAGCACGCCAAATGGATCGAACATGCCCGCCGCGTGTCGTGGCGGGCCGACATACCGTCGCTCAACTATCTGCTCACCTCGACGTGCTGGCGCAACGACCATAATGGCTTCAGCCATCAGGGGCCGGGCTTCATCGACACGATCATCCACCGCAAACCAATCGTCGCGCGCGTCTACCTGCCGCCCGACGCTAATTGCCTGCTGTCGGTCGCGGATCACTGCCTGCGCAGCCGCAATTATCTCAACCTGATCGTCATCGACAAGCAGCCGCAGCTTCAATGGCTGACGATGGGCGAAGCGCAGGTCCATTGCGCACGCGGTGCCGGCGTGTGGCCGATGTACAGCTCCCAACCTGAGAGGCCCGACATCGTGCTCGCCTGCGCCGGCGACGTACCGACGCAGGAGACCATCGCGGCCGCGTGGCTGTTGCGTCGTCTGGCGCCCGAACTGAAGGTCCGCGTCGTCAATGTCGTCGACCTGATGCGGCTCTGCCCGGCCGACCGTCATCCGCACGGCATGAGCGATGCCGAGTTTGTCGAGATCTTCACGGCCAGTACGCCGGTGGTCTTCGCCTTTCACGGCTATCCGGGCGTCATCCACGACCTCCTGCATGGGCGCTCGGCCCATGAGCGCTTCCATGTGCGCGGCTATATGGAAGAAGGCACGACCACCACGCCGTTCGACATGGTTGTCCTCAACGAGATGAGCCGCCTCCATCTCTGCCTCGACGTGATGCGCTATGTCCCGCATTCTCTCGCCGCAAATGACGAACTGGTCGCGCATTGCAAACGGCTGCTGGTCGAGCACGAGGCTTATATCCGCGAGTATTTCGATGATCTCCCCGAGATCAGAGACTGGGCCTGGTCGGACTGATACTGTCGGCGATCATAAGTTTGCGCCGGGTCAAAGTTTGTCGCCAACAAGCCGTCTAATCCATGCCTGACACGGCATGGAGGTAGATATGAAAAGCGCAATACTGGCATCGATCGGCGTCGCTCTCGTCGCGCTTGCGGTGCCCGCCCATGCCCAGGAGGCGGACAAGCGCTGGATCGTCCGCGCGCGCGCCATTCGCGTGACGCCTACCGAGAAGACCGGCCCGATCCTGCCGAGTTTTCCGACCGCCAACACCGCGGTGACCAATAGCTATGCGCCGGAGGTGGACTTCACCTACATGGTGACGAAGCATATCGGCACCGAGCTGATCCTGGCCACCACCAAACATCATATCGACGGGCGCGGCGCGCTGGACGGCCTGGGCAAAGCGGGCAGCACCTGGGTGCTGCCGCCGACTCTCACGGTGCAATATCATTTCGCACCCGACGCCCATATCAGGCCCTATATCGGCGCCGGGGTCAATTACACGATCTTCTATTCATCCAAGGCCAGCAACGCGCTGGAGTCTGCGATCGGCGACACGAAGCTCAAAATGAAGGACAGCTTCGGCTATGCGCTGCAGGCCGGTGTCGATATCGACATCACGCCGCGGGTCTTTCTGAACTTCGACATCAAATATATCGACATCGACACCACCGCGCGGCTCACGACGGGAAGTCTGGTCAATCGCGAGCGCGTCCACCTCGATCCGCTGGTGCCCGGTATCGGCATCGGCATGCGCTTCTAGGCGTGCGTGCCGCCATGCGCCTCGTCCCAGCGAAGGGATGGTACATGATCGATGAGATAGATCTGATCGCGCTGCTCGCCGACCATGCCGAACTCGCCCGGCATTGCGACCTGCTGGAAGCGGTTGCGGACGATCTGCCTGCCCTTCCGGCAGACGATGACGCAACCTCGCTTTGCCATATGCTCGAGCACCGGCTGTCCACGCATGAGGCTCGAGAGCGCCGCTTCATGGAGACTGTCTTTGCCGCTCAGAGCGTGCCGAGCGGCGAAGCCCTGCTTGATCGCATCCGCTGTCGGGGCGTGTCGCAGGTCATGCAGGCGCAAGACCTGATCGCCGCGCTCCAGCCTTACGCCGCACCCCTGCCCGCGACGACACTTGGATATATGCTGCGATGCTTCTTCGAAGGATGCCGGGCCGACATGGCGTTCGAGGAGCTCGCAATCCTTGTCCTGGCGGAGAGGCGCCTGACGCCGGCCGCGCGAAGCCTCTTACGCAATAGCCTCGATCAGCGTTGCCGCGTTTAGTGCCACGATCACATGCGTGGCACCCATGAGCGGAAGCCTTGCGCACGACCGGTATTGGGTGGATTGCCTGGCCAACCACTTAACCTCTGAAAAGGGTGGAACGTGAAGCGCAGTTTAGGCAAGGTGTCGCTTCACTCCGCCAAGGGCGATTGTCATGTGTTCAGCACGCGCAGTTCAACTCATTGGGTGTTTCCTAACTGTGGCCTCTCCGGCTTCTCTGACTGCGTCTACCGAACCGCACAATGTAGCTGCGCGTTCTGCTGCGCTCGACCACATCGCGATCTATGTAGCGGATCTTGATCGAAGTGTAATCTTCTATCGAGAGGTGTTCGGCTTTCGCGAGGTGCCGGCACCGTTTCCGATCGCGCGATGGCTGGTCACAGGCAACGGCCTGATGCTTCATCTCGTCAAGGGACGCAGCCTGCCGGTAGACAACACGAAGTGGGACCACATTGCGATCGCATGGGGACCCATGGAGGAAACGATTGCAACATTAGACGCAAAGAAGATAGCATGGTCAGACATACAGGGACGCCATGTGCCGCAGATCCGTCCTGACGGAGTCAAGCAGATATTTGTCCGAGATCCAGATGGGTATTGGATTGAGATCAACGACTCCTTGAAGAATCGATAGTGACAGCTTCCAGGTTAGGCGCGGCTCGCCGGGAGCAACTGTACCTGGCCAGTTGGTCCCTTCCTCGGATGAATACCAAAGGTCAGGTCCCAATTCCTTGCACGACCGAGATCGCTCAGGCGGCATTGGCTACGTGCCTGAGCTCTTCACGTTTTACTATCGTTACCGTGCGCCCGCCCGGCAGGCCAATCACTCCGGCGATCTTGAGCTTCGTCATCTGACGGCTGACGGTCTCGATCGTAAGCCCGAGCACATCGGCGATCGCGCCGCGGGAGAGCGGAAGATCGAAGGTCACGGGTCCGCCCGCGCTCGCGCTGCAGCCGCCTGTCCGATCCAGCATCTGCAACAAGAAATCGGCGATCCGCTCGCTGGCGCTCTGGCGGCCGAGCAGGAGCATGCGCTTGCGCGCGTCGCTCAGCGTATCGAAGGTCCGGCGCAGGAGGGCCTGGGTCAGGTGGTTGCGCGTCGACAGGAAACGCTCGAAATCGCTCCTTGGGAAAATGCAGACCTCGGCATCGCCCAGCGCCGTGACCGTGAAGTCGAAACTGCCCATGAAGGGCTGACCGACGAAGTCGGAAGGGTAGAGCAAGCCGACAATCTGTTCGCGGCCATCGTGCGTCAGCGCGCTGACCTTGAGGATGCCGGAGAGGATGTTGGCACAGTCGCGGCTTTCCTCTCCCGCCCAGGCGATCGCCTCCCCCCGGTGTAAATGCCGACGCCGGCCGAGCTTGTGCAGCGCCGAAAGATCTTGGTCCCCCAGCGTGCCGCACAATGAGTCCTGGCGGACCGCGCAATCCTTACAGACCGCAGCCGGAACCCCATGCTCATCTTGCGACCATGCCAAGGTCGTGCGGCTGTCAAACATCTTTGCCCCCACTCGCGCTTCTTTGACCGGCGGGAGCCTGAAGCTGCACGCCCGTTACGGTTTTGGAGGCCCGACTTCGCCCAGCACCGTCTCCCCGTCGGACAAATGGAACTCGTGCCAGATGCCGTTGAGGATACCGAAGCCGACTGCGAGGCCGAGCCCGAGAACCCAGGTGAAATACCACATGGCAAGGTGCCTCCTATCAGTAGTAATCCGGATGTGTGGACACGACGTCGGTGGTCAGCCGGCCCCACATGATCTTGTAGGCCCAGGCGGTGTAGGCGAGCACGATCGGGAGGAAGACCACCGTCACCACCAGCATGATTCCGAGCGTCTTGTGGCTCGAGGAGGCGTTCCACACGGTCAGGCTGGAATGCGCGTCGATGCTTGACGGCAGGATATAGGGGAACATCGACAGTCCGACCGTCGCGATGATGCCGGCCGCGCCCAGCGCGGACCCGCCGAACGATGTCTTCTCCCATCCCCGCGTGATGCCGACGAACGCCAGCACGGTGCCGGCAAAGCCCAGGATTGGTGCAACCATCATCCACGGGTAGCGGCCGTAGTTCGCGAGCCACGCGCCGGCGGCCGGGGCGGTCACCGTGCGCAGCGGATTGGAGGCGCCGATCGGGTCGGGCAGGCTGGTCATCTGATAGCCGATGTTCCCGAAAGCCACATAGGCCCATCCGAGGGCGAACAGCGCGACGCTTGCGATCGCCGCGATGCAACCATAGCCGCGGGCGCGATCGTGGACCGGGCCATGTTCGATCTTGAAGGTCAACCAGGTCGCGCCGTGGAGCACCAGCATCGCGACCGAAAGCAACCCGCACAGCAAGGTGAACGGCGAGAACAGCCCAAGCAGGCCACCGTCGTAAAAGGCGCGCAGATCGCTATCGAGGCGGAACGGAGCACCCAGCAGGACATTCCCGACCGCGACGCCGAAAACCAGCGCGGGCACGAGACCGCCGACGAACAGTGCCCAGTCCCAGCGGCTACGCCAGGCAGGATCGGGCCGCTTCGAGCGGTACTTGAAGCCGACGGGCCGCAGGATCAGCGCCGCCAGCACGAGGAACATCGCGAGATAGAAGCCCGAGAAGCTGACGGCATAGACGAACGGCCATGCGGCAAAGATCGCGCCGCCGCCCAGGATGAACCAGACCTGGTTGCCTTCCCAGACCGGACCGATCGTGTTGATCACCATCCGGCGTTCGACATCGCTGCGCGCGACGAAGGGCAAGAGCGCGGCCGTGCCCAGATCGAAACCATCGGTCAGCGCGAAGCCGATCAGCAGGATGCCGAGGAGCCCCCACCAGATGAGCCGGAGGATCTCATAGTCGAACATGGGTCTTGTCCTTCCGGTTCAGGCGACGATGGGTTCGGCGGGGATCGGACCGGGCGCGGGTTGCGGATCCTCGTCATGCTCGTAGGGACCCTTGCGGATGCTCGCGAGGATCAGGCGCACCTCGATCACGGCCATCGTGCCGTAGAGCAAGGTGAACCCGACGATGGTCGTCCAGAGCGCCCCGCGGCTCAGCGACGAGGTCGCGAGGAACGTCGGCAGCACGCCGTCGATTGCCCAGGGCTGACGCCCCATCTCGGCGAGGATCCAGCCGAGCTCGATCGCGATCCAAGGAAGCGGGATCGCGAAGACCGCGAGCTTGAGGAACCAGCGGGTCTGGGTGTGAAGTCGGAGCGAGCAGAGTGTGAACGCCAGTCCGAACAACCCGATCATGAAGAAGCCGATCGCGGCCATGATGCGGAAGCTCCAGAACATCAGCGGCACGTTGGGGACCACATCCCAGGCGGTCGTGCTGATCAGCTGCGGGCTCGCCTGGCGCGGGTCGGCGACGTGGCGTTTGAGGAGCAGCGCATAGCCGAGATCGCGCTTGTGCAGCTCGAACTGCCCGCGTGCCGCGCTATCGTCCGGGTTAGTCTTGAGCCTCTCCACCGCGTCATAGGCGATCACGCCCGACGTGATCCGCTCCTGGGCCTTGAGCACGAGCTCGGACATGCCGGTCACTTCCTTGTCGAGGCTCCGGGTGGCGATCAGGCCGAGCACCCAGGGCACTTCGACTTGATAGTTTGTGGTCCGGTTCGCGGTATCCGGAATGCCGATGAGCGTCAGGCCCGCGGGTGCCGGCGCGGTGTGCCAGGCTGCCTCGATCGCGGCGAGCTTCATCTTCTGGTTGTCGGTCAGCGCATAACCGCTTTCGTCGCCCAGCACGACCACCGACAGCGACGAGGCAAGCCCGAAGGCGGCGGCGACCGTCATCGATCGCTTCGCCACTTCGGTAAAGCGCCCACGCAGCAGATAGTAAGCCGATACGCCAAGGACGACCACCGAGGCGCAGACATAGCCGGCGCTCACGGTGTGGACGAACTTGGCCTGCGCGATCGGGTTGAACAGCACCGCGCCGAAATCGGTGACTTCCATGCGCATCGTGGCGGGATTGAAGTCGGCGCCCGCCGGATTCTGCATCCAGCCATTGGCGACGAGGATCCACAGCGCGGACAGGTTGGTGCCGAGCGCGACCATGAAGGTGACGATGAGATGGCCGAGCCTGGTCAGCCTGTCCCATCCGAAGAACATGAGCCCGACGAAGGTCGCCTCGAGGAAGAACGCCATCAACCCCTCGATCGCCAGCGGCGCGCCGAAGATGTCGCCGACATAATGCGAGAAATAGGACCAGTTGGTGCCGAACTGAAACTCCATGGTGAGGCCGGTGGCGACGCCAAGCACGAAGTTGATCCCGAAGATCCGCCCCCAGAAGCGTGTCGTCGTCCGCCAGACTTCCCTGCCTGTCATCACATAGACCGATTCCATGATGACCAGCAGCATCGCCAGTCCGAGCGTCAGCGGCACGAACAGGAAATGATAGAGGGCCGTCAGCGCGAACTGGAGCCTCGACAGGTCTATGACGGCTGGATCCACCTTTGCTCTCCGAACAGGGGCTGACTTCGGTCCGCCGATGGCCGTTCCAGCCAAGCCAATCATTGACCGGGGTCAAGGACCGTGGAAATGATCTGTACCACGGAGGACCGATGGATGTCACCGCAGACAAGATCAGGATGGCAGCCGACAGGCACTTCCTGAAGCAATCAACTATCGGCGCCTCTTCCGCACCGCTGAGCTTCCTACTGTTCGACAGTATTGCCGCGATCCTCTTCGCTGCAGGATTGGCCGGCGGCGTGGTGGCGGTGCCGGAAGGTCTGGCCGGCATGGCGCCCTGGGTGTTGCTGGCGCTTCTCGGCAGCCTGTTGCGAAGTGTCGCCGTCACGCTGGCGGCGCGATCCGGCGCGGCGCGCGCCGGCATCGCCAAGACGAAGCTTCGCGGGCGCATCGTTGCGGCTGCCTTTCGTCATCCCCCCGGAGGATCATCGACGGTCGGCGTCCTCATGAACGCGGTGGTCGACGAGGTCGAAGCGATCGACGGCTACATCGCGCGTTTTCTGCCCGCGCGGTACGCCGCCGCACTGGGCCCCTTGCTGATCCTCGCGGCGACCGCCTGCGCCAGCCCGATCGCCGCGGCTATTCTCGTGCTGACGCTCGTCCCCTTCATTGTCGCGATGGCGCTGGCCGGGGGTGCCGCAGCCGACGAATCGCGCCGGCAATTCGAGGCGCTGCCCCGCTTGTCGGGTCTGTTCGCCGACCGCATCCGGGCGCTGCCGCTGTTGCTTGCCTTCCGCGCTGAGGCAAGCGAAACCGCGCGTATCGGCCGCGCCGCAGACGAGGTCGCGACGCGCACGCTCAAGGTCCTGCGCGTCGCGTTCCTGTCGTCGGGCGCGCTCGAATTCTTCGCAGCGCTGTCGGTCGCGCTGGTCGCCGTCTATGCCGGCTTCAACCTGCTCGGCCTGCTTCCCTTCCCGGTGCCCGAGAAGCTCGATCTCTTCCGCGCCTTCTTCGTGCTCGCGCTGGCACCCGAATTCTACGCGCCGATGCGGCGGCTTGCCGCCGCTTATCATGACCGGCAGGCAGCCGACACGGCGGCCGGACGGCTGCGCGCGGTCGAGGAACACGTCCCCCTGCCCGTTGCGCAAAAGCCCTTGGTCGACTCCGCGGCTCCCGCGATCAGCTTTCGCAGCGTCTCCATCGGCTATGCCGGCGGCGCAGGACCGGCCGTGTCCGACTTCTGGCTGGAGATCGCGGCCGGCGAAACCGTCGCGCTGGTCGGGCCCTCGGGGAGCGGCAAGAGCAGCCTGCTGCATCTTCTCCTGGGGCTCGCGCCACTGACCGCCGGAAGCATCGCAGTGGGCGATACCAGGCTCGAGCACGGTGTTTCGATCGCGGCGATCGCCGCCTGGGTGGGACAGTCGCCCCTGATCCTCCCCGGCACCATTCGGGACAATATTGCGATGAGCAAGCCGGATGCGAGCAGAGAGGAGATCGCCGCGGCGGTTCGCGCGGCAGGATTGGGCCCCCTCCTCCTGCGCCGTCGCTGTGGTCTCGATGGACGGCTCGACGAGCGCGGCGGCGGGCTCTCGGGGGGCGAACGTCGTCGCATTGCGCTGGCCCGCGCGCTGCTCAAGCAGGCGCCGCTCCTGCTGCTGGACGAACCGACGGCGCATCTCGACAGCGCCGCCGAAGCAGAACTGATCGCAAGCATCGGCCGGGCCCTTCCCGGCCGGACGGCGATCATCGCAACGCACAGCGAAGCGCTGGCGAGCATCGCCGATCGCATCGTCCGACTTGGGGTCCCGGCATGAGCGGGGGGCTCGCGCGGCTGCTTCGGGCCGAAGCACGGCGGCAGCGCGTGGCGCTTGCCAAGGCCGCAGCCTGCGCGATGCTGGTCGGACTGGCGTCGGTGGCTTTGCTCGGGCTGTCGGGCTGGTTCATCACGGCGGCGGCCCTTGCCGGCGCTGCGGGACCGCTCGCCGCGCAGGCGTTCAACTATATGCTGCCGAGCGCCGCCATCCGCCTGCTTGCGATCGCCCGGACCGGCGCCCGTTACGGGGAACGGATCACCAGCCATGCCGCCGCCCTCTCCGCCTTTGCCCGATTGCGGCCCATGCTCTTTCAGGCTGTTGCCACCATGCCTGCCGCCAAGGGCCTTCGCTTTCATCTTGGCGACCTGTCGGCGCGGATGACGCAGGACGCCGATGTCATGGAGGCGCGGTTCGTGCGGCGTTCGGCGCGATGGAGCGGGCTCGCCGGTGCGCTCGCCGGCGCAGCCTTGATCGCGCTTGCCGATTGGGCGGCGGTGGGGGCGATGCTCGGATCGATGGCGCTCTTGCTGCTGTCGGCAAGCCTCTTGGCCCGGCGAACAGAGCATAGTGGTCGCCAGGTCCAGATCGCGGGCGCCCGGCTGAAGGATATGTTCGGCACGATGGCAGGCGCAGCGCCGGAACTGCGCTGTTACGGCCTCGAAGGCTGGGCCGCGGATCGATTGGTCGAACGCGGCAAGCTCCTGACCGACGCACAGCGCGCGCAGGGCTGTGGATTGGCCTGGTCCGAAGGCCTGCAGGCATTGGCGACGGGGCTTGCGGCCCTCTCGGTACTCATGCTGTCGGCGCACGCCGGGATGGCTGTGGCTGCGCTGGCGACGCTAGCTGCCGCCATGGCGATGGACAGCCTGGCGCCGCTGGTGCGCGACTTTGCGGCGCGCGGCGCCATCGGTGAAGCCGAAACTCGGTTGGATGCCGTGCTCGACCTGGGTTCGGCCAGCAGCGCTCCCCCGCCGGAGGCGATCTCAGCTCAGCCGGTGGAGCTGCTGGTCGAGGGACATCGCCTCGGACCCGGGAGCCGCGTCGCTCTTACGGGACGCTCGGGAGCCGGGAAGACGAGCCTGATCGAAGCGATGATCGGCTTGCGTGCTGTCGCGCCCGGCCGCCTGCGTGTCGACGGCGTCGAGGCAGGACATATCCCATCCGGTCGGCTACGGTCGCTGTTCGGATGGGCGCCGCAGGACGCCGCACTCCTGGCGGGGACCGTTCGCGACAATCTGCTGCTGGCGCGGGCGGGCGCGACGGACGCCGAGCTGTGGGCCGCATTGCATGACGCGGCGATAGACGAACGCGTCAGGGCGCTGCCCGGCGGGCTCGACGGCTGGATCGGCGAGAATGGTTGCGCCCTTTCGGGTGGGGAGCGTCGCCGGCTCTCGCTGGCCCGGGCCTATCTGGCGCCCGCGCAATGGCTGCTTCTAGACGAGCCGACCGAAGGGCTGGATCGTCAAACCGAGCGACTGATCGTGGAACGGCTGGACACGCGTCTCCAGAAAACGGGACAGGGCCTTATTCTCGTCAGCCACCGTGCTGCCCCGCACGGTCTCTGCGATCTGGCGATTTCGGTAGAACCGAGTACCCAACTGGCGGGACGTGAATTGGCCGCTTAGTCGGTGGCGTCGAAGGTGCGTAGATTCCCCAAGAGCGAGCCTCAACGCGCTCGGCTAGCATCGTCGGCGAAAGGAGTCGTTCGATGGCTGACCTAACAAAGGCCCATGGCCGACATGTGGTGGTTCTCGCTCATCCAGACCCGACAAGCTTCAATGCGGCAGTGGCCCAGGCCTATTGCGACACCGTGCGGGAATGCGGACAAGAGGCGCTCCTGCGTGATCTATACGCGATGAACTTCGATCCCGTCCTAAGGAACGACGAGCGGCCGGACCGTCAGCAATTCCGGATCGCACCGGATGTGCGAGCCGAGCTCGAGGCGATCGGCGGTTGTGATGTCGTCGCCTTCATCTACCCGATCTGGTTCGGCCTGCCGCCGGCGATGATGAAAGGCTATGTCGACCGTGTGATCGGCGCGGGCGTGACGCCCCGCCAGGTCCAGGAGCGCACAGGGGAAGGTCCGCTGACCGCGGGCCATATGATCTCGATCACCACGTCAGGCGCGCGCGACGCATGGCTCGACGAGCAGGGCCAGGTGGAGTCGCTACGCGAATTGTCGAGCCGATATCTGTTCCGGGCTTTCTCGATGAAATCAGCACATTATCTTCATATCGGCAGTATCGTCGAAGGACTCGCCGAACGCTTCGCCGATGAGCATCTTTACGATGTTCGAGAGAAAGCGCGAACGGTCTGCGCGAAGGTCGCGGCGGAGCGCTATGGTGCAGCGGCGCAGCCTTCGGTTTTTGACGGAAGCTGAAATCCAATTCGATCCCGACCAGTGTGTGGCTGCAAACTTGGGCGGCGGGTCACGGGAATATGCTATGGCTCCCGATGTTTAGTAGATCATGCCGGTGCTTCGCTCAACGGCCGAGCATCGCGTCGCCTCGCTCCACGTCGAAAGTCGCACCGCTATCAAGCACGCGCCGAATGGAATAAATCCCGGTGTGGGCAGGACCAGGTGTGCGCCGATGGTTGGTGCCGTTCGCGCTCTCGCGAACTACGTAACCTTACAGATATTCCGGCGCTCATCGACGTGGGAACTGGTGGAGCAAAGGAGTTCCGCGCTTGACCGCCCCCATTCTGGAAATACGGGATCTCCACGTTTCGGCGGATGGCCTGCCTGTCCTCCACGGCGTGACCCTCTCCATCCCGACCGGCGAGACGCATGTGTTGTTCGGACCGAACGGGTCGGGCAAATCGTCGCTCCTCGCAACGATCATGGGTCTGGCGCCCTATCAGATCACGAGCGGAGAGATCTGGCTTAAAGGTCGGCGCATCGACGCGCTGCCCGTCGATCAGCGGGCACAGATGGGCCTTGGCATGTCGTTTCAGCGACCGCCGCCTCTGGAAGGCGTGACGGTCGAGGCGTTCACGGCGGCGATCGGCGCTACCGCGTTGCTGGAAACCGAGGCGCCGGCGCTGGATTTCGGTGCTTTTGCAGAGCGCGATGTCAATGTCGGCTTCTCGGGCGGTGAGATCAAACGATGGGAGATTCTGAAACTCTTCCTCAGGCGTCCCGACCTGTGCCTGTTTGACGAACCCGAAAGCGGTGTCGATCTCGAGCACATCGCTGCCGTCGGCAAGGCCATCGACCGGTTGCTTGGCGCGAATACCCCCGCGGATCCGCAACGCACGGCGCTCGTGATCACCCACACCGGCTTCATCCTCGATTATATCCATGCCGATGTCGGCCATCTCATGGTTGACGGTCGGATCGCGGGCTCCGCCGACCCTCGGATCCTGTTCCGTCACATCAAGGCGCATGGCTATTCAATGCCGCCAAGAGACACATCCGTCCCATCATCGATCTGAACGAAGGAAGTTCTGATGGCCACAATCCTCGACGTCGATATCTCTCCGGAGGAAAAGCAGCAACTCGCCCCCGTCGGCTACAGCGTCGAGGGCGAGCACAGCGGCACATGCGTACTCGTGAACCAGGAGGTCCGGCATATCGCGGTCACCGATCCCGACGTCGAGATCCTGCCGCTGAAGGACGCGCTCGCCCGCTATGACTGGGTACAGGATCTGATGTTCAATTTGATCGACCCTGCCGAGGACGAGCATGTTGCGCAGGCCGCTGAAAGCCGCCACGCACCGATCGGGCACTTCATCCGCATCCGCAAGGGGGCCAAGGTGCGTCTGCCGGTGCAGGTCTTCACGCTGCTCGAAACGCCGCAGGGCCGCCAGTTCCATCACAACATCACGGTCATCGAGGAAGGCGCCGAGATCGAGATGATCTCGGGCTCGGCGGTTCCGCCTGCCGTCCATGCCGGGTACCATCTTTCGATCTCCGAGACCTATCTGCACGAGGGCGCCACGTGCCGCTCCGTCTCGATAGAGCGGTGGGGAGCCGCCATGGAGGTCCACAGCTATGCGCGAACGCATGTCGGAAAGAATGCGAATATCGTCGAAAGCAATATCCAGGTGTCCCCGCTCAAGCGGCACCGGGCGCAGAGCCGAACGATAATCGAGGACGGGGGCATGTCAAACGACCAGTCGGTGATCTTCGCCCCGGCCGGCACCGAGCGGATCATGGAGAGTGAAATCCATCTCAAAGGTGTCGGCGCGCGCTCGGAGAGCATCACGCGCATGGTAACGGGCGGCGGGACCATTTCCAATCGCTCGACGCTGGTTGGCGAAGGCAAGGACAGCCGCGGGTTTCTGGGTTGCAACGGCCTCAAGCTCACCGACGAGGGCGAGATTTTGTCCATACCGGCGCTACTGGCGCGCAGCGCTGAGGCACAGCTTTCGCACGAGGCATCGATCGGCATGATCGACCAGGGCAAGCTTTCCTACCTGATGGCCAGCGGTATGGGCGAGGACGCGGCCCGGGATCTGATCATCCAGGGCTTCCTCAATCTCGACGCCCAGCAGCTCCCCGAAGCCATCCGGATCGAGGTCAGTCGGACGATCGCAGCCGCCAACTCCGGATCAATGTGAGGGCCGGCTGTCCCAACGATCGGCCGGGACGCGACGGAGGACCCTCGAATGGTCGATCCACGTACGTCAGAAAAATCGCGGCTTTCCGACGCCTCACCCGCGATGGAAGCGATGCTCGCCGCTTGCCAGCTCTGGGCAGTGCCGCTGACTTGTTACGCGTTGTGGTGGAACGCGGCCGTTGATAGCTTCTGTCCCCACATGGCGCGGTGCCCCCACCGCCTCCATCATCGGGAGCATGATCAGCTCATCGTTCCGGAGCCGCTCGAGGAAACAGGTGAGCATGCCCTGTTCGCCTGACGCTATCGGATCCAGTGAGCGCGCGCGCCAGGAAGATTGCGGGAATAACGTGTCCGTGGGCATCGCGGACGGTGATATCTTGCACGCTCTGGTCGGGCTCTGACGCTATGGTTGCACAGGTATCCGGAGCGCCGACTTCCGACGTTCAGAACGATGTGATCGCCTTTCTCGAGAGCGGCGACGCCTTCGATAGCCGCGAACCTCCGCGGCGTATCGATACGCACTGTGCCAGCATTTTTCTGGTGGGCGGTCAGGCCTGGAAGCTTAAGCGCGCCGTCACGTTCGGTTATCTCGACTTTTCAACGGCCGAACGGCGGCGCGAGGCTCTCGAAACAGAACTGCGCCTTAATCGGCGGACAGCACCGCAGCTCTACCGCGCCGTCCATCCCATCAGCCGAACCCCTGAGGGTCACCTGAAACTGGGAGGTAGCGGGAATCCCGTCGACTGGATCCTCGAAATGCAGCGGTTCCCCGACGACGCGTTGCTCGACGAGAAGGCCAGCCACGGTCATCTCGATGCGCAGATGCTAATGACCCTTGCCGATCATATCGTCGCTTTCCATGCCGCCGCCGAGGTCTTTGTAACGGACGCGGGATCGGCACGCTTTCGCGACGTGGTCGAAGGCAATGTCGACAGTATGGCGCGCTGCCGGGCGGTCCTCGATCCTGAGCAATCCACGCTCCTCGCCAAGCGCTTGCTCGACCTGACGGCGACGATGGCGCCGCTTCTTGATGATCGCAGTGCGCGAGGGCGTGTGCGCCACGCCCATGGCGACCTTCACCTCGCCAACATCGCGCTCATCGAAGGTCGCCCTACGCTGTTCGACTGCCTCGAATTCAGCACCGAACTGGCGACGATCGATGTCCTCTACGACCTTGCCTTTCTGCTCATGGATCTGTGGCACCGCGATCTCCACGCCGAAGCCAACATCGTCTTCAACCGCTATCTCGACCTTTCCGGAGACGATGAGGACGGGATCGCGCTGATGCCGCTATTCCTGTCGGTGCGTGCTGTGATCAGGGCTCACGTCCTTGCCGCGCAGGCGATGCGCCCAGGCGGGAATCTGTCGCTGGCCGACGTCGCGCGCAGCTATCTCGATCTGGCGCTCGCTCTCCTGCAGCCGGGCCGGCCGCGCCTTATCGCGATCGGCGGACTCTCCGGAACGGGCAAGTCCAGCCTGGCAAGCGTTCTGGGCGGTGATATAGGACGGGCTCCAGGCGCAAGGATCGTTCGCAACGACGTCGTTCGCAAGCGCCTTGCTGGCCGGTCGCCCGAAACCAGATTGCCCCAGACGAGCTATTCTGAGGAAGCAGCCAATCTGGTCTATAGACGTGCCGGCGAACTCGCACTGGCTGCGCTGTCTTGCGGACAGTCCGTGATCGCAGATGCCGTGTTCGCACAGCGCGCCCATCGAGTAGAGATCGAGGTTGTCGCCGCTCAAGCGCGCGTCTCCTTTATGGGGTTGTGGCTTGATGCGCCGTCCGAAACCCGAATGCGTCGTGTCGGGGTGCGCGGTCCGGACGCATCTGATGCCGATGCTGCCGTTGCACGAACGCAGGAAGCATTGGCTATCGGCGATCTCGCATTCTGGCAACGGATTCCGGCAGCCGATCAGCTTCAAATCGTGGCAGCCCGCGCAAGGACCGTCCTTTAATCCGATACGCCAGCTGTGGCGGTGTGATCGTGAAACGGGCAAGTGCCCGGTGAGCAATTTCAAATGCGGCATGAAGCGACGGCTATGGCGATACCTCAATGTTCCAAGAGAACAGCTATGTCCGCGCCGCGCAGGAGGTCCCGTGTCACACCTCCAAATATCCACTCCCTGAACCGGGAATGGCCATAAGCGCCTGCGGCAATCAGATCGGCGCCATGTGCCTGCGAGAAGGCAATCAGGGCCGCGGCTGTTGTTTGCTCCCCCGCACCCACATGATGGGCTTCGGCGACCCAGCCGAGCGAGTGTAAATGGCGGACGACGTCGTTCGCCGTAGGCTGCGAGCGTCTATCGCCTTCCGTCGCGATATCCACGGCCGCGAGGTAATAATGTGCCCGCGGTCCAGCGACCGACATGGCAGCGTGGAGCGCCCTTGCTGCCTCTCGAGTACCGTTCCATCCAACAGCGATCCGCGCAAAATTCCCGGCACCTGCCCCCTTGGGCAGCATGACCACGGGGCGACCGGACGCAAAGACCACCGCTTCGACAAGTTCCCGTCGAAAATCGGGGCTGCCATAGGCTTCGCTTGGTCCGAACAGGACAAGCTGCGAGAGGCTCGCCTGCGCCACCACCTTCTTCAGCAATAGCGTCGGGTCATCGAGCAATGTGCATACGGTGATGCCGGCCTTGTCTGCCAGTGCCCAGATCCGCTTCTCCTTTGCGTCGACTGCGCGGTTGAATTCGGCAGCGGTTGCATCGGGCAGTCCGTGCGCCGATGCGGAACCCGGCACCGGGATCGGGCAAGCTACACCTATGATCAGCCTGGCGCCGCGTGATGACGACAGCGCAATCGCGTCGGCGATGAACGCCTCGTCGGCATCGCCTGTATCTACCACGACAAGTATATCCCTGATCATGACGCCCCTTCCATCCGGACAATGCCAAATTCCCCGCGACCGCTTGTCGCGTCTCGCTGCATCAACCGAGGAGAGAAAGCCGACGGCGTGTTTACCCCGTCAATAAACTCACTTTCTTGGCTTTAATGCGGCAAGAAGTGTCAGGCAAAGTATCGCCAGACCCACGATCGCCGCGGCTATATCCATGTTCTGCTCGGCCATACATCTGTCTCGTGCGCAACATTTCTGGCTCTGAAGCCGCGAACGTCGGGGATCTGTCGCCTAATCGCGCACCGGTTGGCCTGAAATCGGTAAGGTTACGTACTCGCGCAGCTTCAGCAATGGGCGGGTACGGACTCGCCTAAGACGCCGGCATGAACAGCGCAGACATAAGTATATGAACCGATATTTCGGCCTGTGAGAGCGCCGTAGCTTGAGAAGGGCATCCTTCGACGGTGCCGGTCCGCGCCCGCGCCCTACGGGGTGCCGCGCAACAGGAGATTGATCGATGTCCTATGCCACGTTGATGGTCCACCTCGAGCTCGGCCAGCCGAACGTGGATCTGCTGAAGATCACCGGGGATCTCGCTGAGCGCTTTCAAGCGAGCGTCATCGGCATAGCCGCATGCCAGCCGATACAATATGTCTATGGCGATGGCTTCATATCCGGCCAGGTCGCCGAACAAAACCGGGCCGAGATCCAGCAGGAAGTCGATGCCGCTGAGACGGAATTCCGGGCGGCGCTCGACAGCAGGGTGTCCGATCTGACCTGGCGCTGCGCCATTACCCGGACATCGATTGCCGACTATATCGGAGAGGAAGCCCGCAGCGCGGATCTGTTGATCACAGCGCGCGATCGAGGCGGTTCGTTGCTCGATAAAACGCGCAATGTCGATATGGGCGATCTCGTCATTCGCGCGGGCCGCCCCGTTCTTCTCGTCCCAACCGGCGCCACCAGTCTCAAGCCCGAAAGGGTGATGGTTGCGTGGAAGGACAGTCGTGAGGCCAGGCGGGCTGTGCTCGACGCGCTGCCCCTCCTGGAGATGGCATCGCATGTCACGGTCGTCGAGATCGCGTCCGAGGACGATATGACCGAGGCGGGCAAGCGGATCGCCGATGTCGTCGGCTGGCTCAAGCGCCATGGCATCCCGGCCGAACCGCTTGTAGCGCGCTCGACCGGTAATGATGCCACCGCGATCGAGACCATCGCACGGCAGCAATCCGCGGGCGTCATCGTTGCCGGCGCCTACGGCCACAGCCGCTTGCGGGAATGGGTATTGGGCGGCGTCACCGCCGATCTCCTTCTCGCAGCCGACCGATGCGCCATGTTATCCCATTGATGATCGATTTACCGAAGGTCGGGCTGTGACATGCAGGCAATGGTGCTCAATCAACTGGGTTGCCCGTTGGTCTGGACGGAGCTTCCCGATCGGTCGCCGGCACCGGGCGAGATCCGGATCCAGGTCTCCGCCTGCGCCGTCTGTCGGACGGACCTCCATGTCGTCGATGGCGATCTCCCCGATCCCGTCCTCCCGATCATTCCCGGCCATGAGATCGTCGGCCGCATCGATGCCCTTGGCGATGGCGTCGAAGGACTGCGATTGGGTGAGCGGGTCGGGATTCCCTGGCTGGGCCATAGTTGCGGGGTCTGCCCTTATTGCACAGGCGGACGCGAAAATCTTTGCGACCACCCGCTCTTCACCGGGTACACGCGCGATGGTGGATTTGCGACATCGGCAATCGCGGACGCGCGCTATGCCTTCCCACTCGGCGAAGCCGGGAGCGACGTCTCGCTGGCGCCGCTTCTCTGCGCGGGGCTGATCGGCTGGCGCTCGCTCGTGATGGCGGGCGAAGGACAGCGGATCGGGCTCTATGGGTTTGGTGCAGCCGCCCATATCGTCGCCCAGGTGGCGCGGTGGCAGGGACGTTCCGTCTTCGCGTTCACCCGGCCCGGAGATACTACGACTCAGAATTTCGCGCGAACGCTCGGCGTCGCCTGGGCAGGCGGGTCCGACGAGCCGCCGCCCGAGCTACTCGACGCGGCGATCATTTACGCCACGGCCGGCGACCTCGTCCCCACGGCGTTGAAGGCCTTGCGCAAGGGCGGTCGCGTCGTGTGCGCCGGTATCCACATGAGCGAGATTGCGAGCTTCCCCTATGATCTGCTCTGGGAAGAACGACAGATCATGTCGGTCGCCAACCTAACGCGCCAGGACGGACTCGACTTCCTCGGACTGGCGCCCAAGATCGGGATCGTCACGCATACCAATCCCTATCGTCTCGATCAGGCGAATGAGGCGCTGAGCGACCTCAGAGCCGGGCGTTTCGAAGGAGCCGCCGTCCTGGTGCCGTAGTTCGCTTTCGGGGCCGGTTCTGTGGCCGGCCCCGTTCGATTGTCGCGCAGAGCAGCCGTTAACGGCCTCAGGCGACCATGATGTCGTTGCGCACGTCCGTCACCCCCGGTGCCGCCCATGCCGTGGCGGCGGCGATCTGCCGTTCATGCGGCGACCTGACGGTCCCGGCCAGCACGACCTTGCCGTCGTGAGCACTGACCCTGACCGTCTTGGGGTCGAAGAACCAGGACCGGTGCAGTGCGTGCATGATCTCGTCACTGATATTGCCCACGTCGACCTTCCGCTTGATGGTCACTTTATCCGAGATGCCGATCACGCCCGGCAGCCGCAGGACGGCCTGCTTGGCGTTGTCCCGTTGGAAATGCCAGTCCACTTCGCCGGTCAACGTGATCCATCCCGCCTCGACCTGCACCTGGATGGCGTCGCGTGGCACCGAGACGTCCCAGGCCAGCCGATGAACCGCGGCCGCCGCGATTTCCTCGTCTTCGTGCTTCGCGTGGGAATGCAGGCGGATCTCGATTTCCTCGACCACGGCCTTTACGCCTTTCACCCTGCGGGCCGCAGCCTCAGCTGCCTGCTTTTCGGCAAAACTGGTGACATGACCGCTTAGAGTCACCACCCCGCCATCGGCCATGACACCGATATGGGCTGCGGCGATGCTGGGCTCCCAGTCGAGCTCAGCGAGAACGGCTGCCTGAAGGTGACGATCGTTGGACATGATGCTTCTCCATGAGACATTAGACGCGCGACGTGCTCGACGCGCGCTTTGGCGGATCAATTGCGCAAAGATCGATGCGCCCGGGCAAAGGCAGCGTATTTTGGCTGTCCAGAACCAGGCTACAGTCGGTCTAAAGGCCCCTCTAGTGGCCAGCATTCCGTAACTTTACGGATCCAAGGTTCGACCGTCCGGGGAGAGTGCCAGACGGCATCGGGGCGATCACCCCCGGCCGGCGCGCCACCGCTCTGCGGCTCGCGTCGATCAATCACCGTTGCACACTGAAAGCACTCTCTCCGCTCGCTCGGGATCCGGCATGGCTCTGCGGACGAACGCAATGGCGGGATCAAGCCATGGGAGGCACCTGGATGCTGGTCAAAGACGAGAGGCCTTGACCCTGACACGGTGTCAGACCCTATCTGTGTCGCGAAGGAGCATCATGATGCACGATCCACACGCTCATGGCAGTCATTGCTGCTCGGGAGACCCCGCCGGACCGGCCATCGTAAAGGATCCCGTCTGCGGGATGACGGTCGATCCGGCAGCGACCACGCATCATGCCGAGCAAGCCGGCACGATCTATCACTTCTGTAGTGCCGGCTGCCGGGCGAAGTTCCTCGCTGATCCGGCAAAGTTCATCGGCGGCGAGTCCAGGGCTGGGCCGACCGTCTCGCAATCATCGGCATCGGTGTGGACCTGCCCGATGCATCCCGAGATCAGGCGACCCGGACCCGGCACCTGCCCGATCTGCGGCATGGCGCTCGAACCGGCGGAGCCTAGCGCGGAGGAAGGCCCTAATCCCGAACTCGTCGATTTCACCCGCCGCTTCTGGGTGAGTGCGGTGCTGGCCGTGCCGCTGCTGCTGATCTCGATGGGGGCGGAGATGATGGGTCTGCATCTCGTGCCAATGCGCTGGTCGCCCTGGGTGCAGCTCGCATTGACCGCGCCGATCGTGCTGTGGGCCGGGCGGCCCTTCTTCGAGCGCGGATGGGCGTCGCTCAAGAGTCGCCACTACAACATGTTCACGCTGATCGCGATCGGAGTCGGCGCGGCGTTCCTCTACAGCCTGGTCGCAACACTCGCGCCGGGCCTGTTTCCAGCAAGCTTCCGCGAGCATGGGGCGATGGTGCCCGTCTATTACGAGGCGGCCGGCGTGGTGGTCGCACTGGTGCTGCTCGGCCAGGTCCTGGAGCTGCGCGCCCGCGCCGCCGCTGGCCGCGCGATCCGGGCGCTCCTCAACCTCGCGCCCAAGACGGCCCGGCGGATCGGTGCGGACGGCGAGGAGCAGGAAGTCGGCTTGAGCGAGGTTGCCAGGGGCGATCGTCTGCGCGTGCGCCCGGGCGAGGCGGTACCGGTGGATGGGACAGTGATCGACGGGCGCTCGTCGGTAGACGAATCGATGCTGACCGGCGAGCCGGCGCCATTGCTGAAGACGCCAGGCGCCGCACTCACCGGCGGCACGGTCAATGGCACCGGCAGCCTGGTGATGGAAGCGCAGGCGGTCGGCGCTGGCACCATGCTCGCGCGGATCGTGTCGATGGTGGCGCAAGCGCAGCGCAGCCGAGCGCCGATTCAGGCGGTCGCGGACCGCATCTCCGGCTGGTTCGTTCCGCTGGTGGTGCTGATCGCGCTTGCGACGTTCGTCATCTGGATCCTGCTTGGTCCGGAGCCGCGCTTTGGCCATGCGCTGCTCAACGCCATCGCCGTCCTCATCATCGCCTGCCCCTGCGCGCTCGGGCTCGCTACGCCGATGTCGATCATGGTCGGCACCGGCCGCGGAGCGCAAGCGGGCGTACTGGTCAAGAATGCCGAGGCGCTCCAGGCTCTCGACACGGTCGATACGCTGGTGATCGACAAGACCGGCACGCTGACCGAAGGCAAGCCGAAGCTGGTCGCGGTCGAGCCGGTCGGGGTCTTCGATGCCGATGAGGTGCTGGCGCTGGCGGCCGCGGTCGAGGCTCGCTCCGAGCATCCGCTCGCGGTCGCGATCGTTGCGGGCGCCAAGGAGCGTGGGGTGACGGTCGAGGCGGTCGAAAACTTTCAGTCCCAGACGGGCATGGGCATCAGCGGCCAGGTCGACGGACACACGGTCGTTGTTGGCAATAGCGCGCAGATGCGGCGCGTTGGGGCGGACGTCAGCATGCTGCAAGCATCGGCCGAGCGCCACCGCGGGGACGGCAGCGGCGTCATGCTGGTCGCGATCGACGGCAAGGCCGCCTGTCTGATCGCGGTCGCCGATCCAATCAAGGCCTCGGCGCGCGATGCGATCGCCTCGCTCCATGCCGAGGGGCTGCGCATCGTCATGCTGACCGGCGACAGCCGGGGCACCGCCGAAGCTGTCGCGAGGGCGATCGGCGGCATCGATGAGGTCCATGCCGATCTCAAGCCGGAGGATAAGGCGCGGATCGTGGGTGAGCTCAAGGCCATGGGCGCGCGCGTGGCGATGGCGGGCGATGGCATCAATGATGCCCCGGCCCTGGCGGCCGCCGATGTCGGCGTGGCGATGGGCACCGGCACGGATGTCGCGATCGAAAGCGCCGGACTGACGCTGACAAAGGGTGACCTGTCGGCGATGATCCGCGCGCGGCGGCTCGCGCGCGCGACGATGGCCAACATCCGGCAAAATCTGTTCTTCTCATTCCTGTTCAACGGAGTGGGCATACCGATCGCGGCGGGCATCCTTTATCCCATCACCGGCATCCTGCTCTCGCCGATGTTCGCGGGCGCGGCGATGGCGTTGTCGTCGTTTACTGTCGTCGCCAACGCACTGCGTTTGAACGCAGTCCGGCTGGAGCCGAGGAGGTCGTGAACATTGGTCAGGCCTCGACCGCGAGCGGCGTCTCGCAGCGCATGATCCGCCATTATGAAAAGATCGGCCTGATCCCGGCCCCGAGCAGACGGGCAGGCGGCTTTCGGGAATATTCCGAGGCGGACATGCACCGGCTCCGCTTCGTCGCGAACGCGCGCGATCTCGGATTTCCGATCGAAGAAATCCGGTCGCTGCTGGATCTGTGGCGGGATCGCCGTCGATCGAGTGCGGAAGTCAAAGCGCTGGCGCTGTCGAGAGCCGACGAATTGGGCCGGAAGACCGCCTTGCTCGATGCGATGCGCGATACGCTGGTGGAACTTGCGGATCGATGCGCCGGGGACGACCGCCCGGAGTGCCCGATTCTCGACCGGCTGGCCGAGGACTGAGTGCATTGCGCATCGCATCAATCCGACATCTGCCCATAACTCGAGAATGGATGACCTGCCACCATCCGCCTCTGGTGTGGTGCGCGATGCATGTACGTAGCTTTGCGGATCGAAAGAGCAGAGCATTCGCGCCAGTCCGTCGAGGGCCGGTAATTCACTGGCCCCTGGCCGATCGATCGAGGCGCTAATGACTATGGCCGAAAGGAAGCAATGCAGATCGGATGCGATCCTGGTCGCCTTCGAAATTAGCCGGCTGCATGAGTGACGTTCCAGCATTCTGGCATGCTGCGCTTTCCGACACGCTAAAGCGTCTGGGCACAACGTCCGACGGATTGTCGGTTGCGGAGGCGGCAGCGCGTCTCGAGCGCGACGGCCCAAATCAGATTGCCGAAGCGCAACGCCGCCATCTTGTGGCGGATCTGCTCCGCCGCCTTGCCAACCCGCTCGTGGCAATCTTGCTCGTAGCCGCAGGGATTGCCGGCGCGACGGGCGATCTTGCGAGCTTCACGATCATCGTCCTCGTGGTACTGTTGTCGACTGTGCTGGACATGGTGCAGGAACATCGCGCCGAAGCCACGGCCGAAGCTTTGAAGCGATCGATCGCGCTGCGGGCGACAGTCCTGCGCGATGGGCATCCTGACGATCTGCCGGTCTCTGAGATCGTTGCCGGCGATGTGGTGATGCTATCGGCGGGTGACCTCGTCCCCGCTGATGGGCTCGTGCTGAGCGCCAACGGCGCGCAACTGAACGAGGCGACGCTCACCGGCGAACCCTATCCGGCCGAAAAGCACGCCGACCCGGCCGCCTCCGCGTCCGAGATGACCGATGCCCACAATGCCTTGTTCCATGGGACTTCCGTTATCGGCGGAACCGCGACGATGCTTGTCGTCGAAATCGGGCGACGGACGCGCTTTGGCGCGATCGCCGGCTCACTTGCCACGGCCCAACCTCCAACGGCCTTCGAACGCGGAATCCACAAGCTCGGCATACTCATCCTGCGGATGACATTGTTCCTGGTCCTGTTCGTGCTGTTGACCCATCTGGCACTGGGTCGCCCTCCCCTTCAGACCTTCCTGTTCGCAATGGCGCTCGCGGTCGGCCTCACCCCCGAACTGCTCCCGATGATCATGACCGTCTCGCTCGCGCGAGGCGCGCAGCGCATGGCAAAGTCGAAGGTCGTCGTGAAGCGGCTGTCGGCGATCCATGACCTTGGTCAGATGGACATCTTATGCACCGACAAGACGGGCACGCTCACCGAGGCGAAGATCAGCCTGGTCGGCCACCCCGGTATTGACGGCGACGACGATGACCGGGTCGCCGAGCTGGCTGCGGTCAACGCGCGCTTCGAGACCGGCTTGAAGAGCCCGCTCGATGAAGCGCTGCTGCTCCACATGCTCGACCGACCGCTGGAGGCCTGGCGCAAGATCGATGAAAAGCCGTTCGACTTCGAGCGCAGGCGCGTCTCCGTCCTTGCGGAAAACGCCAATGAGCGGATCGAGATTGTCAAAGGCGCGCCTGAAGCTCTCCTCGAACTGTGCGTCCATGCGCAGGATCGTTCAGGCGCTATCGTATCTTTGGACGACGGCATGCGCGCACGTCTCGTCCAGATCCAGGGCGATCGCGCAGCGCAAGGATTGCGGCTGCTGGCCGTCGCCTGGAAACCCGCCGCCGGGCTCGATCGCATCGGATCGGACTGCGATGAGAACCTGATTTTCGTCGGCTATTGCGTGTTCGTCGATCCGCCCAAGGCGAGCGCGACTGCCGCGGTCGCGAGACTCGAGGCGGCCGGAATCCGGATCAAGGTGATTTCGGGCGATGCGGCGCCCGTCGTGCAACATCTGGTGGGAGCCCTGGGTCTTCGGGTGGAAGGCGTGCTGACCGGCGAGGATATCGCCAAACTCAACGATCTGGCCCTCGCGGCACGGGTTGAGGAGATCGATCTGTTCGCCCGGGTGACGCCCGATCAAAAGACGCGGATCGTCCACGCTCTGCAGGCGCGGGGCCATACCGTCGGCTTCATCGGCGACGGCATCAACGACGCGCCTGCGATCCACGCCGCCGATGTCGGCCTGTCGGTCGAAGGTGCGACGGACGTCGCCCGCGAAGCGGCTGACATGATCCTGCTTGCCCCGGATCTCGGCGTGCTCGCCGAAGGCGTCGCGGAAGGTCGACGTACCTATGCGAATATCATGAAATATATCCGCATGGGCACCAGCTCGAACTTCGGAAACATGCTCACCATGGCGGTCGCCTCGCTGTGGCTGCCCTTCCTGCCTCTCACTGCCGTGCAGGTGCTCCTGAACAATCTCATCTACGACATGTCGCAGATCGGCATTCCGTTCGACAATGCGGACGCTGGTGATCTCGACCGTCCCCACGGCTGGGACATGCCGGGCCTGGTTCGGTTCACCGCGATCATGGGGCCGCTCTCGTCCCTGTTCGATATCGCTACCTTTTTCCTGTTGAGCCAGGTCTTCCATGCGGGCGTGGCCGAGTTCCGCGCCGCGTGGTTCGTCGAGTCCATGGCAACGCAAATCCTGGTGGTCTTCGTCATCCGTACCGCCCGGCCGGCCTGGATCAGCCGCCCGCATATTGTTATGGTTGTGACAGCGCTAACAGGGCTCTTCGTCGCGCTCTTGCTCGTCCTGCTCCCCTGGTCTGGCGTCCTCGGTTTCGCCATGCCCAGCGGCACGATTTTCGCCAGTATTGCGCTATTGGTGCTCGGTTACCTCCTGTCCTCCGAGCTGCTGAAGCGCTTCGCGCTGCGGGACGGCCGCAACCCGCCGCAGGTCGTTGATGGCCGGTTGCAGACGTGAGCATTCCGCTTGCCGGGAGGCCCGAGCAAAGCACAGCGAGGCACGGCTGGCGGCGCTGGTTCCTGGGCGTTCTGACGGCCGCAGCACTACTGGGTGCCGTCCTGCATTTCGGCGAAGTTGAAAATTTTGCGCGGCTGGTCGACCGAGCGCAACCGCTATGGCTTGCTTTGGCGATTCTCTTCCAGCTGACAACCTATGTAAGCGTCGCCGGCGGTTGGGAATTCGTACTTCACGATGCTGCCTCACCGCGCCCTTTTGCCAAGCTTGTGAGGATTGCCGTAACCAAGCTGTTCGCCGACCAGGCGGTTCCGAGCGCCGGAATGGGCGGCAATGTGCTGCTGGTCGATCAGCTTACCGCCCTCGGCGTGGAGCGCGGAACCGCGGTCGCCGCTCTGCTCGTCTCCATGATCGGCTTCTATGCAGCATATGCCTTTCTGGCGGTGATCATGCTTGTCATGCTGTGGTCGCAGAACGAAGCGACGCCGCTGATGGCGTTGCTCGTGATGATCTTCCTCCTCGTGGCGCTGGCGATTCCTTTGATCGCACTCTGGCTCAGGCGGCGCGGTCGCAGCGGTCTTTACCCGAGATTCGAAAGAATCGCGTTCGTGCAGACATTGCTCGAAGCGGTCGCCCAGGCACCCTCGAGCCTGATCGCCAATCGCGGCCTGCTCGCGCGGGTCACCATCTGCAACAGCCTCGTCTTTCTTGCCGATGCAGCTACCCTGTTCGTCTGCCTGCTCGCACTCGACCAATCCGCCGCGTTTACGACGGCCTTTGTCGCCCTGACCATGGCCTCGATCGTCGTGACCTTGGGCCCCATACCCCTTGGCCTTGGGACTTTCGAGGCGACATCGACGGCCACACTGCATCTGTTGGGCGTGCCGGTTGAGGCGGCTTTTGCCGCAACGATGCTGCTCAGACTTCTAACCCTATGGCTACCCCTGTTACCTGGCCTCTATCTCATGCGCTATGTGCTCCGGGGCGCGTCCTAGTCTTACAAAACCGGCCTCTCGCGCCATGCGATGAGAACCGGCTCCGAACTGCTCAAGCCTAACCGCGGCTTCCCACCAATTTGATACGCTTTGGGCGGCCACGACGAGGCTGAGCGTATTCCATCAGGGGTCTCTTGGGGACGTGCGAACGCGCAGGGACATCTACGTAGTGCGAATCCTTTGCTGCGCCTGCACAGACGGGGTCAATCCGAAGGAGCGAAGTTCAAGATGGCCGCTGGTGACCTGACACATATGCCCGACCCGCTTGACGGCATTGCCGAGACGCTCGATCGCGCGGCAATGGGAGCAGTCGCGCAGGTGACGTCGGGGCTCTCGCCCGCGACGCTCAACCAGGCGCTTACCGATTGGGGCCTCCATCTGGCCCTGTCGCCGGGCAAGTCGCTTCAGCTCGCCGCGAAGGCGGGCCGCAAATATGCCCGCTTGTTCGATTACATGGTCCGCAGCGGGGGCCATCCCGATGCCGCGCCGGCAATCGAGCCCCTCCCCCAGGACCGACGCTTTGCCGATCCGGCCTGGAGCAAGCCCCCGTTCAACTTCATCACCCAGGCCTTCCTGCTCAACCAGCAGTGGTGGCACGCGGCCACGACCGGAGTATCCGGCGTCACCAGGCATCATGAAGACATGGTCTCCTTCGGCGCGCGCCAGGTGCTTGACATGTTTGCGCCAACCAATTTTCTTGCCACCAACCCCGTCTTGCAGAAGAAGATCTTCGAGACCGGCGGGAAATGCCTCGTTGACGGTTTCCGGCATCTTCTCGAAGACATGCAGCAGACCATGCGCGGCGAGCCACCGATCGGCGCCGACGATTTTCGCGTCGGGGAAAGCGTTGCCGCGACCCCGGGCAAGGTGGTCTACCGCAATCACCTGATCGAACTGATCCAGTACGAACCGACGACCGAGACCGTCCGGCCGGAGCCGATCCTGATCGTGCCTGCCTGGATCATGAAATATTACATCCTTGACCTGTCGCCCGAAAACTCGCTGGTAAAATGGCTGACCGGCCAGGGCTATACGGTCTTCATGATCTCCTGGCACAACCCGGACAGTGCCGACCGCGACCTCGACATGGAGGATTACCGCAAGCTGGGACCGATGGCCGCACTCGACGCGGTGACGGCAATCACCGGCGCGGCCGCAGTCCATGCGGTGGGCTATTGCCTGGGCGGGACATTGCTCTCGATCGCGGCGGCGGCAATGGCGCGCGACGGTGACGAGCGCCTGGCGACCGTCACCCTTCTGGCCGCGCAGACCGAATTCAGCGAGCCGGGCGAGCTCGGCCTGTTCATCGACGAAGCGCAGCTCAATCTCCTCGAGAACATGATGTGGAGCCGCGGCTATCTCGACAGCGGCCAGATGGGCGGCGCGTTCCAGATCCTGCGCTCCAACGACCTGGTGTGGTCGCGCATTCTCACCGAATATCTGATGGGCGAACGTGCGCCGATGTCCGATCTAATGGCATGGAACGCCGATGGCACGCGCATGCCCTACGCCATGCACAGCCAGTATCTGCGGCGCCTGTTCCTGAACGACGATCTGGCCGAAGGGCGATACCGAGTGGACGGCAAGGCCATCACGCTTTCCGCCTTGCGAAAACCGATCTTCATGGTCGGCACCGAGCGCGACCATGTCGCGCCATGGCGGTCGGTGCAGAAGCTCCATCTCCTCACCGCGGCCGAGATCACTTTCGTGCTGACCAGCGGCGGGCACAATGCCGGGATCGTCTCCGAGCCGGGCCATCCCGGCCGGCGCTATCATATCCTTACCCGCGAAGCCGACGGTTCCTCGCTCGATCCGGCCGAATGGCTCGAGCGCGCTCGGCCGGAACACGGGTCATGGTGGACTGCCTGGGGCGACTGGCTGCAGCGCCATTCGGGCGAACCGATCGCGCCACCCACCATGGGTGCCGCGGATAAGGGCTTCGCGCCGATGGGGGATGCGCCCGGCCTTTATGTGCTGGAGCGCTGAACAATGACCGGCATCGATATGATCGAGAACCACACGTTCGACGAGATCGCTGTCGGCGATACGGCGAGCAGCACGCGCACGTTGACCACGGAGGATATCCAGCTCTTTGCACTCGTGTCGGGCGACGTGAACCCGGCGCATCTCGATGCCGATTATGCCGCGACCGACATGTTCCGGCGCATCATCGCGCATGGCATGTGGGGCGGTGGCCTGATCTCGGCTGTGCTCGGCACCGAGCTGCCGGGCCCCGGCGCCATCTATCTCAGCCAGTCGCTGCGTTTCACCCGGCCAGTCGGCATCGGCGACACCATTACCACGACCGTCACCGTGATCGAGAAAAGGCCGGAGCATCAGGTCGTCGTGCTCGAATGTCTGTGCGCCAATCAGGACGGCAAAGACGTCATCACCGGTCAGGCAGAGGTCAAAGCGCCGACCGAGAAGGTCCGTCGACCGCGCCTGACGCTGCCGGACGTGCGTCTGTCGGGGCATGGCGGCTATCGCCTGCTGATCGAGAAGACCAGGGCGGGGCGTCCTGTCCCGACGGCAGTTGTCCATCCCTGCAGCGCCGCGGCGATCGTGGCAGCGGTCGAGGCCGCTGATGCCGGTCTAATTAATCCGATCCTCGTTGGACCCGCGGCGAGGATTCGCCAGGCGGCCGAAGAGGCCGGCAAGGATATCTCCGGCTTCCGGCTGATCGACGCCGCCCATAGCCATGATGCCGCCGCCAAGGCGGTCGCGCTCGTGCGCGTAGGCGAAGCCAGCATGCTGATGAAAGGCTCGCTGCACACCGACGAGTTGATGACCGCTGTCGTCTCGTCCGCAAGTGGCCTGCGTACCGAACGGCGGATCAGCCACGCCTATCTGATGGACGTGCCTGACCACCCCGCCCCGCTCATCATCACCGATGCGGCGATCAACATCGCACCCAACCTCGAGGATAAGGCCGACATCATCCGCAACGCGATCGACCTGGCGCATGTCATCGGCATCGCCGAACCGAAAGTCGCGATCCTCGCCGCGGTGGAAACCATCAACCCGGTGATGCAGTCGACGCTCGATGCCGCAGCGCTATGTAAGATGGCGGATCGCGGCCAGATCAGCGGCGGCATTCTCGATGGACCGCTCGCGCTCGACAATGCCATCAGTCCGGCGGCTGCCAAGGAAAAGGGCATCGTTTCCGCGGTTGCCGGCGTCGCCGAAATCCTTGTCGTTCCCAATCTGGAAGCCGGCAACATGCTCGCCAAACAGCTCACCTTCCTCGGCGGTGCCGACGCCGCCGGCGTTGTGCTGGGCGCGCGCGTCCCGATCATCGTGACGAGTCGTGCCGACAGCATGCGCACCCGTCTCGCATCCTGCGCCGTCGCGGTGCTGCTCGCCCGTGCCGCGACGAAGGCGGCGCCAGGCGTGCCGGAGCCGATGGTGCCATGAAAGCCGTCGTCAGTCTCAATTCCGGCTCGTCGAGCATCAAGTTCGCGCTGTACACGCTCGATGCTTCCCGACCTCCTGAACTTTCCGCCAGCGGAAAGATCGAGGGCATCGGGATCGCCCCGCGCCTGACAGCGCGGACGGTCGCGGGCGAAACTCTCGTCGATCGCGCCTGGCCCGACGGCGGCGCCTCGCTGACCCACTCCGATTTGCTGAAGGACCTGTTCGACTGGGCTGCGAGCCATCTCGACGGTCGCGAGGTCATCGCGATCGGCCACCGTGTCGTCCACGGCGGCACGGAGTTCGCCGAGCCACGGCTTGTCGATGAAGCGCTACTCGGTGCGCTCGACAAACTCTGTCCGCTCGCACCGCTCCATCAGCCCCACAATCTCGCTGCCATCCGCGCGATCAATACGCTCCAGCCCGGTCTGCCGCAGGTGGCCTGCTTCGATACCGCCTTCCATCACGACAAGCCGGCGCTCGCGACCCGTCTCGCCATCCCCCGCGCGCTCCATGACCAGGGCATCCGGCGCTATGGGTTTCACGGGCTGTCCTACGAATATATCGCGGGTCGCCTCGCGGAGATCGATCCCGGACTCGCCAAAGGGCGCGTCATCGCGGCGCATCTCGGCAATGGCGCAAGCCTGTGCGCCATGCTCGATGGCAAGAGCATCGACACGACCATGGGCTTCACCGCCCTCGACGGCCTGATGATGGGAACGCGGTGCGGCAGCATCGATCCGGGCGCCGTGCTCCACCTCCAGACGCAGATGGAGATGAGCGCGGCCGAGGTCGAAACCCTCCTCTACAAGCAATCGGGCCTGCTCGGCGTATCGGGCCTGTCCAGCGACATGCGGGCGCTTCTGGCGAGCGATGCACCGGAAGCCGAGGAAGCGATCGCGCTGTTCGCCTGGCGCGCAGCGCGCGAAGTCGGCGCACTCCTGGCCTCGCTAGGCGGCCTCGACGGCCTGGTCTTCACCGCGGGGATCGGCGAGAATGGTCCCGATATCCGCAGCCGTATCTGCGGCCGGCTCGCCTGGCTTGGTATCGAGATCGATGAGTTGGCCAACGCCGGCAACGGACCCCTCATCAGCCTGCCCGACAGTCGCGTCAAAGTGCTTGTCATCCCGACCAACGAGGAACGGATGATCGCAACCCACACCCTCAAACTCGTCGGGAGAGAACATGAAACCGCTCGTTGATCTGACCGGCAAGCGCGGTCTTATTATCGGCATCGCGAACGACCTGAGCATTGCTGCCGGCTGCGCGGATGCTTTCGCCGGATGCGGCGCGCGGCTGGCTGCGACCTATCTCAACGAGAAGGCGAAGGACTGGGTCACTCCGGTCACCGAACGGCTCGGCGTCGAGTGGACTGGCCCGTGCGACGTGCGCGTACCGGGCGAGATCGAGGCCCTGTTCGAGCAGGTCAAATTGCGATGGGGCGGTCTCGACTTCCTGCTTCACTCGATCGCCTATGCGCCCCGCGAGGATCTGCACGGCCGCGTCGTCGACTGCTCGGCCGAGGGTTTTGCGATAGCGATGGATGTGTCCTGCCACAGTTTCCTGCGAGTGGCACGGCTTGCCGAACCGTTGATGCCTGACGGTGGCTGCCTCCTCTGCGTCACCTTTTACGGGTCGGAGCGGGTCGTTGAAAATTACAACCTGATGGGCCCGGTGAAGGCAGCTCTCGAAAGCGCAACCCGCTACATCGCAGCGGAACTCGGACCCAAGGGCATAAGGGCGCACGCGATCTCGCCCGGACCGATCGCGACACGTGCGGCCAGCGGTCTGGAGCGGTTCGACGAGTTGCTCGAGCGCGCTGCCGCCAGCGCACCTGCCCGTCACCGCGTCGACGTTGGCGACGTTGGCGCCTTGGCGGCCTTTCTGGTCAGCGATGCCGCGCACCGCATCACCGGAACTATCATTCCGGTCGATGGCGGCCAGCACCTGTTGGCTTAGTCAGTCGCAACGGGCATTCTCAAGCCGCGCATTCCGGCGGCCGCTCTCCGAAACTGCACAGCGCCGCTGCTGCTCCGCCGTTCACGCGGCTCCTTCAGGCCAAATCGAAACCGGCCAGACGCTCCTGCGAACCTGTTTACGTACATATCCCGATGGCGATCCATCCGCCGAGAGGTCACGCTTCCGCACGATCCATCAAATCCTACGGGCGAACCTTAGGAGCCACTCGCGATGCCCCAGCCCCTCGACAATGTCCTGGCCGTAGCGCAGGCAAACATGCACCTCAGTCTCAAGCTGGCGGAAACCTGGCGCGAGAGCGGCCAGAAACTGATGGAGCTTGGCGGCCGCGGCGTCTCGGAAATTGCCGATGAGGCGCGGCTCGCCTTGACCAAGGTGTCGGCAGACAAAGGTGGGATGCCCCCAGCCAGTGTCACCGGGCACTGGCAGGACGTCATCGCCGAGGCCGAAACCGTGCGCATCGTGACCGCGCAGCAGATCGACGCAGCGCTGCAAGATTGGCAAGAAAGCTTGAGCGCCGCCATGAGCATCGAGCCTGGCGTATCGTTCGAAACCTTCGTGAAGCCTTGGCTTGCGATGGCCAAGGCGACCACGGACCTACCGACCAAAGCCCCGCAAGCAAAGAAATGACGTCGCGGCAGTGCCCGCGCGATGTAATCACGACCAGCGCCAGCTAATGCCGAGCGAGCTATCGTCATGGTCAAAATGCGATTGCCGCAAGGAGGCTTGTCTGGAATGAACGATCGGATCACGAATAGCGTCCTGGCGTCCAGGACGATGGATGCGGACGCAGCCGCCGCGCTGCTGCACCACGGCATGACGATCGGCATGAGCGGATTTACAGGATCGGGCTATCCCAAGGCCGTGCCGTTGGCGCTCGCAGCGCGGATCGAGGCGGAACATGCCAGGGGAAATCCCTTTCGCGTGCGCGTCTGGACCGGCGCCTCGACCGGGCCCGAACTTGACGGCGCGCTGGCCAAGGCGGACGGCATCGAATTCCGCCTTCCCTATAATTCGGACCCGATCGCGCGCGAGAAGATCAATCGCGGTGAAATGGACTATTTCGACATGCATCTCAGCCAGGTCGCGCCGATGGCGTGGCAGGGCTTTCTCGGGCCGCTGGACGTTGCGCTAATCGAGGTATCCGGCATCCGGGCTGACGGTGCGCTGATCCCGTCCTCTTCGGTCGGCAACAACAAGACCTGGCTCGACCGCGCGGACAAGGTGATCCTCGAGGTCAATCGCTGGCAGAACCCCGCGCTCGAGGGGATGCACGACATTTATTATGGCACCGCATTGCCGCCCAACCGCGTGCCCATCCCATTGGTCAGGCCTGACGACCGCATCGGCGATGCCTATTTCCGCTGCGATCCCGACAAGGTGATCGCGATCGTCGAAACCGAGGCGCCGGATCGCAACCTGCCGTTCGCAGCCCCTGGAGACGCGGCGTTCGCCATCGCCGGCCATCTGCTCGACTTCTTCGCGCATGAGGTCGCACGCGGACGGTTGCCCGCCAATCTGCTGCCGCTCCAATCCGGTGTCGGCAACATCGCCAACGCCGTGCTCTCGGGCCTCGTGGACAGCCGGTTCGAGAATATGACCGCGTACACCGAGGTTATCCAGGACGGCATGCTCGACCTGCTCGATTCCGGCAAACTGCGCATGGCGTCGGCGACCGCCTTCTCGCTCAGCCCCGAGGCCGCAGCGACGCTCAACGCCAATATGCACCGCTATCACGACCGGATGATCCTGCGCCCGCAGGAGATCAGCAATCATCCCGAACTGATCCGCAGGCTCGGCTGCATCGCGATGAACGGCCTGATCGAGGCGGACATTTATGGCAACGTCAATTCCACGCACGTCATGGGATCGCGCATCCAGAACGGCATCGGCGGATCGGGCGACTTTGCGCGCAACGCCTATGTCTCGATCTTCATGACACCGTCGACCGCGAAGGACGGCGATATTTCAGCGATCGTGCCGATGGCGAGCCATGTCGATCATATCACCCAGGACGTGCAGGTGATCGTCACCGAGCAGGGGCTTGCCGACCTGCGCGGATTGTCACCCAAGCAGCGCGCCGCCCTCATCATCGAGAAATGCGCGCATCCCAACTACCGGCCGGCACTGCAGGATTATTACCGCCGCGCGCGTCTCCACTCCTATGGCCAGCAATCGCCAACCCTTCTGGGTGAAGCTTTGTCGTGGCATCAGCGCTTCGTCGAGACGGGCTCGATGCTTGCCTGAAAGGCGAGACTCACGCCATGGACCGGAGCGGTGCACCGGCCGATCTCCAGGCGTCGAATGAAGAGGGCGCAGCGAGAAGCGAAGTATAAGGCCGGCGGGCTGACATCTCGCTTGAGCATAATGCTCACATCGTGTCTCGTGAGTAATTCGCGCGCCTTGACCACAGCCAACGGAATGGAAGCGATGGAGACACGTGCGGATGACCGCGAAGCTTGGTGGCGTGCGATCCGCGCTTACTGGATGGCGATGCTCGTCGTGGCGCTGGCAATGGGCGTCTCGCTTCTGCTCGAGCCCTATCTCTTGGATCGTCCGACCTGGCTGTTGCTGACCATTGCCGTGCTCGCTTCGGCTTGGCTGGGCGGGATCAGACCGGCCGTACTGGCGCTTGCGCTGGCAACCGTGATCGGTTTCCTTCTCGTCGACACGCCGTTCCGCGATGCCGATCACCTCGTCAACGCCGCTGGCTTCGCCACCGTCTCGGCCGGAATCATCCTGCTGACGCGGCGGATGTCGCACTGGCGTGACACGGCGCATGTGCATGAGGTCGACGCCGGAGAGAGTTCGCGCAAGGCGCAGGAGATGACCGAGGAGCTTGGGCTCCTGATCGACGGCGCCACCAACTACGCGATTTACATGCTCGATCCTGAAGGCCGTGTTGCGATCTGGAACAAAGGCGCCGAGCGCATCAAGGGCTGGACCGAACAGGAGATTCTGGGGAAGCCCACGGAGGTCTTCTATCCGGCTGAGGAGCGGGCGAACGGCAAGCCTTATGCCGATCTCGACAACGCACGCGCCGACGGCAAATTCCAGGAGGAAGGTTGGCGCGTGCGCAAGGACGGCTCGGAGTTTCTCGCCGACGTCACCATCACGCCGCTTTACGACGAGGATGGCACGCTGCGGGGTTTCGGCAAGGTCGTGCGCGACATCACTGACCAGAAGGCCGCCGAGCGCGCGATCGAAACCCGCGAGGCACAACTCAACTCGATCCTCGCCACGGTGCCCGATGCGATGGTCGTGATCGACGACGAGGGCACGATGGTGTCGTTCAGCAGCACGGCGCAGCGGATGTTCGGCTATGAGGAATCGGAGGTTCTGGGCAAGAACGTTTCGATGCTGATGCCCTCGCCGGACAGGGAAGCCCATGACAGCTATGTCGGCCGATATCTGGCGACCGGCGAGCGCCATATCATCGGCAGCACGCGGCGCGTCATGGGCTGCCGCAAGGACGGAACGCCGGTGCCGCACGAACTGGCGATCGGCGAAGCCACCGGCGGCGGGCGACGGCTTTTCACAGGTTTCATGCGCGATCTGACCCAAGAGGAGGCAACCGCCGCGCGGCTTAAGGAATTGCAGTCCGAGCTGATCCATGTCTCGCGGGTCAGCGCGATGGGTGCGATGGCCTCCACGCTTGCCCATGAACTCAATCAGCCGATCACCGCCGTGGTCAACTATGTCGAGACCGCCGAGGCTTTGCTCGAGCATCCGGATGCCGAGACGGTTGCGATCGTCCGCGAGGCGCTGAAGGATGCGGCATCGGAGTCGCTGCGCGCGGGGCAAATCGTTCGCCGGCTGAGGGACTTCGTGGCGCGGGGCGAGGTGCAGAAGCATGTCGAGGATCTGCCGACGCTGATCCGGGAAGCCTGTTCGCTTGGCTTTGTCGGCCTGCGCGAACATGGTGTCGAGACGGTGTTGCGGCTCGACCCGAGCGCGACCCCGGTCCTCGCCGATCGGGTGCAGGTCGAGCAGGTTCTCGTCAACCTGATCCGCAACGCCGGCGAGGCGATGGCGGAAAGCGAGGAACGGATCCTGACGATCACCACCGCGCCGGATGCGCCTGGTCTGGTGCGGGTCACGGTGTCGGACACCGGCCCCGGGCTTGCCGATGTGGTCGCCACCCAGCTCTTTCAGGCGTTTCTGAGCACGAAGAGCGAGGGCATGGGTCTCGGCCTTTCGATCTGCCGGACGATCGTGGAAGCCCATGGCGGCAGGATCTGGGCGGACTCGCCGGCAGGTGGCGGCACGCGCTTTCATTTCACGTTGATGCATGTAGCTTTGGAGGAGCCAGATGGCGGATAAGCGCACAGTCCATATCGTCGACGACGAGGATGCCATCCGTCGCTCGGCCGGCTTCCTGCTGAAAAGTGCTGGCTATGCTGTCGCGACCTGGGCATCGGGCACCGACTTTCTCAAAGCGGTACGCCACGCCGCCGAAGGCTGTATTCTGCTCGATGTGCGAATGCCCGAAATGGATGGCCTGGAGGTCCAGAAGGCGCTCATCGATTTGGGGGTCGTCATGCCGATCGTCGTCCTGACGGGCCATGCCGATGTCGGCATCGCGGTGCGCGCCATGAAGGCGGGCGCGGTCGACTTCATCGAGAAACCGTTCGAGCGGGCCGTCTTGCTCGGTTCGATCGAGGCGGCGTTTTTTCGGCTCGACGACAAGGATCGCAAGGCAAGCTCCGCCCAGGAGGCTTCGGTCGTGATCGCCGGACTGACACCGCGCGAGCGCGATGTGCTCGAAGGCCTCGCCAGGGGGCTGCCCAACAAGACGATCGCCTACGACCTCGAAATCTCCGCCAGAACCGTCGAGGTTCACCGTGCCAATCTGATGGCAAAGCTCGGCGTTCGGTCGCTCTCCGACGCGCTGCGGATCGCCTTTGCGGCCGGCCTTGGCCAGGACTGATGTCTCACCGGACTGTTCGATTTCGGCATGAATCCAATAGGACCAATACGTAGCGACACGCGCTGCTGGTCAGGCACATAGAGAATCAAATCGGAATGGGCCGGTTGTTATCAGGATGTCTTTCATGCAAGTTCCATCGCCGATGGAGCGGCCCCGGGTCCTTCTCGTCGAAGATGACAGCGGGGTCCGTCGATCCATCCAGCTGGTCCTTCACGCGCGCGGCTATGATGTGCGAGCGTTTTCGAGCGGGGCACTCGCACTCGCCGATCCCGCCTCGATCAGCGCTGCCTGCCTTGTCACCGACTATCGCATGGCGGGCATGGACGGTCTCGAACTGCTGCGGGGACTGCGCGCGGCCGGCTGGCTCCAGCCTGCCATTCTCATCACCGGTCACAGTGCCGACTTTGTGGCGGCGAGCGAGGACAGGGATCGCTTTGCCGACATTCTGGAAAAACCGTTGCTCGACCACCGCCTGCTGGCCTGCGTCGATCGCGCGACGGGCCGCGCCTGAACCGGCATTCCTAAGTATATTTCCCAAATGCCCGGAGCCCGCGATCGCGCGACCATTGTCGCGCGATGACAGGTGGAGAAGCATATGCTCAAGGACATATTGGCGATTGTCGACACCGGTGATGCGGACGAGCAATTTTTGAAGGACGCGCGGGAATTCGCGCGCTTCCATGACGCCCATCTGAGCATCGCCATCCTTTCCGCGGTCCCGACAGCCGACTATGCCCTGGCGTTCGGGCCTCCCTATGTCCTTCTCACCGATTATGTCGAGGCGGCAGGTGAGAAGCAGGCCGAGGTTGCCAGGATCGCGGAGCGTGAGGGCTATGAGGTCCGCATCTTGAGCGATGAGACCGGCGTGTTGCTCGACAAGGCGCCGGTTCAGGCACGTTATGCCGATCTGATCCTATTCGGGCCCGTCTCGGCTTATGCCAACCCGCATCTGCGCAAGCGCCTGTTTGAGAATGTCGCCCTGTCCTCCGGACGGCCGGTGCTGATCCTGCCGGCACAATGGCGACCCCGCGCCTTTGCCCATATTGCAATCGGCTGGAACGCGACGCGCGAAGCAACTCGTGCGCTGGGCGACGGACTTTCGCTCGCCGCTTCGGGTGCAGAGGTGGATGTGATCGTTGTCGACGCCAAGCCAACGACCAAGGGTCACGGATCCGAACCGGGCGCCGACATCGCCCGCAACATCGCGCGCCATGGCTTTGCCGTAACCGTCCACACGATCCCTTCAGAAGGCGGCTCCGATGCCGCAATCTTGGCCGATTTTGCCAGAACGCATCGGGCGGACCTGCTGGTGCTCGGCGCCTCCGGCCATTCACGACTGCGCGAGCTGTTCCTGGGAGGTGTCACTCACGAGTTGCTCGACGGCGGCCCAGTGCCGATCCTCTTTGGAAGCTGATCTGCCCGACCTTGGTAACATTGCGTATCGACCGACAAGCGACGCGACCGCAAGTTGGTCGCGATTATTCAAGTCCGAATGTCTTGGCGCGGGGCCAACAACGGTAGCGCCGATGGGGGCGACCATCTTGGGAATGGCAGACATGCGTGTAGCGCAGGATGACTGCAGCGTTTGTTCGACGGACTGCACCGCGATCACGCTCGATCGAGAGGCCATCCATGACTTGCGCAACCTCTTCGGCATCGTGGCATCCGCGCGCCACATGTTGGACGATGATCCAAATGCCGAACGTCGGGCAATGCTGCTCGCCGCCATCGAAAGCGCGGCGTTACGGGGCGGCGACCTTACGACAAAACTCCTGACGCGCGCGCCGTCCACAGACGCCAACCGGATCGACGATATCAACCAGCACGTCATCAGCCTCCAGCCGATGATCCAGGCGCTTGCGGGTCGTCAGGCGAACATCGTGTTCGACCTGGCGACCATCCCGATTCCTGTCCGGTTGAAGCATGGCGATCTCGATGCGGCACTCCTCGAACTGGTCGCCAATGCCCGCAAGGCCATGGGGAATTCCGGACGGATCATGATCGGCACGCGCAGGGCCGGAGCTTGTCTATGGTTGAGCGTGGCCGACGACGGGCGCGGTATGGACGAAGTCAGCCTCGTTCGTCTGACGCATAGCAACGAACGTCCCGCCGCGCACGGATCAGGATTCGCACGGGTCCGCCGATTCGCCGAGTCAGCGCAGGGGCGGCTGCGGATCCGCAGCGGAGAGAACAAGGGGACGATCGTCTGCTTGATCCTGCCAGTCGCCCAGCACATCGCGGTAGTCTGAACGGCGAAGACCGTTACGCCCGGGGGTATAGCGCAACATCGCTCTGCACCCTGTATCCGTAACAACACGCATATCTTCCACGATTGCGCCCTTTAATCTCGGTCCATTGTTGCCGGGCGGCGGACAACGGAGGCGATCATGAAAAACATCTTGTTGCTGGTGCACGACGATGCGGGCCAGGAAGCGCGATTTCAGGCCGCGCTCGATATCTCGCGCGGTTTGACCGGCCATCTTACCTGTCTCGACGTCGTGCAGATGCCGGTTATGGCCGGCGACTATGACGGGATCGGGTCGGCCATGCTGCTGGCGGACGAACGTGAGCGCGAAGCCGGAAACCGCGCGACCCTCGAAGCGCGTCTGGCGAACGAAGATGTGACTTGGGATTGGGTGGACGCGGTCGGCGACATCGCCGATTGCATTACCCGGGCTTCCGGGCTTTCCGACCTGATCATCGTCAACCGCAAGCTCGATATCTCCAGTCCCGATATGCGGGCGATCAGCGGCCGGCTTGCCATGCGGGCGCGTAAGCCATTGGTGGCCGTGCCGGATGATTGCCGCCGCTTCGATACGGCTGGACGTGCCGTGATCGCATGGGATGGCTCCGCGCCCGTGATGGCGACGATGGAGGCCTGTGTGCCGCTGCTCAAGCTGGCTGCCTCGGTGCGCCTGTTCACGGTCGACGACGGGTCCGAAGCCATCCCGGCCGAAGAGGCCGCCACCTATCTGTCGCGTCACGACATCCATGCGACGATCGTGCGCGTTCGCGACCACCACGGGCGTGCCGACGTGCTGATCTCGGAACAATGCCATAGCTTTCGCGCCGATTATTGCCTGATGGGCGCGTTCAGTCGTGGCCGGTTGACCGAAGCTCTGTTCGGGGGCGTGACCCGCCGAATGTTGACGGAAGCCAGGCTGCCGCTCGTGCTGGGCCATTGAACCGGACCTGACGCGCGTGCTTTCCGGCGTGCCCAAGTCGGCCGGATCTCGCGCCCAGTGAGACTTCGCATCGCCATGGGTTTCAGACCACGCTGCCTGTTCCGTGTGCGAGGAGATCGAGCGACTGATCGGGGCGTCGCGCACGATAGGGCAATCGTATATGATGATCGGTCGGAACCTGACCGGCCAAGCCGACATGACCACCGTAGGAACCTCTAGATCGCTCGCAAAAGCAAGACGTTAAGCTGGTTTCGCAATATACAATGGACAATGAGCGCGCTGAAGGAGAAACCTGTCCCTCTTGGCTGTGCCCGATGAAAATCGATGGCGAAGCTCGTCGTGTTTGGATCATGACGCGCCTCAATGCATTGGTCGTACAGCACCAAAAAGCTTGCCTGTCGGGCGCTGGCCCGAACGGTGGTACGGGGGGGACGGACTTGAACGACAGCGCGCCGATGAACTTCGAGCTGCAGCAGAGGACCTACGATCCCACCGGCATGTTGGCATCGGCGCTCGGCGAAATAATGACGCTTATCCCGGAAAGCGACCGCTTGGCGATAGCAAGAGTGTCGTTCTCGCCTGAAACGGCGACAGGAATGGAACCTTCAGCTGGTGGGACTGTCTTCACGTCGATCCCCCAGGCTTTGGATCCGGCGTGGAGCCAATCCGTCGTCAGACACGGTATGGGCCTGGTCGACCAGGATCTCGAAACGAGCACGATATTCTGTGTCCGCGATCGCTTTTATGCCGGTTTGCGCGAGTGCTTGTGGGATCGCCTCGCGGCTCGCCCCGGCGACTGTCGGCGGCTCATCTGCGCAATCGACGCGATCGCCGCCTGGGAAGCGCAGTTGCTTTTTGCTGGCATCGGTATCGCGCGCGCGGCGCGCGACCGGACGCGGAGCGCCGAATATCGAAGTAAATTGAAGGCAATCGACCGCTCGCAGATCTGCATCGAGTTCGACCTTTCGGGGAGAATTCTCGATGCCAACACAAACTTTGCTGAGGCGACCGGCTACGCGCGGGAGGAATTGCGTGGGAGGCATCACAGCATCTTCATGCCGGCGGAAGAGAAGCATTCGGTCGAATATGAAGCGTTCTGGGAACGGCTGAACCGGGGCGAATTCGAGCGTGGCGAGTATCATCGGATCGCCAAGGACGGATCGGACCTATGGTTTCAGGCCACCTACAATCCCATCCTCGACATCGACGGGCGCCCGGTCAAGATTCTGAAAATCGCCAATGACGTGACCGTCATGCGCAATCGGGAACGCGTCGAAGCGGCACGGATGCGCAGGCTTCAGGAGCAGTCGGAGGGCCGCCGGGTCACGCTGGAGGAAACCAACCGCGAATTGGTGCCGATCGTCGCTGCGATCGACACGATAGCCAAGCAAACGAGCCTGCTGGCGTTGAACGCGACGATCGAGGCAGCGCGTGCTGGCGACGCCGGGAAAGGGTTTGCCGTCGTCGCTTCCGAGGTCAAGGCGCTGTCGATGACCACCAAAGCCGCGACCGATCGCGCGGCCGCACTGTTGCGCGGCGCCGGCGGCCTTCCCGACATATGCGAGCCGCCGGCCAATGACCCTGTCCGGGCTTGAATCGACAAAGCGACGCCCGCCGCCTTTCTGTGTTGCAGCGAGGCGTCGCCTCGCTCCGTTAACAATCCCGCCGCACACGTCGCCCGCTAAACCGCATTCTCAAAATCGATGACGATGCGCCCTTCAATTTCACCGCGATGCATGCGGCCGAAGATGTCGTTGATATTCTCGAGCCTATCGGTCGCCACCGTCGCGCGCACCTTACCGTCCGCGGCGAAGTCGAGCGCTTCCTGCAGATCGAGCCGGGTGCCGACGATGGAGCCGCGGATCGTGACGCCGTTGAGCACCGTGTCGAAGATCGAGATCGGGAAATCGCCGGGCGGCAGGCCGTTAAGCGAGACCGTGCCGCCCCGGCGGACCATCCCCATCGCCTGACTGAACGCGATCGGCGAGACGGCGGTGACGAGCACGCCCTGTGCGCCGCCGATCTCCTTCTTGATGAAGGCTGCGGGATCGACAGTGCGGGCATTGACGGTGAGCGCTGCGCCCAGCTCTTCGGCGAGCTTCAGCTTGGCGTCGTCGATATCGACCGCGACCACGTTGAGGCCCATCGCCTTGGCATATTGCACCGCCATATGGCCAAGGCCGCCGATCCCCGAGATCGCCACCCAGTCGCCGGGCTTGGTGTCGGTAACCTTGAGACCCTTATAGACGGTGACGCCCGCGCAGAGAATTGGCGCGATCTCGACAAAGCCAATATTGGCAGGGAGATGCCCCACATAATTGGGGTCGGCGATCACATATTCCGCGAAGCTGCCGTTCACCGAATAGCCCGTATTCTGCTGGGTATCGCACAACGTTTCCCAGCCACCCAGGCAATGCACGCAGTGCCCGCAGGCGGTGTATAGCCAGGGCACGCCGACGCGGTCGCCTTCCTTGACGACGGTGACACCGGCGCCCACCGCGACGACATGGCCCACGCCTTCATGGCCGGGAATGAACGGCGGGTTCGGCTTGACCGGCCAGTCGCCTTCGGCGGCGTGGAGATCGGTGTGGCAGACCCCGGTTGCGGCGATCTTGACCAGGATTTGGCCCGGCCCGGGCATCGGGACCGTTACTTCCTCGATCACGAGGGGCTTGCCGAATGCGCGGACGACGGCCGCCTTCATTGTCTTGTCCATGATCATGTCTCTTGATGTGATTTGAGTTTTAGTGGTCGCCAGAGCCGCGGCGCGGGCGCCCCGGTCAGAAGGGCGCGTCGATGTCGACGACATCGATCAGCTTGTGGTTGACGAACTCCTTGAGGCCGAGCCCGAGCAGTTCGCGGCCATAACCCGAGCGCCGCACGCCGCCGAAGGGCAGGTCAGCCTTGACCATCGTGGGATGGTTCACGAACACCATGCCGGTTGAGATGCGCTTCGCGACTTCGGCGCCGTGCCTGGGGTCGGCGGTGAACACCGAGCCGCCCAAGCCGAAGGGCGAGTCATTGGCGATCCGCACCGCATCGTCTTCATCCCTGGCGCGGAACAGCATCGAGACCGGACCGAAGAACTCCCAGTGGCGCGCGGGATTGTCCTCAGCGATGTCGGTCAGGATCGTCGGCTGCACGAAGGCGCCCTGATTGGGCGCATCCGGTCCGACCGCGATCGCCTTTGCGCCGAACTCGACGGCCTGGCGGACCATCTCCTTCAGATCGTCGGCCGCCTTCTGCGAGGACAGGGGCGCCAGCGTCGTAGCGGGATCTAACGGATCGCCCATGCGGAGCGCGGCGACCCCCTTGGTATAATGTTTGACGAAGGCGTCATAGACATCGTCGACGATGATCATGCGCTTGGAGGATACGCAGACTTGGCCGCCGTTCCAGTGGCGGCCAAAGACCGCCCAGTTCACGGTCTTGTCGAGTTCTGCATCGGCAAGGACGACGAAAGCGTCCGCGCCGCCCAGCTCCATCGTCGATTTCTTGAGCGCCTTGCCGGCCTGCGCCGCAACCATGGCACCAGCGGCCTCGGAGCCGGTGAGCGCGACGCCATGGACACGCGGATCGTTGATGATCAGTTCGATCTGCGCGTGCGTGGCATAGAGGTTGGTGAAGGCACCGTCCGGCAGCCCGGCCTCGCGCATCAGCGCTTCGAACGCCGCCGCGCTCTGCGGCACGTTGGCGGCATGTTTGAGCAGCATCGTATTGCCCGCCGAAAGCTGCGGCGCGATGATCCGGGCGATCTGATAATAAGGGAAGTTCCACGGCTCGATCGCGAGCAGTACGCCTAGCGGCTCGTGCACCAGGGTCGCTTCGCCCTCGGCAGGATCGGCGACCGGCAGGATTTGCGGTGCGAGCAGGCGCTCGGCATTGTCGGCATAATAGTCGAAAATCGCTGCGGACAGCTCGACCTCCGCCTTGGCCTCCGAGAGGAGTTTGCCCATCTCCAGCGTGAGGATGGGCGCATAGGTGTCGATGTCACGCCGCAAGATCGTCGCGGCCTGGCGCATCACGGACGAGCGGTCCGCGAATGCGCTGTCCCGCCAGACCCGGAATGCGTCATCCGCCCGCCCGATGGCGTGGAGGACCTCATCGTCGGTTGCGTCGGGGAAGGTTGCGACGGTGTCGCCGGTATAGGGATTGATGGTCGCGTAGCTCATCGAACGATCCTTCTCGGCGCGGGGGGAATCTGCGCCAGTTGGGCCGCGCGAAGAGCGTCGATGATCGGCACCCGTTGTTGCGCGACTTTCCCTCGTCATCGAGGGAATCCTGTCGCGCTTCATGATCCTGCGAGGCACAGGGCCCTATGCGGATTGTTACGTAGTCGGGCGGTAACTGACAGCGATGCAACGCTTGAGGAGCGCCGGCATCGCACGGATCAAATCGGCATCGGTACATATACGCATTGCCGGACAAGCCCCCGCCGCCGCATCCAATGTTCACTCTCAACGCCTCAAACAAATGCGAGACGCGACACATGTCATCCCAATCTCAAGATACGGGATCAGCCCCCGTTGCCGACAAAACCGTGGAAATCCTGGCGACGCGAAGCGGGCTGCAACTCCATGTCCGGCCCGCCGTCGCGGCCGATGAAGCACGGCTGGAAGCGCTATTCGAGGGCGTGACGCTTGAGGATCTGCGCTTTCGATTCCTGTCTGCCGTGCAGCATGTCGGACATGACCAGATTGCAGCGATGCTGCGCGTCGACCATGTCGGCAGCGAGACCTTTGTCGCGTTCGAGCCTGAAAGCGACAATCTTGTCGCGACGGCGATGCTGGCGGCCGATCCAACGCTGGCGACCGCCGAGGTCGCGATCTCGGTCCACCGTAATTATAAAGGCCGTGGTATCGGCTGGGCGCTGCTGAAGCATGTGGCCGGCATCGCGCGCGCAAAGGGCATCGGCCGTCTTCAGGCGATCGAGAGCCGAGAGAACCATGCGGCAATCGACCTCGAGCGCGAAATGGGCTTCACCGCGCATGCATGCCCCGGCGAGCCCACGCTCCTGATGGTCGAGGCGGTCCTGAATCAATGCCCGCCCCCCTCCCGCTCCTAACGCCGGCAAAAGCACCAATCGGAGATAGATACAACGGCAACGTTTCGAACGGCCTTGGCGACGACGGTCTATCTGCTGGGCGATCATCCGCTTTGCGCGCTCCATCGACATAGAGTCATCAGATGCGGCGAGGAATTCGATCCGCGCCATCATCTGGATGAGCCGGCTCGTCTCGGTCGCTGTTTCAAGCGCCTCAGAATACATGCGCAGCGCATGCCGCGCGATGGCGCCGACTTCGCCGTGTCAGGTTGGCCGGGCCATCAAGGATCCGGTCATGTCCCGGCCGCCGCCGATGATCACCAATGTGCATGATCTGCCCCGCGATGATGTAGCTCTAGTGATCCTCGCGCGCATAGAACAAGCCGCCGCAGAAGGTCGTATCGCCGAGAAGGCCGGCCCGGCAGTTTGGCTTGGAGTCACAGGTTGCAGTGCTCGAACCGCACGAAGTCCATGATGCGTCGGCCCAGTCCATCGCGGCGCCCAAGATGCGCCTCGTGGCTGGCCGGCATGAGGAAAGCGTCCCAATCCGTTGGAACCGGCAGGGCCAACACCGCGCTCCCGAAGAATGCGGGCAGATCGATGCGCGTTGCGCCGCTTTGCCGCAGTGATGATCATCGCCCTCTAGGGCTGGGACTCACAATCACCACATGATCGCGGCGGCGAGATGGATGGCGCCGAGGAAGTTCCTGGCGATCCGGTCGTAGGGTTGCGAGGCGTCGCAGTCCTCGAGGCGGCAGAACATACGCCCGATGGCGTTACGGCCCTTGTAGAAGGTCCTGCTGAAGCAGCTTTCCACAGGCAGGTGCGCTTTGACGGGATGTTCGGGACCGCACCGTGGCGCTCGATCAGCTCGCGGACGCGATTGGTGTCGTAAGCGCGGTCAGCATGGACGATAAGCCGTTCGGGCAGCTTGGCCAGCAGATGCTCAGCCGCGCGGCCAGACGACAGTATGGAAGGTTTCGCCAGAGAGCGCGTCGGGCTGAAATATCGCCATCTCCTCCGAGATCCAGTCGCCCGAGCGTAACGCGTTCCGTAATAAAAACACATCACGTCTCAAGCAGAGGGGCAGCGAATGAATGGATCGACACAATCCGCCAGAAACATCGCTTCGACGTGCCACCCGTGCCGAGACGGCTTTTCTAGATGGCGATCGCAATCCGCGAGCTTTGCATTCATGCTCGATCGCCTCGCACAACGCTGCGACACTTGGTTTCTGGCGGGTCCGATAGAAATCATCGATGACTTCCTCGATTAGCCCGTCGACAGGTTGGGACAGATTGGATCGACCGGGCTTAGCGCCCGGTCGTTCTGGCATGGGAGCACTGGCACGGGATTGGAGCGGTACCGCGCCAGGAGCAGGCAAATTTGTGAGCGGCCCAGTTGCAGATCCCGCATCGCTGAGCGCAAATCGCCTTCACGGACGCGCTTAAGGCCCGCCAATCGCCGAATTACCGGCTCACGTTCCGCAGCCTTACTCCACGCTGCATCTCCGGCGCGGAGCGAACTCGATTTGGAATGCTTCATTGCGACCTCCTTTGCTGGATGAGTCGCCATGAACATTGGCCGCTTATTTGAGATCAGAATCCAGTGGACTTGGGTGTTCTGTCCGGTGATTCAGGTACAATGACAAAGGAAAACCCATCCGATGAATTCGGCAAACTGACATCGGCGCTCATCAGTTTCGCGTCCCGCGACATGTCGGGTAACGGGTGCAACCCCAGAACTGCTTACCGGCGCGTTGGCCTTTCCGAGCGGTCCGGCGCTGCATCGAAGATCCGCATTGCGGGCAGCTCGGCGCAGATGCGCTTCCTACTGGTGCGGAGCGAGGCGAAGCACCGGGCGATTGCACCGGTGAGGGAGCCTGCCGGGTCTGGATCGTGAATGGCACAGCAGTCGGCACAGTCATTCCAAGCACCTTGAGATCGTGTGCTGCCTGCGCGCGCTTCGCGAGCGCATCCATCAGAGCCGGATCGCCGTTCCGCGCGCGGATTGCGACCTGCTGAGGACCTGTCTGCAGCGCCGTCAGGGCCGAGCGTATCTTAGTCTGCAGATTAGCTCGTTTCGTGGCCCAGTTGGCGCGCACGGCATTCTCAGCCTGAACATCGGAGGCGTCTGGAGTCGAGTTGTAGGTAAACCTGTCTTCATGTGCTTTGCGCCAGGTAAGCAGCTTCGCCGTCATCGCCTCACCAAAGCCGGGCACGGCGCGGACGGCGTTTGACTTGATGTCGGCGGCGGTCTCGATCCCATAGGACGCAAGGGTCGCCGTCTTGGCTGGGCCGATACCGGCGATGCGGGCACGGCGGATCAGGAAGCGATCAAGATACTCCTCCCGCTTGCGCGATTCGCGCGATGCCTTCAGCTTCTGGATATTCTGAGCAAGGTCGCGATCGAGATCGCGGTACGATCGAATCCATGCTTCGACGTCGGCCTTGACCGTGACGAGTTCGCTTAGGCCGAGCCGATCAACGAACCCCTGCTGAAGTGAGCGAACCCGGTTGTCTGCGTCGCTATAGGCCGCCTTGAACGGTGCCTGCTCGACCGAACCGCCGAAGAACCTGATGAGGCCGAAGATGCCGATGCCAATCCACACGATCGCGAAATTGGCGGCCGCCAGAAAGCCGCCGATGGCAGCAATCATCGCCGCGGCCCCCAAGGCCCGATGGCCCATGCGGGCGCGATTGGCCGCGGCTACCGCTTCACTCGCGGCGGAAATCTGACCCGACCATGTTGGAAGCAACATGGTTGGATCAGGCAGTTTGATCGCCGCGAACTGCGCCGCGATGCGTTCTATGTCGAACGGCCCGCCGGGTGCGATCTGAGGGGCGGGCCCAAGCAGGTCAGGGAACATGTCGACCCCGGACTGGCCGGCGACACGGCACCAGAGGCAGGATGACGCCGCTGACGGATAATAGTGGGTCCGAACCTTTCCGCAGTGGCTCAACGCCTGCTCAAGTTCCTTCATCAGCGTCGCCCAAGTGACCGCGCTCGGCCGCGCCGCCGGATTTCGGCCGAAAGCCGCTTCGAAGGCGGCGGCAATCTGCGGCGGGAAGTCCTTGAGGCTCACCGACCCGGGCGGCGGTGTGGTACGCGTCTCGGACACGCGGACCTGCGAAAAGGCGAAGCGATGCTGTGCGATCGCGTTGCTCATCGAAAGGTCACCGCCGGCGAAGCGGCCCGCATAAGGATGTTTTCCCATTGCCAGCAGGTGAAAGATCGCCACTGCGAGGCCGAAATTGTCGTGCACTTCGGTGCGGCGGACTGTCGATAGATCGGCGCCGTGTAGTTCGGGCGGCGTGAAGTCAGGCACCCCGACAACGCAAGGGAACAGCTTGCCGTCTTTGGAATATTGGAAGCTGTCCGCATCGATGAGCGACACTGTCGCTTTGTTCGATACGAGAACACCAGAATGGTTGAAGTCGCCGATGACGCAGCCGCTTTGATGGACTTTCACCACTGCGTTGGACACATTGAGCGCTGCGCGCACCAGGAAGCGGTAGTCAGCCTCCGGGAAATGGGCCTTGCGAGATTTGGGGCCGTAGAGTTCGTGGATCGGCCGGTAGCCTGATACGAGGCGCATCAGGAAACCGAGGAAGCCCCCTCGGCCGTCTGTCGCGATGGCAGCGGGGAACGCCACCAACTTTGTGGTGTCGGCAAGGTCGGCAAGGACCATCGCGCGAACCTTGGGTTCGCGTTTGGCGCGCAGCTCATCCTTGTAGATTTTAACGGCGCTGTCAGGCTTGTTCTCGACAGCGAAGACCTCACCCTCGCCCCCCTTGCCGATGCGTTTTCCGAGCGCGAATGGCCGGCCATCGATCTTAATCGGCGGGTGGGTCACCCCCGCGATACCAGTACCAGCGTCTTGTCATCGTCGGTACGGTCGCAAATTGCCGGGCCGTCGAGATAGCGGCCCAGAGCTGCCGAAAGGGCGGCCAGTCGCCCGCGCTGCGTTGCCTGATCGATGGGCTTGATCATCGGATCGAAGAAGCGTGCGTGCGGCTCCCGGTTGGCATGGTGCAACGCGATGCTCTCTATTCCGTCAGAAAAAGCAGCGAAGGCATCATAGTCGCCGGCAGCTCTGCGAATGATCAGGAGGCGCGGTTCGGGATCGTCGGTCACGAAATAAGTAGTGGACGCAAACTCGCCATTCTCGGGCCAGCAGATAGCCTCCCACCGCCCTGCCTTGCGCGCGACCAGCGCGCTATCGCCGATCTGCAGCGCGAGCAGCTCCTCGCCGCGGACGACAAGGGCAATCAGCGTCGACGCGAACTGACGCTTTGTGAGCTCACGCTTCCCAGCGACCAAAGCGAGCCGGTCCCTGATAGAATCGAGCCACTCGTGGATCTGATCATCGGACGGCAGGCCGCCTTGGAGCGCGATCCAATCGCAGATGACAGTCGACAGCATACGGCAGACAAGGGAGGCGCCCTCGCCGCCGTGGCTCGAGCTACCCGCTCCGTCCGAGACAATCGCGCACAGCGTATCACGCCCTGGAATCTTGACGGTGTAAGCGTCTTGCTTCCGGGTTCCGGCCTTAAGGTGCGACGTTCCGATCCTCGAGGCCGCGGCCCATCGCCACTTCCCTGGATCAGCCGGCAACGGCCCAACCGTCCGGTGCCGTGGGGTTGGCAAGCGGCACGGCGTCGCCAGGATTGGACTGCGAGACAGCGCTCAGCGAGCTCGAGAGCCACTGAAACAGTTCCCGGAAGGCAAGGCCACGAAGTTTGAGCGGGGCACGCGTGGCAATCTGGGAGAGCACCGACATGTCTGCGCCCTCTACGCCTGCCGAATAGAACATAAATTCCTTGCGCTCTTCGCCTGCATGGACGCGGCGCTTAGCCTCCTGCCAGTCGTCCGTGGGGGCGCCGTCGGTGATGAGGAATATCCAAGGGCGGTAATATTTGATCCCATTCGCACGGTACCGGTCTTTCCGTTCCCGAAGAAGATCGAGGGCCGACACAACGGCCTCCCCAAGAGGCGTGACGCCGTTTGCCTCAAAGGCCTCAGGATACCAGCCGTCGACGGTGGTGAAGTCAGTTCGGGTCTGGACCGGGCCAAATGTGATGATCGCCAGCTCGACGCGCTTTGCCGCCATGGCGTCGCCAATCAGCTCTTCCTTGAACTCAATGAGAGCCTGATTCAGTTGATCGATCGGCGCGCCGCGCATCGAGGAGGAGGTATCGATCAGGAGGACACATGGGCAGCGTTGCTCCGGGTTCTCGGCAAACTCCGCATCCGCAAATGGCTGCTGTTCAAAATCGTCCACGAATCAGTTTCCCCCGGCCAATAGTTGTTTTCGGTTTAGCCCCCGCGGCGCAATTGGCCCAGTCCGATGGCGAGCGATGGTCACCTTTCCAAGTCGCGGAACGGCTCGGCCGCCCTAACGGAAGGCTAGGCCAGCCGACTGGCGGCGCGCTGAATATCATGAGGCAGCAAGCATCTTGCCCCTCCAACGCTCGATGACGTCGTCGAAATTAACCTCGCGCCATCCGGCATTCCACTCCTGAAGATAATTGACGCTTCGCGAATGCGGCTCAGGCACCGGCAAGGCGAACCGTCCGACGGTCGGCATCAATGGCGCATCCCCAACTGTGAGAAACTCGCCTTGACCAAGGTTGGGAAGGAGGTCGCCAATCCCAGCAGACAGGTCGGGAAGCAGCGATTTGATGTAGCTTTGGTCAACTGAGTTAGTGAGCCGTAGCGCAATGAAGTTGCTGCATTGCGAGAAGATTGTCTCGGAGACCTCCGACGGTCTCTGGCTAACCACCATCAGCGTCACCCCATATTTTCGACCCTCTTTGGCGATCCGCTCGATTGATTTCCTAGAAGAGTCATATTGAGCTCCGCCGGATCGAGGCACATAATTATGCGCTTCCTCGCAAACGATCATGATCGGGACGTCGCTGACTTGGCCGCCGACGTGTCGGCTCTTCGAATAATGGAATCCAAAGTCGAAGATCATTCTGGAAATGAGACTCACAACGATACTCAGAACCTCGAACGGGATACCGCTGAGGTCTACGATGGAGACGTTCGATTTCGTCAGGTAGCCGGTGAACTGGCGCACCACATCGGCAAAGTCACCGGTCGATAAGGGGCTGCCATCGGCCTTCTGCGGATAGAAGAGGAAGCGAAGGCGGGGATCTGCGAGACGGGTACGGAGCCGGAGGATGAGCCTATCGAACTCTCCGTGGAAAGGACCATTCGACGCCTTTGTGGCAGCTGCAGTGGAAGAGACCACGAAGCTCTGCGCTCCATCAAAATAATACGCATCTCTGTCCGCGACGAGCGTTCCGTCTGCCAGCTTCGGCTTTCCTTCATCGGGCAACTTGCCGACGACCTCTGAGTTCATGTTCTCCAGATAGGTTACTACCTCGTCGACGGAAAAATAAACCGGGCTATCGAACGATACGTTTGAAAGTCCAGGGTTATGCCGACACTTGTTCCGCACGACGGCATGGCGGAATTGCGAAACCTGGTTATGCGAGTTGAGTTCGTTGCTCTCGATGAACATTTCCTCCAGCTCCTGGGCGTTCATCAGCCAATAGGGCAGTCGGAGACTGTCCACGTCGAGCAGGTTGAGTGTGAAACTCTCCTCATCGGCAAGCCGAAACGCTGCAGCATACTCGGCGTGGATATCGAATATCACGATATGCGCGTTCTTTTGCGCGGCTTTATGGCTGTTCGCCTTGGACTCGATCCCGACCACCGTCTGAAGGATTTTGGCTACGGCGCATGACTTGCCGGATCCAGTCGAACCAACGACGGCGACATGCTTGCTGAAAAACCGGTCGCCATCGATGTCGAACCGGACTTCAGGGGCGATGCTGAGCGTACCCAGCGGAAATGGAGATTTGATCTGGTCCGAAAAGATGCTGCTCAATACCTCTGGAGGAGTAACATAGGCAAATTCGGTCGGCACCGGCAATGAATGTGAGCCGCGCGTGAATTCGCTCTCGTCAGACAAGGTCCCGATGGGTTGCGTGTCGACCTGAAATCGGAAGGCGACTGCCTCGACTTCTCCGCCGCCATCGGCATCACCAGAGCCGTGGGAGCGCTCGGTGTGAGACGCGCGGACCGCCGTGATCGTGCTCAGCAGGTGGAGACTGTTCCCTGAGGCGATGAGGAGATATTGTCCTACGCCTAGCTTCGACTTGTGTTTTTCAAACTCCTCCGCCCCGCTGATTTCAATCCGAATAAGGGAGGGCGAGCTATCGGTGACGCAGCCGATTGGGGCTCCAAGCTCAAGCATAGTCGTTCCTTAACTGAAGCGCGTATTCCAGGTCGGAGAGGCGCTCGATCTCGAATCTGTGAACGTTGACGTCCGGATGGTCCCAGTCGTCGTCGGCGATGTTCACGAGGAACAGGTCGTCAGGTCGCTTCTGGCCTATTTCTGTCACGACCGCGCGCTTAGCTAACCTTACCCTGAACTCGAGTTCGTCTGGGCTTTTCCGCCGCATCGGCTTTCGGAAAAGTTCAGTGGGCCGAAACTCTGTGCCGCCGACCAAGCCGTTCGCACATCGGAGGCCGACATCGTGCAATCTCGCCTGCAGTGCGCCAACGTCATATTCTCCAGTGATCGCGAAAAGCGGCGGGTTGGCGTGCAGATATTTGAAGCTGTAACGCTCGCTGAACTTCTTGATAAATCTGACTATTTCTCCGTCGAAATTAGCGATCATCGTCGGATCGATAACAAAGTGCCGCCCTCGCGAATTCTGGCTGAGCGAGAATTTTAGATCTTTGCGCAGTCGCTGGAAAATCTTGGCGCGGGTCGCAAGCTCGCGGGTCCAGCGCGTGAAGGTGACCTGCCGCACATCATGCAGCGCCGTGATGAAAGCCGATGGTTCAACCGTGCGCTCCGCCGATGTTGACCGGGTAGCTAAGTCCACGATGCGCTGGAAGGCGTTCGGATATACGATCGCATCGACGTCTTCGGGCGAGAAGCCCTTTGCGTTCAGCGACGCTAGGACCGTGTCCTGAAGTGCCTCGCAGGTAGGCCCAAATTCGATCGAAAACCGGCTCAGAAACAGGTTCAGATTCGCTCCTGGCGCGACGCGCGCCACTATCGCCTTTAGCGGCACGGAATTGGTGGCGAGTACTGTCTGCAGCTCGGCGTGCGTTAATGATTGCGACCCGGACGAACCAGGAAAATAGCAAAAGAGTCTGTAATGAACCTTAGGAGGGGCGCTATGATTCGAGAAGTGCTCGAGCATCAGCAGGATTGGCTTGTAGACCTTACCTAGTGTGAACTTCTCAACCTGCTCGTGATATTTGCATTGGACGGCGGTAGTCAGGTCGCGTGTCGTGACGTCAATGTCCTCGATCGCTCCTTCGATCGTTATCGTAGCGCCGTCAGTAGCTGACAGAATCTCCGAAAGGTACCGGAGAAACTGATAAACGTAACCCTTGATTGAATATTCGGCAGTCCGCGCCACAGCATTCATCCCCCTAAGTTGAGGGTGGGCCGCTGGTCCCAACCGGTCAAGGAGTGTTCAGGCCGCAGGCGCATTGACGCGGTCTTTCAGATTGGCGGAAAGGCTGAGCCGGTTAGCCTCCACATGGCGGAATGTCCGATCGCGGCAGGTCAGCAGAATGACCTGCATCCGCTCGGCCGCTTCGCTCAGAATTTCGACCATCAAGTCGAGCCGCGCATCATCGGCATAGACGAGCGGATCGTCCAGGATCAGCGAGACCGGCCGGCCCTGGTCCAGAAGCATGTCTGCAAACGCGATCCGCGTCAGTACCGCCAGCTGTTCCTGTGTGCCGCGCGATAAATCGCCGCACCCTTCGCTTAGCCCGCCACGCACGACAGCCTCAAGGGTCAGGTCCTCTGAAAAGCTAAGGTCGCAGCCCGGCAACAGACGCTCGATGTGCCGTTTCGCCCGTTTTGCAACAGGTCCAACGAACTTGGCTGACGTCTCATCGCGTGCTTCGTCGAGCGTGTCGCGCAGCAGCTTGAGCGTGTCGGCTTCCTCAGAGATCCGCTGCAGTGCTGCGCGCGCCGCCTCCGCCTCTTCGCGAGCACCAGCCTCCCGATCGGCGAGGCCTTTGCCTCCTTCACTTTCGATGGTCCCTTCCAGTCGCGCGACGTCCATCTCGAGTTTGATCCGCGCTTCTCCCGCCGCCTTCGTCCGCGCGTCGATCGTCTCGATTTTTTGCGTAATCGCCGCCGGGTCGTGCGCGGTAGCGTCGCGCGAAGCCTCCTCAAGCTTCACAGCCGCCACGGCAGTCTGCTCGCGGGCACGAGCGACATCGGCGGCAAGGGTTGGAAATTCGGGGCGGGTCTCAATCGTCTCAATCTGGGTCGTTGCGTTGGCGAGAGTGCTGGCGGTGCCGGCTTCCGCGCTGGCCAGCGGCGCGTCCTCCTGTTCGATACGGCGAAGGGCATCGACAGCGCTTTCCTGAGCACCTACCGCGCGTGCAAGCGCAGTATCGGCTGCTTCAAGATTTATGGTGAGGAGCGCGATATCCGGCAGTTCAGCTGGGTCCGTATCCGCATCATCGTTCAATTCCACGATGAAAAGCTTGAGCGCCTCAGGCCCGGCAGCGAGTCCGATGCTGTCATCGGCCGGCGTCACTCCGGCGATGCGAGCGGCGATTGTGCGCAGCTCGCTTGCGGCATCCCGCGCAGCATCGTTTTGTGCGCGTGCCGCCGGCAGGCTGTTGAGGCCGAGCTCCGCAAGCGCGGACCTCTGCCGTTCCAGCGCAGAGGAGAGCGCTCCTTCGGCACTTGCGGCCCCTGCCGGTGGTGTGATGATAAGCTCGGCGCTGCCGAGCCGAACACGGGTTTCGCCCGTCAGGACTCGTTCGCCTAGCGCCATCGGCTCGCCTTCTATCGATATGCCAGTAGCATCGCCCGACAGGGCGATCCGCGTGGCGCCCGCTGCCTGCAGTGCGCGCGCTTCGGCAACAAGGCGCTCGTTTGCCTCAATCGTCTCCATGATCTTTGCGGGAATAAGCGTCGCGGCAAGGGCTTTGGCCTCGTCCTGAAGCCGTTCAAAGTCGACAAGTTCGGCGTGCCGCGTGCGGGCCGCAGCAACAGCACTCTTGCGACGCGATGCGCGCAGAACCTCCTCACCCGTAGTCAGAGCGCTCCAAGCTTCCTGCCGCGCGGTTCGCGCAGCCGCCAGGGCGGTACGTGCATCGACAAGTCGTTGCTGCGCCGTGGCTAAGCCGTCACGGACGTCGGCGCGGCGCGCTCGCGCTTGCGCGACTGCGAGTTCGGCGCTGTCGCGCTCTTCGACTGCCTTGCGATGACGGTCGACGAGATCTTGCAGGCCGCGCATCTTGGCGGTGACGGCTTCATGCTCGGCCCGGCGCGTCGCGAGGATTTGCGCGGCTGCGCGCGCGGTCTCAAGGGAGGCGGAAAGATCCTTGCGCGTCTGGGCATCGGTGTCGTCGGCGATCTCACGGTGAAGAACCTTCAACCTGGCACGCGCGGTTTCGAGGTCGGAGAATGTCATTTCCAGTCCGGCCAGACGTTCAGCGGCGTCGCGCGCGGCCGCGTCGGCCATTTCGACACGCTCTCGCGCCTCGTTCTGTCGTCCCCGTTTTTGCCCCGTCGGAGACCAGTAACGCCCGAACTGCTCGTCGATTCTGGCGCGCACGCGCGTGTAGGCGGGGCCACCCATGATCGAGCCGACCTCTGCTTCAAGCGTCGAGCGGACCGTGTCACGGACGATTTGCCCTGGCGCGGTGACTGTGAGCGCCTCGGCCTGTGCCACCCAGAGGAGCCCCAGAGCACCATAGGTCCCGGCGTCGCCCCTCTGGCTGGTGTCGCGAACCGACCCCAGAAGTGCGTGGAGACGCGCTTCGGCCTCTTCGCCCTGAGCCTTGCCCTGGGGTCCGGTGACTTCGATCGAGGCGCCCCGCAGGAAGCGCTTGGTCACAGTCCACGGTGCACCATCGGCATCGAATGAGACTCGGATTTCTGGACCGACGGCTTCTCCGTAAGGGGCGAACGACTGGGCAAGCTGGTTCTTCGTACTGTGGCGCACAAAAAATGCGGCGCGCAGCGCCTCAAGCACTGTCGACTTACCGGTCTCGTTGGGTTCGATGACGATGTTCAGACCGTCGGTCAGGCCTTCGATCGCCATCGGCTCCCGAAACTTGCGAAAGCCGTCGACGGCGATCCGACGCAGGTACAGGCTCATGCCCTGTCCTCTCGGCTATATTCCACGAACAGGCGTTCCAACGCCCGCTTCGCGACCGATACGTCTGGACCACCAGTTTCCACCAAGGCGGAGAGCTTCGCAGCCGCTACACCGAGCATGCCCTCTACCGAGAGGCTTGCCAGGTCATCTTCGCTGGGGCGGCCGACGAGGTCGGCGGATCGAACGTCGAGATAACGGACGCGGTGTCCGACGTCGTTTTCCAGTCTTCCAAGCATCCCGACCCGGTCGGTGAGGCTGGTGATTCCTGCCAGGGACAGCTCGAGGAGCGTCGACGGTGGATCGATAGATGCCAACAATTGGCTGCACTCGGCATCGAAGCCGGCCTGATCGTTCACCATCCAGGTCCGCCTGATCCACTGGAAACGTCCCGTGCGGATTTGGGTAACGAACGGTTCGCGACCCTCCTGAACGTCAACGAGCAGCACATGGCCGGGATCATCACGCTGGAAACGATCGGTTTCGGGGGTGCCGGCGTACCAGGTGTGCGCATCGATATTGAGTGTCCCGTGCCAGTCGCCGAGCGCAAGATAATCAAGGGAAGAGCGACGGGCCCGGTCGGGAGCGATCTGGTTTTTGGTTTCGCCCTGTGTCCCGAAGTCGCGGATCGATCCGTGGGCAAGGCCGATGCGGATGCGAGCGCCTGATGTATCCATGCTGTCGAAGCGCTCGGTGGGATCGTCGAGATTATGGCGATGCGTGAGCGGTGCCGGCAGCAGCCAGACGTCCGGCTCGATCTCGTGAGGCTGCGCCTCTGACAAGACGGTAATGCCGGCGCCCGCTCGTTGACGCACGCGGTCCCAGAGGCCGCCATTGCGTGCAAAGTCGTGATTGCCCGGCAGGAGCCACCACCGGCATGCATGACGTTCCATCCGGGAGATCGCTTGAACAATCGTGCGGTCTTCCGGTCCTTCCGTGTCGAACACATCGCCGGCGACGAGGACGTGATCCGCGCCATGGAGAGCCGCTTCCTTACCAATCGCATCGATGACATCGAAGCGTGCTTCAGAAAGAGCTGCGCGCACCTCCGGGTCGAACCGCCCATAGGGTTTCCCGAGTTGCCAGTCCGCTGTGTGAATGAGCTTCATCGTTGCCCCGCAGATCGGTGTGTCATCGCAGTCCCATCGCACGAGCCCAGGCATCGACCTGACCAAAGGCATCCTGTTGCCACTCGTCCGGCGTTCGGCCGTCAAGGATATCGGAGTCCTCGACGAAGTTGCGCACGCATGTCGGGCCGTAGCCGTCCGGGTCTTCGAACTTGGCGACGACATGCGCGAAGCCGTCTCTACCGCTCTGATGATCGAGCAACGGGCGGCAATCTTCGGCGAGCGCGTCGATTCCGCCGGGATAATTCCGGATCGAGTAATAGACGTCGTAGGCGTCTTTCTGCTTGTAGCGCCCGTCGAGCGCGAAGCCTTTCATGGCGAGAAGCGCCGGAATCGAGGCGACGGCGATCATCACCTTGTTGGTCCCGCCCTTGGGCATGTCGCCTTCGATCGCGACGAGCTCGTGGAAATGGATGGCAAGTTCCGCGCCGGATGCGCGCTGGGTCGCGAACTCGGTGGTGATCGGCGGCCGGTTCTTTTCCAGAACGGCGTCGTAGGGTCGCAGGAAATCAACGATTACATCAATCGGCGGCCCGTCATCCTTCGGCTGCACCGTCCGGACCATCTGGAAATATTTGAGCGTGTCGCGTGGGGCGTAGCCCTGACCGTGGAGGGCATCGACAAGGGCGACATACTCCTCGCAGGCGACCAGAGCCTGCGCGTCGAGACTGAGATCGATGTCGAGGGTGCCGACGTGGCGCATCTCGCTGTCCTCGAGCAGCAGCCATGGAACGGCGCCACCGATAACCGCGAACTTGCCGCGAAAGCTGCCCAATGTCTGGCCGATCTCGACGAGCACCGATCGTACCGCCGCGCTGGTGCGATCGTCGTAATCGGTTTCCGATTGCGGCTCGTCGGTCATGAGGGCCACCTGAGAAGCTTGCCTTTCAGATGTTCGGCCCCTTCGGCGCCACGCTCGCCGCTTGCCGCGAGATCGAGGTAGGTCTGGACCGGACTGGTCGCGATGACCCCCGGCGCGACCGCTCGCGCGTCATCAAGCACGCCATCCTCATCGGGGACGCGCACGACGATGTTCGCACCTTTCGCCGGCGCGCTCAGACTGAGGATCGTCTGCAAGGCGCCGAGACCCTTGTCATCGGCGTAGAAATAGCTGGTGCTCTGGCGGACGAAGGGCGCGTACCAATCAGCGGCGCTGAACGAGGCGAGTACCACCCTTCCCTCCTCAGGCGCGAGATCGCGCAGACGCTCGGACAGGGCTTTGCCGTGGAGGTGGGTATAGAGGCGTACCTCCTCCCCTCTGGGCTTTTCATAGTTGCGTACCCATTCGTCCAGCAAACCGGAAGGATCGATAAGGCGCAGCCCCTGTTCGGTTTGATCGGCCCAATCGCGGTCGCGCAGTGCCGCTCCGATCGTGCTGACCAGCCCCAGGCTGACCTTGGCTTCTTCGGCTAGTTCGGTCACGCGCCAGGCCCGTTGAGGGTCGTTCAGCAGCACGCGCAGGATGCGGGCTGACTTGGGCTTGAACAGGGTGCGAAGGGAACGTCGCTCGGGATCCGGCTTTCCTTCGACCTGACGTTCGATGAAGATGGAGTCGAAGACGATGCGAGCGTTACCCTGGAAATCGAGATAGGCGATGCCCTCGTCGCGGCATGCGGCCTGCGCCTGTTCGGATAGATAGGGTGCGATGAACATCGGCACGCCCTCCTGGCCGGTTTGATCCAGATAGCGTTTGAGCTGGTAGGCCGCTTGATGCGCGATCCGGGGCTGCCCGTTAGTTTTGACCTCGACCACGAGCCTGACCGGGCGGCCGGCGAACTCCGTTTCCGCAACGATGTCGACACCGCGATCGGATTCGCCTGGCTCGCCGCATACCGTCATCTGGCCAAGGGCAAATTGGGGGATCGATCCAAGGAAGGCCTTCAGCGCTTCTGCTGCGCGTCGCTCGGTAACTGTTGGGTCTTTCACCGAGCCGTTGAAATCACAATTCTGCTGAAATGGCAATATATTTCACTAGAAGTCTCGTTTCAACGAGTCGGTGAAATCCTTGGGATGATGAAAACAGTGCCGCAGAGTTCACCTCTGTCAAGCTCGCTGAGACCCGAGCGCGCACGCGGCCGCTTCGGTGATGGTGTAGACTGCCTCGCGCTGCGCCCCACGATTATGATGGTCCACCCGGTAGCCCTGATAGTGCCGTCGAACCAGACCCGCGCGCACGAGATCGGATACGGCGCGACTGACATTGCACCGCCCGGAGCGTCGCACGCGCGTCCGCACCTCATGATCGATCATACGAGCGGCTTCCTCTGCGTCGTCTGGCAGAGCGTTTTGTTCCGCGAGCGACGCCGTGACCTCGTCAACGATAATCAAGCGACGTGCATCGCGTTTGGCCATTGGTACCAGAGAGTCGCAGAGCCAATCGCGAAGGGGGATCCTGCTCTGGTCGTCGGCGATGACATAGGGACCGGCTGACCCGCTGTTGCCACCAGCGGCTTTGGCGATCAGGTTGAGGACCATGAAGGTGTAGCGCGGCCGTGGCGAAAAGTCAGCGATACGCTCGATCAGCGCCGGTAAGTTCAGGCTCTCGGAAGCGATATTCTGCTCCGCGCCCATCGCATCGAAGAGGTCGGCTTGGTGGAACATAATGGGAATCTTAGCACCGCCTTCGAGGAAGTGAATCCCGTTCGTGCGCTGTCGAGTAGTTTTTTCACCTGTGACACTTCACGGGCGGGGAAAGCGCCCTAGTCCGCCCGACCCTCGGGCAGCAGCCATCCCGCGCGACCGGGTGTTTCGCGGCGCGGAAAGCGATGGCTGCGTAGTAACGCGAGACTATAGAATTCCCCGATCTCAATTTCATGGTCCGATCCGGACCTCTCGTCCTGTACTGGCCAGCGCAGGACACGCCGCTGGCCCAGCTCCAGTTTGACACAATCGCGCGCTGGCGTGGTTTCATCGATGCAGAGTCGCTCAATCCGCTTGTGCTGGACATCGTAATACTCGCGTTCGAGCGCGCTCAAACAATATTATCTGGCTTGGATCGACTTCGATCTGATCAAGGCAGGCGAACTGGTGGCGCTCATTGCCCTCGAGCTGGCGCTCAACGATCGGTACGGAAGGCAGATACCAGGCAAGCCAAGACATAGGCTCAAGGCTGGTGAAGCGCCCGGGCTCGCCAATGCGCTGCCACAACGATCTCTCGCGGCACTGATCGAATATATAGTCGATAGCGATGGTCTTACCGACGCGGACATACCGATGATCGTGCAATGCGGTGGAACGGCCGTAGGTCAGCTAATCGGAAATACGAAGTCGACACTGGCGGTTCGGCGCAATGCGCTGGCGCATGGTAATCCCTTTGATGGGCTTCCGACCAGCGGCCTTGTCGAGCTGGTCCGCGACCTCATCGAGTTCGTCTATCGCGGTCATATCCAGTAAGCGGAGCTCTAGCCGGAGATTGTCAGCAATGACACTTTACCAGATACCCCTAGGTAAAGTGTCACAAGTGGCAGCTAACGGAAACTGAGCACGGCGGGCCTAGAGTCATGCCGTAGGCCCGAGGCACTGGCGCGACTGTTGCTTCGCCGCCTCCGCAATTCACTACCGCAGAATAGATCGGGTGTCCGCGATCGGAAACCGCGGTCATGCGCGTCGGTATTCGCATCAATACCGAAGACCCGCCTGCCATCAGTGGCACCGCCGTTATCGTGCAGCCATTCTTGCGGGGCGCGTATCCGACATCGTCAATCCCTACCCCATTGATGATTGGCGCTGCGGATTGGCGCCGTGCCGAAAAAGGCCAGCGTCTCGCCTGCTGAGACCGGTCCGCTCAGTAAGGCGCCTTGGCCCTGCTCGCACCCAGTGCCGAGAAGCGAGCGCTCTTGCGTGCCGAAGTCGATGCCATCGGCTGCTACTGTAACACCAAGGCCATGGCCGAGACCGATCATGGCGTTGACGATCACCGCGCTTTCACGCTCATCACCCATGGCGTCGATCAGGCTGCGATCAATCTTGATTTTGTCGAGCTTAAAATTGCGTAGATGGTAAAGGCTCGAATAGCCCGTCCCGAAATTGTCGAGCGCGATCCGCACGCCCGCACCACGCAAGGCGCCCAAGGTGACTCGGGCTGCTTCGAGATCTGCGACGAGCGCGCTTTCGGTTATCTCCACCTCGAGCCGTTCGGCAGCAAGGCCCGTCTCGTGCAGGACGCGCACGACGCGGGCCGCGAGCAGCTCATCACGTAATTGAAGGGGAAAGATATCGATCGACAGCCGCACGTGCACGGGCCACTGCACGGCGGCTAGGCAGGCACGGCGCAGAAGAGACTCCGCCAGTTCGTGTATCAGTCCCGCGTTTTCGGCAATCGCAATGAAGCGCTCGGGAGGAATGTCGCCCTGTTCGGGATGATGCCAGCGGGGGAGTGCTTCGAAGCCGACAATGCTGTGGTCGCGCAAATCGAAGGACGGCTGGAAGACCGTCTCGATCGATCCGCTCTCCATTGCATCACGCAGTGCCTGTTCCATCTGGACGCGCTCGTGGATGCGGTAGTCCATCTGCTCTTCGAAAAACCGCATCGCCGAGCGGCGTTCGGCCTTGGCTCGGTAGAGCGCAACATCGGCTTTACGCAGCGCTTCGATCGGTGTCGTCGCATCGGCAGGAAGCAGTGCGATGCCGATACCGGCGCCGATATGGTGGCGTCCATCGCCGCCAGTGATCGGCTCCTTGAGCGCCTCGATCACTCTGAGCGCGACATTGCTCGCCGCTTCAGGCCCAGCAAGGTGATGGGCTAAAATCGCGAACTCATCGCCTCCGAAGCGCGCGATCATGTCGCCGTCGCGCATCACGCCGCGCAGCCGTTGGCCGACCACAACCAGCACCTCATCGCCCGCGCCATGGCCATGAACGTCGTTGACCTGCTTGAAACCGTTGAGATCCAGCAGATAGAGGGCATGGGCGCCGCCGGCGCGCGGTGGCGCGGCCAAGGCTGCGACGAGCGCATCGTCGAACTGGCGCCGGTTGGGCAAGCCAGTCAGAACGTCTTGATAGGCAAGCGTGCGGGCATGTGCTTCGGCCGCCATTCTCCGTTTCACTTCGCGCTTCTGCTCAGCATATCGGCGCCAGCCAAAAATCAACAGACCGATCGCGAGCAAAGCGCCGAGGATCGCCATCTCGTCAAGTTCGATCACCGCGCCTCGGGGTGTGAGCTGGCCCTCCTGCATGAAGATGTCGACATCGAACGCAATATAGGCACCGGAGGCAAGTACCGCGGTGAGCAGCGAAAGATCGCCAATGGTGACGCGATGGCGAATGACGAAGCTCCTGAGCCGGTGCCAGTTCATGGTCAATTCCCGACAGTCACGCTGCGCACGACAGAAATCTTCCTTGCGGCTGCGTAATGTCTTTCAGATTGCACGCTAATCTCTTGGTAAGGCCCAAGGGTTAACAAGTCCCGGTTCGCCCGCGTCGAGTTCGCTTCTTCATGCCATGCGCTTCTATCCATCTTGAGGGCTCGCGCGAAAGCGAGCGGCTCGCGGCGATCGCCGATTATGAGCTCGCCGACGCGCCAGACGAGACCGAATTCGATCATATCGTCGCGCTTGCCGCCTCCTTGTTCGATGTGCCTATCAGCCTGATCTCGGTAGTCGAAGAAGACCGTCAGGTATTCGCCGGGCGAACCGGGCTCGACGTCACCGAAACCGCCCGTGATATCTCCTTCTGCTCGCATGCGATCGAAGCAGATGGCGTCTTGGTCGTCGAAGACGCACGGCGCGATCCACGCTTCTCCCAGAACCCGCTCGTTCTCGGGCCGCCTTACATTCGCTTCTACGCCGGCGCGCCGTTGCGCGTCCTATCCGGGCACGTGCTGGGGACGTTGTGCATCATTTCGCCCGAGCCGCGCGAGTTCGGCCCCAAATTCATCCGCCAACTAGAAAGCCTGGGACAGCTGGTCACTGACCGGCTCGAGCTTCGCAGGAGCGAGCGCAAGCGCTGCGCCAATGAGGTCCGCCTTGCCCAGATCGCGCATGTCGACCAGCTGACGGGCTTACCCAACCGGGCCCTGTTCCACGAAAAGGCCGATGATCTGCTATCGGGACGAAGCGGCGCTGAACCGGCGTCGGGAGCACTGCTGCTGTTCGACCTCGACGGATTCAAGGACGTCAATGACGTGCTCGGGCACGGCGTGGGCGACCGGTTGCTGACCGCCGTCGGCGATCGCCTGCGTGAACGAATCCACGATGGCCACCTGCTTGCCAGGCTCGGCGGAGATGAGTTTGTTTTATTGATGCCCGGTGTCGGCGATCCGCGCGAAGCCCACCGGATGGCCGATGCCATGCGCGCCTGTTTCAATGAGGGCTTCAGGATAGACGGCGAGGAGTTGCAGCTCGATACAAGTATCGGCGTCGCCATCGCGCCGCATCATGGCGCCAACACCGATGCGCTGCTGACGAGCGCGGATCTCGCGCTCTACCGCGCCAAGGATATGGGCGGGGGCGCCATCAGCTTTTTCGAGCCGCATCTGCGCCATCAGGTCGAGATGCGGCGGCGGCTGCAGGGCGAGTTACGTGGCGCTTTCGAGGCCGGCGAGTTCGAACTGCTCTATCAGCCGCAGGTCTGCCTTGACGATGGACGCATTGTCGGAGCCGAAGCACTGCTGCGCTGGCGCCATCGAGAGCATGGGCTACTATCCCCTGCTCAGTTTCTGTCGGTGCTCGACCGCATGCCGCTTGCCGCCGCCGTCGGCGAATGGGTATTGCGAACCGCGTTGACCCAAGCTGCAAAGTGGAAGCAAAATGGGCTGACTTTACGTATGGGCGTAAACCTGTTCGCGTGCCAGTTTCGCACGAATGGTTTGCCCGAGCTTGTCGCTTTCGAACTGGCGCGAACGCACCTTCCAGGCAGCTTGGTGGAGATCGAAGTCACGGAGACGATCGCCATCAAGAACGTCCAGCCCGTCGCGTCCGCTTTGATCGCCTTGCGACAAATGGGAGTCAGCATTGCTCTTGACGACTTTGGCACCGGTTATGCCTCGCTCAGCCTGCTCAAGGAACTGCCGGTCACGCGATTAAAGATAGACAAGAGCTTTTTGCGCGATCTTGATTCCGGATCATGTGATGCCGCGGTGGTCGACGCGGTGTTGCGGATGGGAGAGGCTTTCAGACTTGATGTCATCGCCGAAGGGGTCGAGACCCAAGCGCAGGAGGATTGGCTGCGCGCTGCAGGCTGTCGTGAAGTTCAAGGCTATCTGTACGGCAAGCCGATGACCGCTCACGAACTGTGGCGCTGGGCAGTGAGCTCAACCTCAGATCCTGCGATCAAGTCCCTCCCTAGTGCGTGAGATGCGCTTCCTACAGCAATAGTCGCGCACGTTCCCACCGGGAGATGATTTTCTATAGGGATTATATACTCCGCTACGAACGACGCGCGCGCCTGTTGGCGATTTGCCTGGCCGGGTTGGCCGGCTTCGTCGACGAAGTCGGCTTCCTGAGGCTTGGTAGGTCGTTCGTTTCCTTCATGAGCGGCAAGTCAACCCGGATGGCGGTCGGTTTAACCGGGCGCACTGCAACGGCGGTGCTCGCTGGGTCATTGATCACCGCTTTCGTCACGGGGGTCGTCGTCGGTTCGCTCCTTGCTTCATCTGCAGGGCGGTCGCGCAAGGCAATTGTGTTGGGGGCGGTTTCGCTGCTCTTGTCTGTCGGTGCTGCACTTGGGCGGCTCGGCTTCGACGATGGCGTAGGCATCGCCATGGCGCTCGCGATGGCTGTGTGAACACGGTTCCAACGCGATGGCGAAGTCAGCATTGGTGTGACATATATGACCGGCACGTTGGTCAAGTGCGGTCAACACATCGCCGCCGCACTGCGTGGCGGTGAGCGCTGGGCATGGATACCTTATCTGTTGCTGTGGGCCGGGCTGGTTTTAGGCGCGATCGCAGGTGCCGCCACCTATGCCATGATCGGCCTAAGCGCTCTGTGGTGTGCCGCTGCTGCTGCCGCGTCGCTCGCATTTGCCGTTCGGCTGATCACGTCACCAGCTGGCACGTTCACGTTATAGCATAAGCTGTTCACAGACCGTCTCAAGCGGGAGGACAGGCGGAACATCTCGCGTCAATTTTTGGATCGAGGGCCCAGCGAGAGGCTCGATCCGGTCAGAAATCGCACGAAAAAACAACTTTAGGGCTGCGATTTATGGACGGCGTTGCGCATGGAGGATAGCCCCTGTTCATGGAAGTGATGCATGATCTCGACAGCGCGAGTCTCGGTGCCGTTCTCAAGACGGCGCTCGATGCCGTGGTGGTGATGCGGATGGATGGCACGATCGCGGGATGGAACGACGTCGCCGCGCGGACTTTCGGCTGGTCTTACGACGAGGCCTACGGGCAACGGATGAGCGAGATGATCATCCCGCCTCGGTATCGCGCAGCGCATGAGCAGGGTCTTGGCCACTTTCTGGCGACCGGTGCGGGCCCGGTGCTGGACCGGCATTTCGAAATCGAAGCGCTTCATCGAGCGGGTTATGAGCTGCCCGTAGAGCTGTCGATTACCCGCACCGAACAATTTGGTGCGCCGGTTTTCCTCGGCTTCCTCCGCGATATCAGCGAACGACGCGACGCCGCGCGCCGGCAGGAACTGATGATCGGCGAACTCAACCACCGCGTGAAGAACTTGCTCGGCGTCGTCGCGGCCATCGCGCATCAGACCGGGCGCAACGCCACCACCCTTCCTGAGTTCTCCAAAGCTTTCGAGGGGCGACTCGCGTCGCTCGCCCGTTCCCATGAAATCCTGACCAGCGTTGCCTGGGAGCGCGCGCCATTGCGGGCGCTGGTCGACGAACTGTTCGGCGCTGATCTGAGTGAGGCGGCGCCGCGGATCACGGTCGACGGTCCCACCGTGCTGTTGGCGCCCCGTCACCTGCTCAGCCTTAGCATGATCCTGCATGAATTGATGACGAATGCCGTCAAATATGGAGCGCTCTCGACCCCAGGAGGTCAGATCAATCTGACCTGGGCCGTAAAAGACGGCGAATTGTCGCTGATCTGGAGCGAAACCGGCATCTCCGGGGTTCAGACGCCAAGCCGCAAGGGTTTCGGTTCGAAAATGATCGCGCTCAGCGTCAAACATGAACTGCGCGGGACGATGAACAAGGACTGGCGCGAGGATGGCATGAGGTTTTATCTCAGCTTCGCGCTTGCCGAGGAGGCCGCGTGATGCTGGATCATGGCGTGATCGGATGGCGATGCTCGGGCGACAGGCCGCCGCCAGGTGACGTGAGCCCGGACGGTGCCGGTTCGCTGCCGCAGGCTTTTCTCGAACAGCCCGTCCTCATCATCGAAGACGAAGCCATGATCGCCTGGACGCTAGATAGCTTGCTGGAGGATTTGGGGTTCGTCTCGATCACGATCACCGCGCGCGGCGAGGACGCGATCGCCGCGGCGACGCAGCTGCAGCCCGGCCTGATCGTTTCGGACATCAATCTTGGCATTCGCGGCATGGACGGCATTGCGGCCACCATCGCGATCCGCCGCACGCGCCTGATCCCTATCCTGTTCGTCACCGGACATGCCGGCGCGGACGCCACCGCGCGGATCGGCCACGACTTGCCGGACGCCCTTGTGCTGCGCAAGCCCATTGCCTACTCCGACCTGCAGCGCGCCCTTGTGCGGCTTTCTCAGGCGCTCAAGCCGAGTTGAGCCCGTGCCGCGCGGCCGATGCCGCTAGGTGAGACGCGCCAAGCTGGTCCTGAGCGGATCGTCTTGCCATAAGGGCAGGAGGGCGCGCCCTCCGCCCCGCAAACGGAAAGCGCATTTTGGAAGCAATCACGATCGTTCTTGCCCTGTTGGTCGCCGTCGTCGTCAGCGGCGTCATCTCCAGGCTCCTTCCGCTGCCTGTCCCCCGGCCTCTCGTGCAGATTGCTCTCGGAGCGGTGATCGGCTTGGCGGCAAACTGGCGCGTGACGCTCAATCCCGAAATCTTCTTCCTGCTTTTCCTGCCGCCTTTGCTGTTCCTCGACGGCTGGCGCATCCCGCGTGAAGAGCTATTCAAAGATGGCGTGACCATTCTCGAACTGGCGCTGGGTCTGGTCATCTTCACCGTGATCGGCATGGGCTTGTTCATCCATTGGATGGTGCCCGCGATCCCGCTCGCGGTCGCCTTCGCGCTGGCCGCGGTCGTCTCGCCGACCGACCCGATCGCGGTTACGGCGATCGCGCAACGCGTGCCGATTCCGAGGCGGATGATGCACATTCTTGAGGGCGAATCCCTGCTCAACGACGCCTCGGGCCTGGTCTGTTTGCGCTTTGCCATTGCCGCGGCGCTGACCGGGGCCTTCTCGGTTCATGATGCCGCGCTCAACTTCCTGTACGTCTCCTTCGGCGGTATCGCGGTCGGCGCCGGCCTCACCTGGACGGTCGGCCGCGTCAAGAACTGGATCAGCCGCCGCCTAGGCGAAGACAGCGGTTCGCAGATCCTGATCAGCCTTTTGATCCCGTTCGGCGCCTATCTCATCGCCGAGCATCTCCATTGCTCGGGTATCCTGGCCGCCGTAGCCGCCGGCCTCACCATGGGTTTCATCGAGAGTGGCGGCCAGGCGCTGGCGGTGACCCGTATCCGCCGCAACACCGTATGGGACGTCATCCAGTTCACCGCCAACGGCATGATCTTCGTGCTGCTGGGCGAGCAGTTGCCGATAATCCTCTCGGGCGCGGCCGAGACCGTGCGGCTGACCGGGCATCACGAACCCTGGTGGCTGGGGGTCTATGTGCTGGCGATCAACCTGGGCTTGGCGGCGCTCCGTTTCGGCTGGGTGTGGATCTCATTCCGGCTGACGGTGTTCCGACAGACCGGTCAGCAGACGACGCCAAACTGGCGGATTGTCGCGGCGATGTCGTTTGCCGGCGTCCGAGGTGCGATCACGCTGGCGGGTGTACTGACGCTTCCACTTGCGATGACCGACGGCAGCCCGTTTCCCGCGCGCGACCTAGCCATCTTGCTCGCCATGGGGGTGATCATCGTCTCGCTGGTCGTCGCCAGCATCGGCCTACCCTGGCTGCTCAACGGGCTTGAAATGCCGGCCGAGCCATCGCGGCAGGCCGAGGAGGATCATGCGCGGATCGAAGCCGCGCAGGCGGCGATCGCCGCCATCGAAAAGGTCCAGCATGACTTGGCCGAAGGCCGCAAGGACGCGGATCTCTATGTGGCCGCCGCGTCGCGGATCATGGACGGCTATCGCGAGCGGATCGAGAATCGCCGAGGCACACCTGAAGACAATGCGCTCGGTCGTCGGTCGGAGCGGATCGAGCGCGATATGCGGCTTGCCGCCCTCAAGGCGGAGCGCGCGCAAATCTTTCGGATGGTACGAAAGCGGGAACTGGGCAGCGAATTGGCGCGCAAGCTGATCCGCGAACTCGATCTACTCGAAACACGTTATGCGGGTTAGGCTGACAACGCGGCCTCCATCAGCAGCGTCGTTCGTCTGCATCCCGTGGGGCGACCTCCCTTGATCGCTCACCACCGTTTTTAGTGTTGTGCATATGACCAAACTCAATCTTGGCGGAGCCGATCAACTGCTCCGCTTCCGTGGTCTTCCTCTCCGAGTAGATTTGCATGTGACGATCGGCAGGCAACACCTACTGGGTCTCCATAGTAAGAGAGGCGGCATGCAACTTAACATAGATCGCTGGTCTAACACAGGCGCTAGCCGCTTCTGCTGGAACGGCGGTCTGAACGCAGGCTGTGCGGAAAACGAGTAAATAGGAACAGGCATATGTCCATCGGACCACCTCACGCATTCGCGCGGTCGTGGAGCAGCTCGACGTCGCGCAAATGGCCGACCGCTGCCAGCGCCGTCGGAATAGTCGGCCGGGCCGACGCGGGAATGCGGATCGTCTGGTAGCCCGCCCGCGCCGTCATGGCGTCGCGCAGTCGGTCTTTCACCGCGTCGTGCGAACGGTCGTCGAGTTCGACCAGAGCGACCACCTTGCCGATGGTCGGATCCACGATGACGAAGTCGATGATCTTTTGCGAGAAGGCGTTTCGGTCGGCCAGGTTGAACCGACTTCCCGGCCGCCTGGGCGCGGCGAGCAGCGCGCCCATAGCGACCTGAGCATGGATCCGGTACATCGGGAGCACATGCTCGAGCGCCGACAGCATGGCCTGCTCGCGCGGGGTCATGAACGCCTTGGCGACCGGCGCCGGAGGTCCACCGATCGCCTTCAGCGGCGCGAGCAGCCCGAGCAGGACGACGAGACAGACGAGGAAGATGATCGGCCCCATCGATAGTCGACCAAGCTGGTCGGTCAGCTGGTGCATATGCGTTTCCCTCCGGATTTGCGCGTGGCCGCTCAGAACCAGCCGTCCTTGCGGCCCTCATTGCTGTCGCGAAGCGCTCGGCCGTCGACGGCCGAGCAGCGAATCTCCAGCTCGACCTGGTCGCCCTTGCGTCGCGTCCGGAAATCGGCTTCGCTGAGCCCATTGCGACGCGCATAATCCTCGGCTGCCTTCTCGCTGCCGAACTTGCCGCCTTCGTCAAAATCCCACGCCATGGTCAGTCTCCTTCCAATGTGCCGGCACCGCGCCGACAGTTCACAAATCGAGGCCAAGGCTGCGCTCGGGCAGCGGTGGCAGCAGGTCGCCCTTGACGTCCGGCTTGAGGTCGGGCGGCGCTTTGAGATCATTGGCTTGCCCCACGACCGCGGGCGCGACTGGCCCCTCGGGGATCGGCGGCAGGTCGCCGAGAATGTCGGGCTGGTCGGCCAGATTGATGCCGTCGATCGGGCCAGGATCGAATTTCACGGGCGCGCCGCCACCCTTCCTGTTGTCGATGTCGAGGCGGCCCAGCGTCTCGAGCGCCGAGGTCTTGTTGCCGGGATTGAGGTTGAGCTGGCGCTCGAGCTTCGCCTTGTCGTCCACGACCATCACCAGCTCGTCCCGGACGCGGGTGACGCCGACGTTGAACATTCGCTGGTTCGAAAGATTGCGCTCGTGGCTGTCCATCACGGTGATGGCTTTGTCGGTGGTGATGCCCTGGGCCATGTGCATGTTGAGCGCATAGGCAAGGTCGAGCCGGGAGAGCATCGGGTCGCCGAGGTCGAGCGTGAGCCGCTCCCTGCTCGCGGTCTCGACCGTGACGCCATTGACGTCGACGGTCAGGACCCGCGCGAGCGCAGCGTTATGAAGGTCGCGCGGCTTGTCGTTGGCGGTCCAGCGAATGCGGTCGCCCTCGCGGATATGGAGGTCCTTCTTCTCGGTCAGTTCGAGGCGATCGCGCTTCTCGGTCGGCGAAAGTTGCTGGGGATCGAACCGGATCTTGCGGCGGCCGTCGCTGAGCTCGACCTTTCCATTGGGCAACACGCGGGTGACGTCGTAGCGGCCCTTCTCGAGCCCGACGTCCAGTGCCCCGCCCCGGCCGACGTCGAGCGTCTGACCGGGCTGGTACGTAGAGGCATAGCGCAGCTCTTCGCGCGTGTGGTTGACGCGCTCATAGACGGTGAGGTGGATCCCCTGCCCGCGCACCGTGCCCTCGGCAGCTAGGCCGTCCTGAATCCGTTGGTTGATGATCGCGCGCGAGGCGCGGCCCGACGCAAAGACGGCGGTCGCCTCGCGCTCGTCTGGCGCTAGGGCCAACCACATCTCGGCGGCTGTCTCGGGCGCGCTGGCGCTCTCATGGACGTTCTCGCCCAGCACTTTCATCGCCTCGCCCGCCTTGCCGATATTGGCGAGCGCCGCGACTGTCCGCAGCGTGTCGGTGCGCTGGCGGATGTTCTCGTCCATGCGCGCCATCGTGCCGCCGGCGGCCTGGATCATCGCGAACGACTTGCCGGCGTCGATCGACGAGAGCTGCTGCCGGTCGCCGACCAGAACGAGCTTGTCGATGCCGAGCGCCTCCGTGATCCGGTGGAGCTTGAGCATGTCGTCGCTCGAGACCATCGACGTCTCGTCGACCACCAGCATCGCGCCGGCGAACTTCGCCTGCGCCGCCTCGAACCGCGGCGTGTCGCGCTCGGTTACGAACCGCTCGTTAGCGAGCACGAACGAGGCGATCGTCTGGCTCTTGATGCCGGCACCGTCGGCGAGGTCCGCGACCATCTTGTTCTGGAAGGCGAGGCCGACGATGTCGCGGCCTTCGGCTTCCGCCACGCGCGCGACCGCCTGCAGCATCGTCGACTTGCCGGCGCCGGCGACACCCTGCACCGTGATGGTGCGGTCTTCCGATGACAGGATCAAAGTGGCGGCCGCGAGCTGGCCGGCGTTGAGCGGACGATCGGCGATGGCCTGCAGGCGCTCTGGCGCCTCTGTCGCAGGGATCACCGGCACCGCCTTGCCCGCCCCCGCTTCGACCGCCTTCAGGATCGTTTCCTCGGTGCGCAGCGCTTCGGCCGTAGTGACCATGGAGATGTTCTTGTCGCCGTCGCGGGGCACGCCCGGGATGAGCTGGCGCTGCTCGATCAGCCGCCCGACCCGCGCTTCGACGCTGTCGATCGTCACGCCCTTCAGGCCGAGGTCGAGTGCGGTCTTCGCGAGCAAGTGAACGTTGAACGCCGCCTCGCGCTCGGACAGGATCCGCACGGCGGATGCGACCGCGAGCTGGGTTCGCGCGGTGGCGGGCGACAGGGTGATGCGGGTGAGTCCCGAATCGACCAACGGATCGTGCGGGCGGAGGAAGCCTCCGATCACCTCGCGCGCGCCCTGTATCGCATCGGCTACGGCGCGATACCCACGCTCGACACGGCTGTCCGAGACGCTGGCGCCGGCGCGCGCCTCGGAGGAAGCCAGAAGGCCCTTGCCGTCGAAGCCGAGCGCCGCCGCCTTGTCGATCCAGCCCTTGATCAGACCGTCGCGATCGCCGGCGTTGAGCTTGGGGTCGCGGGTGGTGGTGGTGACGCCGTCGCGCCCTTTCGCCGAGACGATGCCGAGCGCGGCGGCTTTTTCGAGGATCGCCTCGCGCCGCTGGCTGAACGCGTCGATGACGGTCTTCGGCACCCCCGAAATCTCGAATGTGCCATGCTTGCCCTGGAGTTCGACCTGATAGCCGAGCGTCTCGAGGCCGGCGCGCAGATAAGCGTGGTAGATGGCGCCGATCGTCGCATTGTTCGCCCAGAGCTTGTCGGCATGGAGCGCCTGCCATTTGCCGTCGGGCATGCGGGTCAGATTGGCGACGACGGCGTGGATGTGCGCCTGGGGATCGAGCGCGCGGCTGGTGTCGTGCTGGAACAGCGCATAGACGAGATTGCTGGTCTGGACCGGCACCTTGCGGCCCTCGATGTCCTTGCGACCTTCCGCGAGATTCTTCTCGACCCAAGCCATGGTTTTCTGGACGGCGGTCATGTTGGCGGCGAGCACGCGCTTGTCGCCGGCGACATAGGCCATGAGCGACACCGATTTGGGGGCAGAGAAGGTGAGGTCGACGCCGTTGCGACGGTTTTCGTGCCTCGCGACGCCCTCGCCCGACGGCAGCGTGCCGCTCAGGATTTCCTCGAAAGCCTGTTTCGAAACCTCGCCTTCGAGGCCGAGCGTCTCGGCCCCTGCGCCGCCCCACGCACTCTGCTCGGCCGAGCCGTCGGCGGTGTAGTAATTGTCCTTGAAATCGTCCTTCGCGAAATAGTTCGCGGCACCCGAGGCGGAGCGGACCGAGGCGACCGAGAGCACGCCCTAGATCCCCATATCCATGCCACCGGTATCGCGCCCGCTGGCAAAGCCTTCCCTCAGCTCGACGAGGCTTTGGTTTTCGACCTGGGTCTCGCGCGGTTGCGCATCGCGACCCTCACGGCGCTCGTCGCTGGTGCGCGTGCCGACGACCTGCTCCTCGGGCTTGTCGCGCGCCGCCTGCGCCTTGTCGGCCGCGTGGGTAGCAGGCGTCGTCTGCTCGTTACGATCGTCGCTACGCTGTGCCGCGCGCATCGTCTCGGCATTCTCCTCCTCGGTCGGGCTACTGAGGATCCGCGCCGCCATGTCCTTGGCGAGATTGGTCGCCTCGACCACTTCCTCGACGATCTGGGCGGCGCCATCACGCCCCCCTGCCTCGCCTCCCGCACCGCCCTCGTCGGCGAACACTTCCTCTCCGCGCCTTGACCGCACGGGGGCCATATTGGGTCGGGCGATGAAGCCCTGGGCGACCTGGGGATAGTCTTGCCATTCGAGCAGAATCCGCGCTGCCGGAAAGCCATCGGGGAACTTCACGAAGCCGTGCATGGACGGAAGGTTCGTGATGTCATCGGCGATGACGAGGGGCTCGACCTGCTTGCGCGGGGTTAGCGTCGAGGCGTCGCGATTGTTGTTATAGCCGTAGCTATAGGCCTCATCCATCTGGCGCACTTCGCGGTTGCCGATGTAGCGCGCGCACTGCTCGGCCGTATCCAGATCGGCGGTCGCGAGGATGAGTTTGGAGCGAGCGAGCGAGGCAAGGTTGCGAGCGCCCTGTTCACCGTACACCTCGACCAGTTTCTCGAAGCTGTGGATGCCGAGGATCATCGCGCCGCCGAACGCGCGCGCGGTTTGCAGCCCGTTCTCGATCGCCGGCAATTTATGGAGCGCGCCGAGCTCGTCGAACATGAACCAGGTCCGCAGCGAACGGGTGCGCGGCATGGTCATGAGGCGGTTGATGCACAGGTCCATCCAGAGCGTCAGCAGCGCCCGGTTCATCGGCAGATCGACATAGTTGGACGTGATGAAAAGGATCGATCCGGGCTGCTTGTCACCGGTGATCCAGTCCCGGATCGAGAACTGCTCTCCCTCGTCGGGTAGGAAGCGCAGGACCTGCGCATTGGTGTTGAAGACGGCCCGGATCGATTCCGCCATCCGGGCGGCTTCAGGGGCGGTCAGCGGGTCGGCGATGGTGTTGGCGAGGAACCGATGCACCCGCTTCAGGTCCGCCGTCATGAGGTTCTCGGAGAGCGCCAGATTGGTGGTCTGCCCGCGCTCCTGCAGCCGTATGCACATCTCGATGAAGAGCGTGCGTGCGGCGAGCGCCCAAAACGGCTCTGACGAGCCGCCGTCGGACGGAATCAGCGCGGCCGCGGCAGCGGTGAACTCGCTATGCGTGCGGCAGTCGTTGAAGATCGACCAGGCCGGGCAGCGCTGGTCCATCGGGTTGAGGATCGTATCCCGCTCGGGGTCGTAGAAGGCTTCGACATAGGCGCCGGTCAGGTCGAAGATGACGGCATTGTCCTGGCGCGCGCGCATCTGCGCGACGAGGCTGCGAAGCTCGGTGGTTTTGCCCGATCCGGTCGTGCCGATGAGCATCGTGTGCGACTGCTCCATGCGGTGCGGATAGGGGACGCCGGCCAGCGAATAGGCGTGGTGGATGCCGCCGGATTTCCGCTCGGCGAACGGGAGGCGCAGCACCGCCGAAGGGCTCAGTCGCGGGAAGAATTGGCGTGCATCGTCCTCGAATTTGGCGACGTTGTGCTGGGCGATTTCGGCGAAGAGGACGTCGCGTTCGACGAGCATCGCGCCGCGCTCATGGCGCTCCTGGAGTATGGTCTTGCCTCGCCGGCGGGAGATGTCGACGAACCAGATCGCGATCGGCGCAATGACGAATAGCGACACCAGAAGCGAGCCGATCAGCGCGTGGATGGTAGTGTCCCAAGCCTTCTGGACGGCGGGGATATAGGGCACCGCTGGCATTATGGTCTTGAGGATCTCGCCGTTGGGCAGGGTGACGTTGACGCGCTTGTTCGGGTTGAGGTCGACCCAGTTCCAAAGCGCCGAATAGAGCTTCATGCAGACGAGTTGGAAGCCATGTTCGTCGAGACGGAGCGAGAGGATGATGAACCAGGCGGCGAGGAAGGCGAAGAACCAGGCGATAATGGGCAGTTTAGCGCCCGAGAACCACATCAGCATCTCATGTGTGAGAAGCTGGCTGCCACGCGTGAAATTGCCCGAGTTGCGCTGCACGCGGCCACGCGCGCTGTGATGGGTCAGCGGGATGTTTTTCCCGTTCGAGCGGATGTCCTCACGCGCCATGATATTGGACCAGACGCTTGTCGGTTTCGGCCACGAGCCGGTCACGCAGTTCGGGATATTGCTCGCGGATGATGACGTCCAAAGCGAGCTGTTGAAACTCGCTGATCCGGGCGAGCCGCCGCTGGCTCGCGCTCAGGAGATCGGACGAGGAGAGGAACACGTCGAGGGCCGACCGGATGATATCGGCGACGCTGAGTTTGCGTTCGGCGGCGATCGCGCTCAGCCGATCCCATTGGGACCGCTCGAGCCGCACATTATAGTGCCGGTAGCTTGTAGCCAAGACCAACCTCCTAGCAGGGAGGCTGGTGGGGACTGAAGAATGGCAGACTTATAGCGTAGCGAGGCTTGCACGGCAAGTTGATCGTCGCTGGCTCAAGTGTCGTAGTCTCTGAGACTACGCAGAAATGGCCGATTTCCGCGCTTTCGGGTCGCAGCAAAAGCCGTACTACAGCGTAGTCGCGCCTTCACGCGCGATAAACCGTTGTGAAACAACGAAAACCTTGCACCTTCAGGTGCGTAGGGTGTGCATATCCTCAGAGACCGATTCCTTGTCCCTGGGTCGTCTGGTGATGTCTGCTGGGGCGCCGTTAGCGGGTCCGGCTGGGCCAAGCGCCGCCGACGGGCGGAATGCGCAAGGCGTCGGCTGCAAAGCAGCCACGCAGCGCGATCGGGGACGGGCAAGCGAAGCGATGCCCTCCCCATGCGTGCTGGGACGCAAGGCCCGAGCGCGCGTCAATTGGGGCCACCGGCCCCATTGGTCAGGCGAGGATCGTGACCCGGCAGGGCGGAGACAAGGACGCAGTCCTTGGCTCCGTGAGCTTTGATCCCGGCGTCCGTGCAGGGCGGCGGGATCTCTAGCGAATAGAGCCGTCATCGGGCGACCAGCCCGATGCGCCCCCGACCCGTTCATCCTCTTCTTCCAGCGATCTGGCAAAGTCGCTATACTTGACCAGTTCACAGCCCGATTAGCGTTGAACAAGAGGCCCTTATGGCAAAGACACTGGAACAGGAGCGCTTGGCGTTCGAGGAAGATGCGCGTCGGCTCGATGAGCGACGCAGGAGGCTGGAGGAGAAAGAGCGCGAGCAGGCGATTACGACGATCGAAAAGTCGGGTTTGCTCAAGCTCGAAGCCAAAAGACTGGCGGCGCTGACCGACCGCATCAAGGCCCTCGGAATCGACGCTGTCGAAAAGCGTCTGGCCGCCTGAGGCCATCCCGCCGCGCCAACGGCGCGGCACGGACATGGGGGGTTCGATGCCCCCCATGTCCGTTTCTCTCCCAACAAAAAAGGGAGAGGCCGAAGCCCCTCCCTGATGTGCTCAATATTCGTCTGACATCCGTCCCGGGACCGTGTGCACCACCCGGTCGATGAGCGTCATCGGCAGCGCGTCATAGTCGCCCTCGTCGATGGCGGTGTAGGCGCCGCGTTCGTCCTCGATGACGTGCTGGTCGAAGTAGCTGTGGAAGGCGCGGCGTTCGGCGAAGGCGAGTGCTGCGAGATAGTTGGCGGTGTCGGCGTGCGCGGCGGTCGAGATGATCTGCATGATGTGCCTCCTGTCGTCTTGAATGACAGGGGAATGGCCGTCGTTGAGGGAGCCGCCGGGTCAGGGACGCCGGCACAGCCGGCGCCGCGAAGCGGCGGTGGGGGTCACGATTTTCTTCGGCGGCCGCGGCGCCGAAGAGGGAACGCCCACGTCCGATCCGCCGAAGAAAATGGTGGGGCCCCGCCGTCCTTGACGCGGCGGCTCCCTCAACGACATGCTCGGAATTCTGTGAGAGATTTTTATCCTCTGATGGGGCCTCGACGGTCGATCCAGGACCAGCAACGCCCGAACCCTGGCTGACGCATGCGATAATCACTGATCCCGTGCCGCGTGGCCACGCTCGGATCTCGTCGATCGGTGCACCATGACCGCTTCTGCGCGTTCGATCGCAGCAATTCTTCGAGATGCTCGGCGGCGCGTTCATGGAGCGCGCGGCTTTCTGCCGTGAGCTTTTCGCCCGACGGCATCTTTCCGCTTTCGACGGAGTCCCTGAGCAGGTTGATCGCCGCTCGGAATGCAATCTCATTGTCGGTCATAAAACCTCGTTAGTGGACGCCGACGATCGACATTTACAATATCCGCCGTGTCGGCGACAGGCTCGGCTAAAGCTTCGGAAGGGCATTTCTTAGGACGCCGCTGTGCGCACATTCGGCGGGTGCCGCCTTTGGGTTGGTGCGGCGATGTGCCTGTGTTAGTTCCGATCCGCGCTGCGAAACGGGCAGCGCCGGGACTGGTAATCCCGCTGAGAAACGGCAACTCGGTGTGATCTCACGCCGGGGTGCCTGCGCATATGTCCAGGTGTCTCGGCACTAAAAGCGTAGGCGCATGTCTCGGCGTGTTACCAGCCCCGGCTCCCGCGCCCAGTGCGCGGGAGTTGTTGGAAGATTGGCACTTCGGCACTTCCGGGACGATGCTGGTGCCTGGGTGCGGGAAATGAATCTTTACGAAAAGAACCCGGTCGTCACGAAGGCGATGGCGCTCGCGCTGATGCGACAGGCGTTGGGCCTTCTGGACGCGGTGAACGAGCAGATCGCCACTTGCCATTTGCAGATGGCGATCGATACATTGCTGGTGAAGCAGCCACCGGGCCCTGCGGCCGGAACGTGCTGAAGGCTGGTAGGGCGCTGATCCAAGCGGACAAAAAAAAGGCGCGCCCGCGACGGACGCGCCCTTCCCTCGTCGTCCGGAGTGGGCGGAGGCTATGCCCATTCCAGGCGGCAAGAATCTCCGGTAACGGCGAGCGTGAGCAGTCTGTCCAGCCGCTCGACATAACCGGTGACGCCGTCCTCGGCGGCACGCCGGCGGACTGCCGGATTGGCGAGGCGGGTACGGATCGTGTCGATCGGGATTTCGCCGACGCTGTCGGGGCGCAGACCGAGGCTTTCGAGCAGCGCGTAAGCGTTGCTCGAAGCGAGGTCGAGTTCAAGCCCGAGGTCCGAGGTGAGCGCCACCCGCATATTGATCGTGGCCGTCGGCTCGCGGCGGTAGATGCTGACGCGCCGGCTTCGAAACTGTGCTTCCTCTACGACGCTGATGACGTCGGTTGCGAACTCGAAGACCTTGGTGACCGACGCCAGCGCAAGCGGGCAGACGCGTGCTTCGAAATGATAGGAGAGGAACGCGTCTTCGGCGCCGTCGGGATCGAGCAGGACGGCGCCGATCCGCACGCTCTCCTCGCGCAGATAGGTGCGGAAGGCGGCAAGCTGGCGGGCGGTGATAGTGGCGATCGGGCCGTCCCTGTCGTCGGCTGCCGTGGCGATGCGGAATGTGATGGACATCTCGTCCTCCCTTGTTGAACCGCACCTCCAATCCCCCTCCCCTTTACCGTTTCAGCGGGCTGCGAGACGTCGGGCGCGCATGCGCTCAGTCTCCGCGGCGCGACGGGGCTCGATGCCCCCGAGCGCCGCATTGCGACGCAGAAAAAGGAGGAGAGGCTCCAGCGGAAGCCGGAACCTCTCCAACGGGGGTCATGCCTGCCGTTTGACACGCTGCTGGGCGAGACGGACGACGTGCAGCGGCACCCCTGCCTGGCGTAGCTTCTGGGCAAGGTTCTGCTGGATGCCCGAGCCCTCGCAGATCACCGCTTCGACCGGCTTGAGGTTCAGGATGCGGTCGTTTCGGACGAAGGCTGCGCGGTTGCCCTGGGATCGATCGAGCCGGAACTGGATGACCTTTACGCCGCGCGATGCGGCCCAGGCGTGTGCCACGGCATCGCAACCCTTCGACTGTGCGGTAGTCGCCAGGATCATTTCGGGGATGCGCGCCTTGATGCTGTCGAGCCCCTTCCACAGGAGCTCGCCATCCTCCCAAACCTGACCGCCGGAGAAAGCGACGACGGGCCCCTCGGGGGCGAACTGCTCGCGGCGCTCACGGGCGCGGGAGGCGAGATAGTCGCGGGCGTCGATCATCGATGCGTTGAGCGCGCTCGATACCCGGCTGCCACGCACCGGCGAGAAGGGCTTGCCGGTCTCGACGCGGTACATTTCGGCGGCATGGTCGCGCATGCATTCCATCGCCTCGCGGCATCCCTGCAGCGTCTGGCAGAGCAGTTGCGTATCCTCCAGTTCGGTTGCGTAGATCTCGGATGGGTCATAGGCGCGGGCGAGCTCGCCGAGCTTCTTGGCGGCGTCGTCCTCGCGGCCTTCGATCCGCTTGGCGACGACGTGGAAGCTGTTGGCGAAACCCCAGACGAGGTCGGTCGCGAACGGCTCCATGCGGGTGTCGCGCAGCACGTCGAACATGGTCATCATCATCATCTCGACGGCTGCCCGCACCTGCTCGGGATCGGGCATGTCGAGCGCTTCGGGCGCGTCGACGATGCTGAGCTTCGCCATCTCGCTATGCTCGATGAACGCACCCTCGTAGGTTTCGGTCAGATCCTCGTTCACGCGCGTTGCCGCGATGTGGCTGGCAAGGTCGGCGAAGTTGTTGAAAGAAGTCATAATAGCCTCCGAACAAGTCATGTCTCTCATCCGGGATTGGATGAAAGATGAAATCTCATCGGATGAGCTGGCGACCTTTTGTCAGGGACGCGGGGCTTCTCCCCGCGCCGCGCGAGCGGGGCGTGGGGGAGCCGATTTTCTCAGGGTCCAGAACGAAAGCGAAGCGAAGTGGCGGATCCTGTGAAAATTGGGGGAACCGCGCATCCTTGAGAAAAGGCCTTAAGCTCATCAGACTATGGCGATGAAGCTTGTCTGATACCGAGATGTTAGAGAGAGAATTCGATTTGCCCCGGACGCGAAGTGGCCGGGTTAGCAGCAAATCGTCCGCAGCTTTCCTGGGCGAACGGGTCGATCGGGGAGGTCAAAGCCGGGCTGGGCATGAGACTTGCCATGTATAGCGGCGCGGCGTTGCGGCGGGACGGCCGAGTTTCTATCGGCGGTCGTGGTTCTTTCGTGGATGGCGTCATAGTATCGGCCATCCCGTCACCCAATCCGCCGTCGTTTGATACGTCCGGGAGAATTGAGCATGTCGAACCTTGAAAAAGCCATCGAGGCAGCCGCGCGCGCACTGTGCCGTCGCCAGGGAAATCCCGAAAACACGCGGTTCGAGGGCAAACCGATGTGGCAAAGTTACGTGCCGGAAGCGACAGCCGCGGTTGAGGCCGCTCTGCCGCACCTGCGAGGCGAGTGAGGGTAAGCGTCAAGACCTCGCCGCGGCATCGTGGCGGCGCCCGCAGGCGCCGCCCCGTCCAGGTCAGAAGAAGTCGATCTTGTCGGCGATGATCTCGCAGCCGTAGCGCGTGGTGCCGTCACGGTCTTCCCAGCTCGAATAATGGAGCCGGCCGGTGATCGCGACGACGTTGCCCCTCTCGCGCGACGCGGCGGCCTTGCCGAGACCGTTGAAGCAGGTGACCTTGTGGAATTCGGTTTCCTTGGCGGTGTAGCCGGTGGCCTCGTCGACATAGGTCTTGCCGTCCTTGAGCTTGACGCGATCGGTCGCGACGATGAGGGTGGTGACGCCGCCGCGGGTCTCGGGATCCTTCGCGACCCGACCGGTGATGTTGACGTTGTTCATGGGTTTGCTCCTCATTGGGTCCAGCGGCCTTCCCGCCGGTGACACCGATGAGCGGCGTGCGGGCTTGGCCCACACCGAAGCGCATGCGCAGGGGAACCCCTGAAAGGGAGCTGGCGCGGGCAGCCGCGTAGCGGCAACACGGGCGACGGGAAGGGGTTGTGGTCCGGGACCGTCCCGCCGCAGGTGTCGGGAACAGGCGAAGAAAGGCCGCAGGCCCGGAGACGAGCGGGGACCAGCATGTCGATGTCCGGCCTCTCGCAAGGTCCGAGCGGCGGGCGCCGTCAGCTCGGCGGATAGAATTGCCACGACCGCAGCGCTGCGACCTCAGGACGAGCGGTTCACCTGTGCGATCTTGCCGGCGTCGTAGACGGCCAGCCAGCGGGTCCAAATGGTCTCATAGAGGCTCGCCGGCAGCGACCCATAGGCCACGTCGCCGGTGGGATCACCGGGCGCCGGACGGAGGTCGGGGCCAGGCCATTGGAAATGGTTGAGTTCGGTGAGGATCACCCAGGACCGATCATCGTCGAGACCGAGGCGGGCCTTGGTCCCGACCGGTATCTCGACCGCCAGCGCAGGGTTAGCCGGGGGCGTGTGCGTCACCGGCAGGACGGACACCATCTTGGCGCCGGCCTTGGTTGTTGCGGTCAGCAGGATGGCGCACGGGCAGTCCTTGCTGCCTTCTTCCTGGCCGGCTTTTGCTTCATGGCTCCAGAGGTATGCGTATCGGATGACGAGGCCTGGAACCGGATCAGGAATAGTCACGCGATGGGGCCGACCTCATGGTCGAACGCCGCGGCCGCCGCGCGTGCCCGCGCAGCGCGCACGCCCTCTGCGATATCGTCCGGCACCTCGTCGATCGCATAGACCTGCCGGTCACGGCTCTTGAGGCGCAGATATTCCGCGTGCGACAAGAGCACGAGGCTCTCATGGCCATGATGCGTGATCGTGAGCGGGCTCTCGAGCGCCTGGCGGCTGAAGCGACCAAACGACTTCGATACCTCGACGGAACTGGCAGTCTGGGGCATACCTAATCTCCTATCCGGAAAGTACGGATTTTCCGGATAGATTGCAAGACGAATTGGGTGGGCGCTTTCGCACGAACGAAGACAGGGCCCGCTTCGCTGGGGGAGCGAAGCGAGCCCTGTGAGGGGCCGCGCGCCGGTTGTGGCGCGCGGTCGGGGGAGTGCGATGGCGAGGTTCAGTCGGCCATTTCGGGCGTGCGCGCACCGCGGCGGCGGCCGCCCGAGGCGGGCTCGTTGCCGAACGCGCCCTCGGCCGAGGAGTCGCCAAGGCCGTCGGGACCCGCCGGGGGAACGGGCGCGTCGGCGCCGGGAACCGGCGGCAGGCCGTCATCGGAGGCGGCGGTGTCGGTGGGCGCGTCGCGGCGGCGGGTCGGGCGCGACCAGACGATGTTGTACGAGCCGTCCTCCTGGCGGAAGGCCGAGAGGTAGAGCGGCTTGTCGAGGCTGGGATCCTCGATCTTGCCGTTGAGGAAGGTCTCGCCGGTCGAGTTGGAAGCCAGCTCGAACAGCGCGCCGACCTGGACCCACTGACGGGCGGCGGACAGCGCGAGGATTTCGAACTTGGGGGCGCGCGGGTTGGTCGACTGGACCGTGCGCAGGGCGATGACGATCGCGACGGTCAGCGTCGAGATCTTGCCGGTGTAGGTGCCGCTGGCGTTCTGGGTGATGGTACCGATGTTCATGGGGAATATCCTTGAGATGTGCTGCTCGAACCCCTTGTTCGAACACACTCTCTCCCCCACTCAGCTCCTCGGCCGTTCGGCCGAGTAAGGCGCGCCAGCGCCGCTCCGACCTGGCGCCACTTCGGCGCCGTCGGGTCGTCCTAGTCGTTACAGATGCCAGCGGCGGTACGGTGTCAGGCGTCGGCTGTCGGGGTGTCGGTGAGCCGCCTATGCGGGCGCGCGGGTGCTTGGCGAGGGCAACCGCGGGGCCTCGGAGCGAGACGCCGGCGGGTGGGCAGCTAGGCGTCAGTCCCGATTGATGCCTTTGGCGTTAGCTCGCAGTGCGGAGAGGATCGTGTTTGTAAACCCGGGCGGCATGCGGCCGGCGACATAAGACGGTTCGGCCGTAACCGGCCTGATATCGTATCCGATCCAGGTGAAGTGATTATATTGATCGACGATGACCGACGTTCCACGGGCCAACCCGGCGCGATCGGCGACGGCGTCCGGAATCGGCAGCGTCGAGCCCGTCTTGTCGGCTTTGGTAGTGATCGCCAGAGTAAACACGCGCGCGCCATCGACTTGTGCGACCATGACGGGACGCGTTTTGATGCCCTCCTCGCGGCCAGCCTCCTGTTCGTGCGTGAACAGGTAGACATAGTGGAGAATGTCGCCGACTTTAGGAGGCGGCGTCATCGTTCCATCGGTCGGCAGCAATTTCCTCGGGTGTCGGGCGGGCGGCTTCGAACAGTGCGGCATGCTCGTCGGTCATGTCGGCAGCATCGACTGCTTTGAGGTCGAGCACTGCGAGGATTTGACCGGCGGCGATGCGCTCTATCCGGTCGAAATAAGATGCCTCCGCAATCGTGATATCCGGCCGCCCATGCTTGGTGATGGTCACAGGCGTTCGTCGACCGAGGTCGAGATACTGACCCGTATGATTGTGGAAGGTCGTGAGCGGGACCTGATCTCTGGTCGTTCGCGCGAGCGGTGTTTCAACGGTCATGGCGTTCTCGAACATTTGGAATACTCCCATAATAGCAAATATGGCCATTTTAGCAAGTTGGCCTAGCGTCCGGCTTAGAATTGGGCTTCCCCTCGCGCGCAGAGGCGCTGGGTGATGGCGGACAGAGTGCATCTCCTGCCAGATATTGGGTGAACGAAGACAGGGCCCGCTTCGCTGGGGGAGCGAAGCGAGCCCTGTGAGGGGCCGCGCGCCGGTTGTGGCGCGCGGTCGGGGGAGTGCGATGGCGAGGTTCAGTCGGCCATTTCGGGCGTGCGCGCACCGCGGCGGCGGCCGCCCGAGGCGGGCTCGTTGCCGAACGCGCCCTCGGCCGAGGAGTCGCCAAGGCCGTCGGGACCCGCCGGGGGAACGGGCGCGTCGGCGCCGGGAACCGGCGGCAGGCCGTCATCGGAGGCGGCGGTGTCGGTGGGCGCGTCGCGGCGGCGGGTCGGGCGCGACCAGACGATGTTGTACGAGCCGTCCTCCTGGCGGAAGGCCGAGAGGTAGAGCGGCTTGTCGAGGCTGGGATCCTCGATCTTGCCGTTGAGGAAGGTCTCGCCGGTCGAGTTGGAAGCCAGCTCGAACAGCGCGCCGACCTGGACCCACTGACGGGCGGCGGACAGCGCGAGGATTTCGAACTTGGGGGCGCGCGGGTTGGTCGACTGGACCGTGCGCAGGGCGATGACGATCGCGACGGTCAGCGTCGAGATCTTGCCGGTGTAGGTGCCGCTGGCGTTCTGGGTGATGGTACCGATGTTCATGGGGAATATCCTTGAGATGTGCTGCTCGAACCCCTTGTTCGAACACACTCTCTCCCCCACTCAGCTCCTCGGCCGTTCGGCCGAGTAAGGCGCGCCAGCGCCGCTCCGACCTGGCGCCACTTCGGCGCCGTCGGGTCGTCCTAGTCGTTACAGATGCCAGCGGCGGTACGGTGTCAGGCTTCGCCGGTCGGTGCTTCAGCAGTTCCCGCCTTGCGGCGCCGGGGTTTCTTAGCGGCGGACGGTGCCGGCGCGGGAATAGTGTCGCCCTTGGCTTTCCGGGCGCGCCGCGGCTTTGGCTGTTGGGGGATCGCGGGCTCGCTCGCCGGTTGTTGTGTCTCAGGGGGTTGTGCGGGAATGGAAACAGTGGCTGCCTTGGTTTTTTGGGCGCGCGCCGGCTCTGGCTGTTCCGGGATCACGCCGTCGCTCACTGGTTGTGTCGCCTCAGCGGGCGCTTCTGCGGTTCGAGGTTTACGGCCAAGGCCTAGGCGCTTCGCCACTTCGCGACGCTGCGCGGAATAACCGGGCGCGACCATTGGGTAGTCGGCCTTGAGCCCGTAGCGCGCACGGTATTCGGCAGGGGTCAGACCGTGCGTACCGAGATGCCGTTTCAGCGTCTTGTAGGGCTTGCCGTCGATCATCGAGATGATGTGATCGGGCGAAGCGAGGCTCTTGCGCGCTGTGACGGCAGGCGCGAATTCGGTCTCGGCTGGCGGCGCGTCTTCCGCAGGAACGATGGCTTCGCTTGAGATGCCGGCGATCGCAGCGTGTGTTTTCGCAATGAAATCGGGCACGGCGTCCGGGGCGATATTGTTGTGGGCGACGTAGCTTGCGACAACTTCAATCGTCATGGCGACAAGGTTATTTTCTTCGGGCACCAGTAGCTCCCCAGGCAAAGGTTCGTCATAGCGGTCTGGCCAGACGAATGCACGTTATGGCGCTCTGTGAGCGCCAGGCAAGTATTGGTGGTAGGTCGTGGGCCATTTCCGATATCGGCGTTCGACATTTGGTCTAGAAAGAGGATGGTCAGGCGGCGAGATTGCGGCCCGGAACGCCACGGCGCTATGGTGTCCTGCAGTGTCGAGATTGACCGTATTCGTGCCCTCGCGAAGAGGCATGTCGGCGTCGGTGCTGGTGATGGCAACGCCCAAAGCAGCCTTGGTATAACTATTCGGCATGGATTCTTTCTCGGCTAAGGCTAGGAAAGGTCGGGTACCGATGGCTCGGCGAGCGCGTCTCCTTCGACTATCAGCGGCGGTACCGTGGCGTCGGCCGCGTCGAAATAGGTGAGCACGGCCTCGAAGGAGCCCAGAGCCACCAACCTCTCGCGGGCGATGACAACTTCGTCGTCCTCGGTCACGGCATAGGGGCTGGGACTGCCCGTCCCGGTGAAGACGACGCGTTCGGGCCCGAATTGTCCGGCACAGCCGCCGGACCAACGGGTAAATGGTAGGCGGTGCGCGAAGCACCAGGCCTCCAGTTCACTGAAACGACCCCAGGTGACTTCATGGGCGTAGAGATAGAGCGGCTTGCCGATCTCCCTGTGTCGAGGCTCGAAGGGCTCGCCGTCCCACTTGGCGGATAGGCCTTCAAGGGTGATGATGTCGACAAGCTCGGCGAAGGTGGACGCGGTCAGCGTCCCGCCTAGCGCAATCGAGGCTGAGACTCGGTCGGCCATAGTGGACTCCTTCGTGGTAAAATTGGCTTGGCTGAGGTCGATGCGAGGCGTGCGTCGCAGTTCACGCGCCGCAGCGGCTGCGCGTCATCGATCAACTTATCGGGTACGGAGCCGACGCTCGGCAACATTCGAGGTTCGGCGCGGGAGATGACGACAGTGGTGATGCTCGGAGCGTTTGCGCTCAGGACGGTATCAGTGGATTGAGCCGAAGATGCGCCGTTTGGCCGTGGCCTGATGGTCGCTGTCCTTGACGCCGATCGTCGTGCGCATCTCGGTCGTAAGGCGTTCGGCGAGGTCTGTCGGGATGTCGGCAAAGGGCGCGACGATCGCGATCGCGGCCTCGGCGGTCGGAAGCTCGCCAGGCGCGGTGCCATGCCAGATGAGCGGTTCGCCCTCCTCGGCCTCGGCCTCGGTGCGGAAGAATACCTGCGCGAAGAAAGTCTGAAGCGGCCGATCCCAGCCGATCGTCACGCTGATGACGTCCGCGATCTCGGCCTTGGGGTGAAGATTGTGCCGGCTCATCCAATCGTCCTCCGGATGCGATGTTGTACGTGGCGCGCAGCGCCCTCGGCGCTACTGATCGCTTTGCCTGCCGCCGAGGCAGCCTGGCGGGCGCCGGCCTGTCGCAGCAGGGTACGCGCTTCGCGCAGTCGTTCAACGGCTATTGCAATGGCTTGGCCCTGATCAGGTGTGGCTGGAGTGATCCGGCGCATGGGGATTTCCGGTCTGATGTCGAGAAAACAGGATGCCGAGCGTCGGGAATGCTCAAAGCTGGACGGCGTCGATCGGCTCGGACGGATCGATATCGAGCTCCAAGGTATCGCGGCCGATACTGGCGTAAAGCTTTCGGCCCTCGGGGACGAACCATTGAACCCGATGGGCGAGCACCGCTCTGAGACGCTCGAGTATTGCCGCGTCGTCGCCCATGAGGATTCGGGTCGCGATCTCGCGCGCGTCAAGGAGAAAGCGGTCACGCTGCGTATCCCAACTGTCGGCGTCGCGATCGTCGCTGGAGGAAAAGCAGGCACCTTCTAAGAGATCGACCAGCTCGGCCGGCGTGATTGCTTCGCGGGAGGTCAGGACAACATTGGCATCGTCGACCGTCCAGAAGCTGCCTTCGTCATATTCGATCATGACTGGAGCTGGGATTGTGACGGTTTCGGGCGTTGTGCCCGCGACGGTGATTACCAAGTCTAGACGGTCGACGAGGCCGCCTTCGACGCCTGGAAGATTTGTTTCATCGTAGCGGAACGTTTCGCCGGCGCGTTCGATCTCGAACGCCATTCCCGTGATGCGCGACAGGCGGTCGTACCATGAATAACCTTCCATCTTTGGATCTAGTGAGGCGAGCCGACCGGCGAAGCGGGCGTCACGGTCTAGCGCGAAATGCGCGCATTGTTCGATCGGTGGCGCGAACGATTCAACGATGAGGAGTTCGTCGATCGATGTGAGCTTACTTCTGGTTATCCCGTTGTGGGGGTCCGCGGTTGCTGGTGCCCATTCGATCAATTCGGGACGGGCCTCAGGCAGGTAGACCCCAAGCTTCTCGGCCTCGGCCCAATGCTCGAACGGGAGCCGGTGACTGGCGCGCTTTTGGATATGGCGATAGATTGCGCGCGTGGCGTTCCGGCGGAGCTGACGCAGCGCGTCGTTCTCGATCATCTCCTTGCGGGCCGGCAAAACGAGCTGAAGTTCGGGGGCGTCGACAATATCGACGCGAACGCACCAGCTGACGTCGCTTTCGGCGATCGAGGGCAACGCGCCGGGGACGGTTACTCCGTGGAAGTTGATGGAGGCGCTATCCCGGTTGGCGCGGTGATCGTCGAAGACGCCGATGCGGACGCCGTTTTCCTCAAAGACCGCCTTGGCACCGGCGAGCCAGTCCTGTGGCTCGAGGCGTTCGCCGTTGAGGTGAACCCGGATCGGGCAATGGCGCGCGGCGTTCCGGGCCGCCCTGTCAAGCGCGTTTGCCCACGACGTGTCGAGGGCGACGACGATCTCGGTGCCGCGTGGCCTGGCGCAAGGATCGACCGCAATCGCCCGGCCGTCTTCCCAGGCCTCGGGTGCAATCTCGAACTGCCAGCCTTCGCCCGTGGTGTTCGGGCAGGACCGGATGAGGGCGTGCCGGCCGGCGAGACTGAACACACCCATCCCAGCGGGGTCTTCGCGTCTTGCGATCGAGTCATTCCAGCCGGACCGGCCGAGCGCCAGGACGACGGAAGGATCGGCGATGCCGGAGCCGTCGTCGGCAATCGAAAGTTGTGCGATGCCGTCGGCCGCGGTGACGGTCAGCTTGACGGTGCTGGCGTTTGCGCGCCGGGCATTTTGAATCAGCTCGGCGAGCACGTCTTCGATGGTGTTATTGAACAGGCGCGTCACCTTGGTGACTGCGGCGGGATCGACCTGGCTGTGAATGACGGTTGGAAAGGTCACCTTGTTGCTCCTTGCAGCGAGCGGCATCGCTCCCCTGCCCTGCCCCACTCTTCTTTCGATCTGGCGCGTCTTCGCGACCGAGTTAGTCATCCTCGGGCAGCATGATTGTCATGACCCGCGTGGTGACCGATGGATCAGCGGGATCCTCGGAGCCCCATTCAAGCGCGAGATCATAATAATCGATCTTGAAGCGGATGGTCTGGTCGCGGACGAGAAGTTCGCCGCGATCACGCTGCCTGCCGTCTTCGGGCCTGAAGACGTAGCGGCGCACCGCCGCCAGCACCTCGGCCTGGGCCAGGATGATCGCCGCGGGTCCGGTGCGTTCGGACAGCGCGGCGAGGCAGCAGGCAGTGATGAGGATGCGCGCGTTCCGGTCGAGACCGATGCGACACCGATCGTTGAGTTCGGCGATCCGGGAAAGTTTGTCGGTCATATTGCCTCCAAAAGGCCGGCGTTGAAGTTCTCGATCCACGCTTCCATCGTCGGTCGCTCTGCGAGCGGAATGATGCCGGCGGCGTCCTGGAAGCGGATGAGGTCGGTTGGGGCGTCGCGGCGGATCGCGTCGATCTCGGCCTCGGGAAGAAGTCTTTCGCCCCGAATGAAATCGGTGATGCGGCCCGGCTTGGTTTTGGTCGAGCGGCGCCAGAGACCTTCGACCGTGCGAAGCCGAGGTTCGGCGCGCGCTTCGATGAGGACGATCAGGCGAAGGCACCAGGGCGGCAGCGCGCGCACCTCGTCCGGACGAATGGCCCCACAGAAAAAGCAGCTCGATTTCGGGCAAATCGGAAGGCCAGCAGCCTCGATGCGGGCGATGCAGCGGTCGCGTGTCCAATTCCATTCGCGCAGCGGATAGCGGCAGTCGAAGAGCGGATCGTCGAGCGTGGAAGCGTGCGCATAGCGCCGCGTGTCGGCGGGCGAGGCGTCATAGCCGATCAGCCGAACGACCTTCTGGCCGCGGGCCCATGCCGCTTTGGCCGGTGCCCATTGCTTCAGGAAGGCGTCTTGCGGGGCGACCTTCCATTTAAGGCAGCATTAGGTCCGGATCGGTGTGTCTTATTGCCCTCGCAATGCCCGCTTTCCCGCCACTCCCATTCCGTTCTCCCCTTCCAAGACGCCCAATTAGGGCGGGATCGCCCTCAGCCACCGGCGAGTTCGGTTCTTCGTCGCCGGTGCGGATTGGAACGGGCCGACGCAAGCGAGTGTGCCTCAGCTTGATCAGCCAACGGCATTTAAGGGAGCGGGCGCCAAGGCTTCCAGGATTCGGCAATCAGCCACAGTGTTTCGGCTACAGGAGTCGATCAGGCTATCCAGTTCAGACGCGAGTGCCGTCAGGTCGGCGATCTTGCGAGTGATGGCGTCGCGGTGCTGGTTGGCAATGACATCGACAGCCATGCAGGATCGGTCGCGCCGGTCGGCAAGCCCCATCAATTCCCGCACCTGGTCGATCGAGAAGCCGAGATCGCGCGCGCGCCGGATGAACGACAGGCGACGAAGATGGGCGGCGTCATAGGTCCGGTAGTTCGAGGCCGATCGCGCTGGCGCCGGCAGCAAGCCGATCTGCTCGTAATAGCGGATCGTCTCGACCTTGGTGCCGGTCGCCCCGGCCAGTTTTCCGATCGTCAATTGGCTAGACATGGCGCTTGACCCTCTAGTGACTAGAGGGTGCATATAGGCTGCCGGATCGATTCTATCGAGGTGGCGGAAACATGGCCTGCACGAGCTGCGCGTCCGACAAGACGGGCACCTTCAATGACCCGAAATGGCGGCGCGCGCTGTGGATTGCGCTTGCGATCAACGGCGGCATGTTCGGCGTCGAGATCGTCGCTGGCATCGCCGGCGGATCGAAGGCGCTGCAGGCCGACGCGCTCGACTTCTTCGGCGACACCGCGAATTACGCGATTAGCCTGGGCGTCGCCGGAATGGCGCTCACCTGGCGCGCTCGAGCCGCCATGCTGAAAGGCGCGACCCTCGCGCTGCTCAGCCTCTATGTTCTCGCCGCCGCGGGCTGGGCGGCCGTTTACGGCGCCGCGCCCCATGCGCAAGTGATGGGGATCGTCGGCGTCGCCGCCCTGATCGCCAACCTCGTCGTGGCGGTGATGCTCTACCGCTTTCGTGAAGGCGACGCGAATATGCGATCGGTCTGGATCTGCTCGCGCAACGACGCGATCGGCAACATCGCAGTCGTCCTGGCCGCAGGCGGCGTGTTCGGCCTGAACAGTGCCTGGCCCGATCTTGTCGTCGCGGCGCTGATGGCCGCGCTGGGATTGTCGGGCGGCATCCAGATTGTGCGGCAGGCCCGTGCCGAGTTGCGGTCCTTCCCGCCTTCCGTGCCCGTCGATTTCCAAGGATCGTTACATGGCAGCCGGTAAACTGCTACGGGCAGGGTCGATGCACCGTTTTTCGGCCCTTTTCCTCTGTCTGATGCTCGTGCTGTCGCTCGGGTTCGGATCGGTCGCGCACGCGGCCGAGGGGCCAGGCGTCGAGGTGTCCACGGTGACGTCGATCGGCCATGTCGACGGCGATGGCGATCAGGTGCCCGCCGATAGCCAGAAGGGCTATCCGCATCATCATGGTGGATGCCACGGCCACGATATCGGCGTTCCGATGGCGCCCGATCCTGTGGCGTCCGTCACCGGACTGCGGGTAGCCGTGTCGGCATGGGACAAGGGTCCGATGCCGCGCGCGCCTTCGGACCCGGCGCTACGACCGCCCCAAGCCTGAGCGACGTCTAAGCTCCGCCGGGCACGCCCGCGCGGAATCCAGCGTTCGTCAGGAGTCCGTTACCCATGCAGCGTTTTATCGCGGCCCTTTTGGCCGTGGCGTCGTGCGCGTCGATCGCGCACGCGCAATCATCCGAGCCGGCATCGACCAGTCCCCCGCTCACGCTCGAGCGCGCGCTGACGCTTGCCGGCGCAGCCGCGCCTACGCTTGAAGCAGCTACGGCGGGCGTGCGCGCGGCCGAGGCCGGTCGCACCGTTGCCGGCTATCGTCCCAACCCATCTATCGTCGCCGAAACCGAAAATGTCGCCGGCAGCGGTCAGTATCGCGGCGTGCGCAGCGCGGAGACAACGGCAGGGTTGGCGTTTCCGATCGAGCTGGGGGGCAAGCGTTCGGCGCGGATTGCCGTCGCCGACGCGATCGGCAATCGTGCCAGGATCGGCTCGGCCCTCGCCGAGGCCGATCTACGTCTCGCCGTCACCCAACTCTATATCGAGGCCACTGCGGCGGAACGGCGTCTCGTCACCGCGCGCGAACAGGCCGGGATCGCTCGCGAGGCATTGCGCGCGGCGGGCGTGCGCGTGCAGGCGGGACGTGCCTCGCCGCTCGAACAACAGCGTGCTGACGTTCTGCGCATCAACGCCGAAACCGCCGTGGAACGCGCGCAGCGGCTCGCCGACGTCGCCCGCGACAATCTGGCGCGCCGGATCGGCCAACCCGTCACCGACGCGCTCGACATGGCATGGTATGACCGTGTCGAGGGCTATGGTCCGGCGCAGCCGATCGCACCAGCCGGTACGCTTGCGCTCGCCGCAGCGCGCGCCGATGCAACCACCGCCGAGGCCCAGGTCAGGCTTGCCCGATCGCAGCGCATTCCCGACGTGACGCTCAGCGCCAGCGCGCGGCGTCTCGAAGCGACGAACGACGTCGCCGCGGTGTTCGGCGTGTCGATCCCGATCCCCCTCTTCAACAACGGTCGCGCGAGCGTGGCGCAGGCCCGCGCGCAGAGCGATCAGGCACAGGCGCTCCGGCGTGCCGCCGAGCTGGACACGGCGCAGGACATTGCCCGGGCCCAGGTCGAGGTAGCGAATGCGGCCACGTCCGCCCGCAACGCCAGCGGACCTGCGCTCGCATCGGCGACCGAGGCGGCGCGGATCGCGCGGATCGGCTACCGCGAGGGCAAGTTCGGGCAGCTCGACCTTCTCGATGCCGAACGCACCCTCTCCGAGACGCGCACCGCCGCGATCGACGCGCTCGCCACCTATCATGACGCCAAGGCACGCCTGGAACGGCTCGTTGCCGCGGCGCCCTCGCTCGAGGAAAACGACCGATGAAGAAGAACATCGTGCGGGCGCTCGCGCCCATGACACTCGTGATCCTCCTGGCCGGGTGCGGCAAGGGCGGTAGCGAGGCAGGCGGCAATGCGGGCGCCGGGAAGACGGAAGCGGTCGAGGGTGCCGAGGCCAAGGAAGCCCCCAAGGATATCGTCACCCTGTCCGCCCAGCAAGTCGCCGACGCTGGTATCGAGGTCACGCGTCCGACCGTAGGCGGCGAAGCCGGCGCGATCGAGCTGTCGGCGACGATCGAGGGCGATCCGCAAGGCGTCCAGGTGGTGTCGGCAGCGGTCGGAGGACGGCTTGTCTCGCTGACCCGCAATCTCGGCCAGTCGGTCGGGCGCGGTGATCCGCTCGCGATCATCGAGAGCCGGGAGGCGGCCTCGCTCAAGGCCGAGGTCGAAGCGGCGCGCGCGCGCGCCGCCCTCGCCCAATCGAACCTGCGCCGCGAGCAACGTCTGTTCGCCGAACGCGTATCGCCCGAACAGGATCTTGTCGCCGCGCGCACGGCCGCCACGGAAGCGGGCATCGCCCTTCGTCTCGCCCAGCAGCAGTTGTCGGCGACCGGTAGCGGGGGCGGTGCACTCAACCGCATCGCCGTGCGCTCGCCGATCGGCGGTCAGGTCATCGCCCGTTCCGCGACGCTTGGGCAGACGGTCGCAGCCGACGCCGAGCTGTTCCGCGTCGCCAATCTCTCCAAGGTCACGGTCACGACATCGCTGGTGCCGAACGATGCGGGCCGGGTGAAACCCGGTGCCCGCGTCGAGGTGACGGCATCCGGTAGACGTCAGGAAGGCCGGGTGACGTTCGTTTCGCCTGTCCTCGACGAGACGACCCGGTTGGTGCCGGTAATCGCGACGCTCGACAATGCCGGCAGCACGTGGCGGGTCGGCGAGACGGTCAATGTGTCGATCCTCGTGCCCGCAGGCGGGGACCGCACCGTCGCCGTGCCGTCGGCCGCGGTACAGATGATCGAGGACAAGCCGTTCGTCTTCGTCCGCACCCCGACCGGCTTCCGCGCGATGCCCGTGACCCTGGGTCGGACCAACGGCGGTCAGGTCGTCGTGGCCTCCGGCCTGACCGGTTCCGAGCGCATCGCGTCGACCAACAGCTTCACGCTCAAGGCCGAACTCGGCAAGAGCGCCGCGAAAGACGAGGACTGAGCCATGATCGGTCGCATCGTCACCCTCTCCGTCGAGAAGCGTTGGCTCGTCCTGCTTTTCACCGTTGCTGCAGCGTCGATCGGGATCGGCGCGCTGCGTCAGCTCCCGATCGACGCGGTGCCCGACATCACCAACAACCAGGTGCAGATCAACGTCGTCGCCCCTGCCCTCTCACCTGACCAGATCGAAAAGCAGGTCGCCTTCACCGTCGAGACGGCGCTCGCCGGCATTCCCGGCCTTGAATACACCCGGTCGCTCAGTCGCAACGGCTTTGCCCAGGTCACGGCGGTCTTCTCTGCCAAGACCGATATCTATTTCGCACGCGCGCAGGTCGCGGAGCGCCTGCGCACCGCCGAGGAAGACCTGCCCCAGGGCGTAAACCCGGAGATGGGACCGATCGCGACCGGGCTCGGCGACATCTTCATGTGGACGGTCGAATATCGCGAACTCGATCAGACCCGGCACCGCAACGGCGAACCCGGCCTGCAACGCGACGGCAGCTACATCACGCCCGAAGGCGATCACCTCGTCAGCGACGCCGACAAGGCGACCTACCTGCGCACCGTGCAGGACTGGATCGTCACGCCACAGTTGAAGAGCACGGCGGGTCTCGCCGGCGTCGATTCCCTTGGCGGCTACACCAAGGAATATCTCGTCGTCCCCGACGTGCAGCGGATGGCGGCGATGCGCCTCACGCTGCAGGACCTCTCGAGCGCGCTCGACCGCAACAACACGAGCGCCGGTGCGGGCGTCGTCGACCGGAACGGCGAAGGGCTTGCCGTTCGTTCCGATGGGCGCGTGCGCAATGCCGACGAGCTGGCCAGGACCGTTGTCGCCACCCGCGAGGGCGTACCGATCCTGCTCAACCAGATCGCGACCGTTCGTACCGGGCAGGCGCTCCGCATGGGCTCGGCATCCGAAAACGGTCATGAGGTCGTGGTCGGGACCGCGGTCATGCGGATCGGTGAGAACAGTCGCACCGTGTCGACGGGCGTCGCCGAGCGGCTGACGCAGATCGGCCGTTCGCTGCCGGTCGACGTGGTGGTGAAGCCGGTCATGAACCGGACCGAACTGGTGAACTCCACCATTTCCACGGTCGCCCGCAACCTCGCCGAAGGCGCAATTCTGGTCATCGTCGTTCTGTTCGCGCTGCTCGGCAATTTCCGGGCGGCGCTGATCGCCGCGTTCGTCATCCCCATCACGATGCTGCTCACCAGCATCGGTATGTTGGAAGCCGGCGTGTCCGCCAATTTGATGAGTCTCGGCGCGCTCGACTTCGGCCTGATCGTCGATGGTGCCGTCATCATCGTCGAGAACGCGCTGCGCCGCCTTGCCGAGGCGCAGCATGGTCGCGAGGGCGAGCTGACGATGCAACAGCGGCTCGGGTTGGTCGCTGCGTCCGCGCGCGAGATGATCCGCCCATCGGTCTACGGGCAGGCGATCATCATCCTCGTCTATGCGCCGCTCCTCACCTTCACCGGCGTCGAGGGCAAGATGTTCGAGCCGATGGCGCTGACCGTCATCATCGCGCTCGTCTTCGCCTTCATCCTGTCGCTGACCTTCGTACCCGCAGCCATCGCCATCTGGCTCAGCAAGAAAGTGAATGAGAAGGAAAGCCGGGTCGTGGCGTTCCTGCGGCAGCGCTACGAACCGGGGCTCGACGCGGCCATGCGCCGTCCGAGCCTGACGATCGGCGTCGCGATCGGCGCGCTGGCGCTCGCCGGCGTCGCCTTCACCACCCTGGGACAGGAGTTCCTGCCCCAGCTCGATGAAGGCAACATCCTCGTCCAGGCCGTCCGTATCCCCGGCACGTCGGTCGACCAGAGCCAGGCCATGCAGTTCCAGGTCGAAAAGGCGCTCGCCAAGGCACCTGAGGTCCGGTTCGCCTTCTCGCGCACCGGCACGTCGGAGATTGCGTCCGATCCGATGCCGGCGAATGCGACCGACACGTTCGTCATCCTCAAACCCAAGAAGGAATGGCCGGACCCCGGCCTGTCCAAGGAGGCACTGGTCGAGCAGTTGGAAAAGCGTCTCTCCACTCTGCCGGGCAACGCCTATGAGATCACCCAGCCCATCCAGATGCGCTTCAACGAGCTGATCGCGGGCGTGCGCGGCGACATCGCGATCAAGGTGTTCGGCGACGACTTCGGCGAGATGAACGCGACCGCTGAACGCATTGCCGGCATCCTGCGCCGGACGCGCGGCGCGGCAGACGTGCGGGTCGAGCAGACCGAGGGGCTACCGATGCTTGATATCCGCCCCAACCGCACCGCCATGTCGCGGGTCGGGGTGACGGCTGGCGACGTGCAGGACACGGTCGCCGCGGCGATCGGAGGACGACAGGCGGGCGTCATCTTCGAGGGAGATCGACGCTTTCCCGTCGTGATCCGGATGGCGGAAAGCGCACGGTCCGACCTGACCGCGGTCGCGCAGGTGCCCGTGCCGACCGCCAGCGGCGGTTTCGTGCCGCTGTCGACGGTTGCGGATATCGCCGTGGTCGACGGCCCCAACCAAATCAGCCGCGAGAACGGGAAGCGGCGTGTCGTGGTGCAGGCGAACGTCCGCGACCGTGACGTGGCGGGCGTCGTCGCCGACGCGCGCGCCGCGATCGACGCCCAGGTGAAACTGCCTGCCGGTACCTATCTCGAATGGGGCGGACAGTTCGAGAACCTGGCGTCAGCGCGGGACCGGCTCGCCATCGTGGTGCCGATCTGCTTCGCCGTCATCATGCTGTTGCTCTACGGAGCGCTCGGTTCGGTGCGCGATGCGCTGATCGTGTTCACAGGCGTGCCGCTGGCGCTGGTGGGCGGTGTGCTGGCGCTGGTGCTGCGTGGGATGCCGTTCTCCATTTCCGCGGCCGTAGGCTTCATCGCGCTGTCGGGTATCGCCGTCCTCAACGGGCTGGTCATGGTGTCTTCCATCCACGACCTGATGTGTGCTGGCGTGGATCGGGCCGTGGCGGCGCACCAAGGGGCACTCGCCAGGCTCAGGCCGGTGGCGATGACCGCGCTCGTCGCTTCGCTCGGCTTTGTGCCGATGGCGCTAGGACACGGTGCCGGCGCCGAGGTGCAGAAACCCCTCGCCACTGTCGTCATCGGCGGCCTGATCTCGGCGACGCTGCTGACCTTGTTCGTGCTGCCGACGCTCTACGCGCGCTTTGGCACGCGCACGCTGCCGGCACCGTCGAGTGACCATCTCGAACTGCCTCCCCTCCCCGCTCCGGCACATTGAAAGACCAGACGATGCACGACCATGCAGCGGGCGGACACGCCCACGATCATACCGCCGGGGCCAACGCCAAGATGCTGGGGTGGGCGCTGGCGCTGACCACTGCCTATCTCGTTGCCGAAGTCGTCGGCGCGTTCGTCTTCAACAGCCTCGCTTTGCTGTCCGACGCGGCGCACATGCTGACCGATGTCGCCGCACTGGTGATCGCGCTGATGGCGATCCGGTTCGGCCAGAAGCCGGCCGACGACAAGCGGACGTTCGGTTACAAGAGGTTCGAGATCCTTGCCGCGGCCTTCAACGCGCTGCTGCTGTTCGCGGTCGCGATCTACGTGCTGGTGGAGGCCATCCAGCGCTTCCGTCAGCCCGAAGCCGTCCAGTCGACCGGCATGATGATCGTCGCTGCGATCGGGCTCGTGGTGAACCTCGTATCCATGAAGCTGCTGACGTCGGGCAAGGACGCCAGCATGAACGTCAAGGGTGCCTATCTCGAAGTATGGGCGGACATGATCGGCTCGATCGGCGTGATCGCGGGCGCGGTTGCGATCCGCTTCACGGGGTGGACATGGGTCGATCCGATCGTCGCAGTGGGCATCGGGCTATGGGTACTGCCAAGGACCTGGGTGCTGCTCCGCGATACGACCAACGTCCTGCTGGAAGGCGTCCCCGGAGGGATCAAGCTGCCCGAGCTGCGCGCCAGGATCGCCGGGGTCCCTGGCGTTGCCAGCGTGCATGACCTCCATGTCTGGTCGATGTCGTCGGATGATGTAACCTGCACGGTGCACGTTACCCTCCAAGAGGGCGCCGACGCCGATGCGGTCAGAAGGGCGGTTACGGATACGCTCGATCGCCGCTTCGGAATCGAGCATTGTACGATCCAGACGGAGGCAGCAACCGAGCCTTGCGAGGACACGCCGCATCGACACTCGTGAACCTGACGGTCGCAAGATTGCGGCGAAAGCGTTGGACGGCAAGTGGAAGAGATGAGGCCGGTCTCCGCCAGCTCTTTGGGTTCACGCGGCCGCTGACTCGTTCTTTTCACGCGTTTCAAGTGACCCAATTTCGGGGTACGCTTTCAGGCGGCGGGAGGATCGGGCGCTTCGATGTTGGAGTGGATCTGAACGGGCCGGCGCATCCGATCGAGTTTCTGCACGAGCTGCGCATTGCGGCGTTCGAGCCGTTCCGCCTGCTGCTCGGCTTCGACAGCGCGTTTCAGTAGGCTAGCGTTATGTGTCGCGAGGGCGATGTTCCTGGCCTCCGTGTCGCGAAGGGCAGAGCGACTGCGATCGGCCTTGCCGGCGGCCGCTTCAGCGGCGCTCTCACGCTGCGACTGAAGTTCGCGCAGTGCGTCGAGAACACCGCCATGGTGAGTGTAGATGATGTTGCGGCCGACGCCGGCTGCTCGTGCCAGTGCGGCGACCGTTGGTGCGGTGGACGAATTGCTGGTGAGGATACCAAGGGCTTCGCGCAGGCGTGCATCGGTATTTGCCCGTCGGCGCGCCTGCGGGGTCGATAGGTCAGCTTCAGACGTCACCGGCATTTCCTTTGTCGAGATGGTCGAGGATACGGCGAGATTCCAGGATGCGGGCTTCGGCAAGCGCACGGCTTTCGGTATCGAGGTCATCGCGTTGGGTCAGTGCGGTGTTGCGTTCAAGGCGCGCTTCCCAGACCGGCCTATGCCGGTCGGTCACGGCGAAGTTGGCGCAAGTCGAGCAGGTGCTTTGCGTGCGAAGCACCGGGTTCGGCTCGCGTTCGCCACCGTGGCAAGCGGAGGTCTCCCGGCGGTAGAGGCAGTAGCCCCAGTCGCAGACGCCGAGACGCATATCGGTTTCGGCAAGGATTCCGGCGATATAGGCATCGACATCACCCGAGCGCGTGCGTCCGCGGAACGGCGACCGTTCGGAGAGCATGACGCCTGCCTTCCCGGCAACCTGCGGGGCCAGAAGCAGGTCTTCCAGCGCTTTGCGGGTTTCTTCGGCGGCCTGGTCGTCGATCAGCTCGGCAAGCTCGAAGTCGGTGCCGACATAGGCCCGGTCGGTCATCGCGCGGTGGACGTGGCCGAGATGGCGTTGCAGCGCCGTCAGGCCCGTGCGGTCGCGCCGCCCGATAAATCGCGAGAACGTCTTGCGTCCCTGATAGGTGGTGAGGCGCCAGACGCCCCCCTGATGGTCCGGCAAGGCGAGGAACGGCGCAAGCCGCTCGTTCAAGCGAACATTGACCATGGAGGAGGTCAGGTGCTCGACCGGCATCGTCGTTGGGAGCGGCGAACGCCCATAACCGAGTTGATGGAGCCAAAGATTCTTCTTGCCGCTGAGTTCGCGAAGCGGAGCAGAGAGGAGTTCGAGGATGTGGATCGCCCGCTGGACCGGCTCCGGTGCGAGCCAGCGGTGGATGTCGCCATGTTCCGTCAGCGACGTCTTCGTGATCGCGCCGACCAGATAGACATGTTCCTCGCCGTCTCCGTCGGCCGCGCGCCGTTCGAGACAACCCTCCGCAAGTCTAAGGATCTCGGAGGCTCTCGCGCCAACGAGATAGGCGATGACGACGAAGCAGGCATCGCCGAGCCGGTCCAGCATGAACGCCAGGCGGCGCAGCGGCCATTCTGGATTCGGATACCGATCCGCGCAGGGGCACGGCTCGGCCAGCATGGCGCGTCTGACATGCCAGTGCAGCATTCGTCCCGGGTGCGCGGTCGGAGCTGGGCGTATAGGTCTGCGAGACGGTCGCGCAGCGCGATTATCTGGTCCGCAGGATCGCCGAGCAGCTCGATAGCCCCGCTGATGAGCGTCACGGCGATCTCGTCAGGGGTGCAGGGATGGCCGCCATAGGGTTTCCAGTGACGCTTCCCGACCGAGGCGGCGCTAGGCGGCGGCGCCGATGGTGCGTCGTCCAGCTTGTCGCGCTGCATATGGAAGGTGCGGATCGTTCCGAGATGGCCTTCGGCGGTGCTGATCGAAAGTAATGCGCCGTTCCTGCCGCGACGGGCGCGGAGCATCGCCACGAACCGATCGACGGTATCCCTGTCGAGTTCGCTGAAGCATCGGACGTTCTCGGTCGCCATCCATCGCACAAGGAAGCGGATGTTACCGAAGTGGCCGTAGATGGTCTCCTTCCGGAGCGGCATTCGCCCTTCGGGTGGATCGTTCCGCAGCGAGAGCAGGAACAGTTCGGCCGCATGCCGGAGTGGCGTCCACCGATCGCTGGTAAACCGGCTTCCGTCCGGCATCTCGAACCCCCAGCTGAACGTCATAGCGGCGGCCACGCCTTCATTACCGAGCAATGGAGCCGGAACCTGGGTGGGCGTGGATTTCGGGACTGAGGCCATGAGGCTATTCCAGGTCCGGCAGCGGAGGCAGGGCAAACATGAGCCGTTCCGCGTCCGGCATCATTTCGGGCGGGAACGCCGGCAGCAGGTCTTGCGTCAGTACCTGAAGGCTGGGAGCGTAGAAGAGGCCGAACCGGATCGGGTCGATCCGCTCCCGCGCCGCTTCAAGGTGCCGTGTGGCCTGGACGATCCGCGCCAGATGAGCCGGGTCGATCGGGACGATCAGGCCGGGACGAGCGAGGCAGCCTCCCAGCTTCGGGCACACGCGGCCGGGATGGGCATGTCCGCTGTCAGTCGGGCGAAGGCAGTCGTGGCCGAATAGCGCCGACACAGGGGCACCGGTATCCGGTCCTCTATTTTGCGGCTGATTGGGGCCTGCCTCGCCGCGAACCCAAGTAATCATCAGCGTCTGAAGTCGGGCGATCGTATCGCGCTCGAGGCGGCGAACGGCATCGCCGTCGACATAGATATCGGTGGTGACGACACTCGCATGATTAAGGACCGCCTTGGCCACCATAATGTCGCCCTGCGATGCCGTATAATGGGCACTTGCCATGCTGCTGCGGAACAGCTTGGGCGAGAAGTCGGGGAGCAGCGCACGAGGCTTTTCGGGATGCGCTTCGTTCCACGAGGCGATTGTAGCATTCTGGCGCTCGTAGAAGCGCAACATTGCCGATCGCAACGTGGCCTGGACGATATGGCCGGCGTGATGATCACGCTCGAGACGGCCAGTCGTCATGAGGAAGCGATGCAGGAACAACCGATCGCGCCTCGATGGCTCCACATGCGGCAGCAGGGGGGCCGTCATCGCAAGGAGCTTCTCTATCAGGCGGGGCGCCGCATAGGGTCGGCGATTGTCGAACGACCGTCGCTGCATGCGTTTCACCTTGCCGCCGGCGCGCGGCTTTACCCACTCTACCATGATGCGGTGACGTTCGAGCGGATGGGGAACCAGGCAGTCCCGCTTGATCTGACGCAGCGGGCCGGCATTTGCCGCAGTCTGGATCAGCAGCACGATATAGAACGCAACCAGCGTGTCGGTCGTAAGGTGGAGGTAGCCTTCAAGCTCGCGGAACCCGCCCACTTCGGCGATCCGCTGCCGATCGGGCTTGCTAAGGTCCGAGCCTCGGGCAGGCGGCATGACGCCGTGGCCGAGGCGGTGGAGCTTCCAGATCCAGCGATCCCGTTCGGCGGTCCGGCCACCATGGAGCGGCAAGTTCGGAAGAGCGACGATGGTTTGCCCGTGCTGGAACTTGTCCCAGGCCGTCTCGATCTCGGCATAGCAGACTGCCAACAGCGCGCGCATTGCGGCGGGTGTCAGCCTGTCTTGCGGTAGCCGCTGGACGCCGGCGAGCGGGATCGGATTGTTGGGAACGGCGAAGCCCGGTGCGAACAAGCCCGGATTGTCAGCGTTCGCGCGCTTGAGGTTCGGCCGGATCATACCGAGCTGACTGGATTGCGATTTTACTCCCCGCGTGCGCCCGTTGGCAGGCTTCGCCAGCCAAGTAATGAACCGGCGGATCGTCGCTGTATCGAGGTCGACCGCGTCCCTGACACGCGCATCTTCGCACAGGAATCTGCCGAACACCCGCAGTGCGAACCAACGCGCGGTACGGGTGGCGGCGCTGGAGGCCACGTCATGATCGCGAAAGGCGCGCGAGATAGCTGCGCTGATGTCCTCCGGCATTCCGAACAGAGCCGGGTCGAAGCGTTGAACGATGCTGCCCCATTCGTCGCGGAACTGGATTTCGGCGACCTCTGCCGGATGGTCCGCCGGCGTCGGTTCGACCCGAAGCGTCCGATCGAGGTGGCTCCTAACCATCGGCCGGAACCAGCTCGCCATAGAGATAGGCCAGGCTCTCGCTCAGGTCGCGCTCGTGCAGCTCAACGCAACGCAGATAGATCGCCGTCGTCGTGATTGAAGCGTGGCCGAGCAGCACCTGCACGACCTTGAGCGGATTGAGATCGGGATTGGTGCGCGCCTGGACCTGAAGGCGGGTTAGCATCGCCATCGCGAAAGTATGCCGCAGCCAGTGCAATGTGCCGTGCAGTCCCGCGGCGGCGAACGCTGCTGCGAGCTGCCCGGTCAGGAGCTTGCGCGTCATGGCCCGTCCATGCTCGTTTAGCAGGAGATTGGACGGCGCGCGGTAGCTTCGGTCGGAACGGCGGATACGGCGGACGATCCGGGCGCGTTCCTCGCCGATATGCCAATGCGTGTGATCGAGCAGCCGAAGCGGCGGATAGACCGTCCTTGGCCGGTCGCCTTTGGTGATATGCAGCGGCACGCCAACCAGCGGGTCGCTGCCGAGGTCGAGTGGCCAGCTATCAGGGATCTGGTCGACGGCAAGCGCGCAAAGTTCCTTGCGGCGCAGACCCGCTCCGAGCGCCCATTGCGCGGCAAGTCGCGTGGTGGGCCTCAGATGCGCGAACAGCTGCGCCAGCTCGTCGGCGCGCAGCGGCCGTGGGAGCTTTTCGGGGCGCGAAACGATGAGTTCGTTGACCTGGCGTCGCTGCAAGCCTGGGCGATAGGCACCGTCAAGCAGCAGCGTCATCTTCTCGGTCAACCGGAACGGGCAATGGTCGATCAGCCCGCGGTCGAGCGCCCAACCGTAGAAGCGGCAGACGGTCGAGACGCGCGCATTGATCGTGGTCCGGGCATAGGGCCGCCCGGTATGCGTGCTGGGATTCTCCAGCATCCGGTTGCGGTATGCAGCAATGACACGCTCGTCGGCATCGCGCCATTCGATCCCCGATTGTTCGAGCGAGTCGAACCAGTCGTGGAGATGCTCGCCATAGGTCCGGACGGTTTCAGAGGCCCGCGCGCGGCCACTCAGTTCGGCGTGTTCCATGAGCCAGACAAACGCCGGTTCAATGATCGCCATCCCCGCGTCAAACAGGATTGGGAAGCCGACCGGAATGCCCGCCTCACCTGCACCCGCCCGGATGATCGTCACCATGGATCGTGCCTCCGCTGCGCACACGCGGGGTCATGACGGTGACGATAGCATCTTTTCGGGGTCGCGGCCGAACGGCTGTCGGCAGGACGGGCGCATTTTAGGCCGGGCAATATGACGGTCGTTCCACGCGTCGCGGCCGAAGCTTGAATATTCTAGCCGGGCGGTAACCTAACCGCCTCTGCCGGCGTAAACCGGTTCACGTTGACTTCGAGAGCCAAGTAGAGGCACGTCACGCGCATGGTCCGCCGACTCATCTCCCTGTTGCTAGCGATCGCGCTGCTCGGCGTGACGGGGCAGAGTGCTGCCTATGCCGCACACGGGCCGGACCCGATGCAATCGGCGCACATGTCGATGGACATGGCCGACTGCATGAAGATGATGGAGCAGGCCGCACCAAACAAAGCGACCAAGAGCGGCAAGCACAAGGGCTGCACACCGGCCGACTGCCTCAACTTCATGATCTCCTGCGCGGGCATCGCCGCGGCATTGCCCAACGACCCGACACCTTCGCTCGTCGCCTACAATCGGCGCGCGATCCTGCGTCCCAGCCTCGCGGACCCGCTGCAGGGCCGCTCGCAGCCGCCCGACATACAACCTCCCATCGCCTGATCTGACTCCATCGGCCTGGCTTTTCGCTCGCCACGGGCTCTCCCGTCGCGCGCGCCGTGCCCGGCCGTCATCCGTTCAGATCAGGAGATTTCCCATGAAGACCAAGTATGTTGTTGCGGCCGTGGCTGCCGCCTTCTCGTTCGCCGGTGCTGCGAGCGCCGCCCCCGCCGATGGTTCCACCGGCCACTACGAATGGCGTCAGGCCCCAAGCTATGGCCCGCGCGCGCCGCTCGCGGCACCGCGGCGGGTCTGGGTCGCCGGCAGCATGGCGCAGACCGACTGCCCGATGATGCACGGCGACAACGCCGCCGCATGTCGGGCGATGATGCCCGGCAAGGCCGGCTAGGCCCTGCCGGCCGGTCGTCGCTGACGATCGGACCAACGATTCCGGCGGCGTGGCTCGTCCACGCCGCCGGCTTTGCCTGGTTTGCATCGCGTACCGCGCCGACCGGCCTGATCTCATTTCGATCAGGAGCATTTCCATGAGAGCTTGTCTGTTCGCGCCGCTGCTCGCGGCGATCCCGAGCCTCGCGTTCGCAGGGCCGCTCACCTTCGAGGGAGCGTTGAAGCAAGCGCAGGCCACTGCGCCTTCGCTCAAGGCGAGGTCGCTCGGCGCGGATGCGGCGCGCTCCGCACGCGGAGCGGCGGGCGCGCTGCCCGATCCAACGCTCTCGGTAGGGGTCGACAGTTTCCCGATCTCGGGACCGCTCGCGTTCGAGCCGGGCCGCGACGATTTCACGATGGCGCGGGTGGGCATCTCCCAGGAGTTTCCCAACCTCGCCAAGCGCCACGCCCAGCAGGCCCGCGCCGACACCGACATCGCCGCTGCTGACGCCGATAGCGCCTTGGAGGCGCGCAATGTCGAGGTCGGCACCGCGCTCGCCTGGATCAACCTCGCTTATGCCGAACGCCGGCTGGCAACGCTGGACGATCTGCTCGCGCGCCTCGATCGGGTCGTGGGGACGACGCCGAGCGCCGTGTCGTCAGGCAATGCGCGCCCGGCACAGACGCTGGCCGGCCGGCAGGCTGTGGCTGCGTTGCAGGACCGCCGTGCCGAACTGGTGTCGCAGGTTGCGCGGGCCAGGGCGACGCTTACCCGCTGGACGGGCGACGCCGACCCCCAGATCGCCGGGCCAGTCCCTGACTTCGCTATCGACGCAGTGGCACTGAAAGCCGGTCTTGATGGACAGCCGTCGATCCGCATGATCGACGCGCAGAGCGCCAAGGCCAGTGCGGATGTGCGCCTCGCAGAAGCGAACCGGCGACCGGATTTCGGGGTCAACCTCGCCTATCAGCGCCGCGATCCGAGGTTCGGCGATTATGTCTCGGCCGGCGTCACCATCAGCCTTCCGACCTTCACCCGGCGCCGCCAGGGCGCGGACATCAGCGCCGCCCAGGCGCAGGCCGGGCGGGTCGCGGCCGAGCGCGAAGCGGCGCGCCGCGCGCTGACCGCTGATCTCGACGCCGATCTTGCCGACCATGTGATGCACCACGAGCAATGGATGCGCGCCCGCGACACGCTTCAGCCGCTCGCAGAGCAACGCGTCAGGCTGGAGACGGCGAGCTACGGCGCCGGCCGCGCCAGCCTGGTCGATATTGGCGACGCTTACGCCGGGCTTGCCGATGCAACCCTCACCACCCTTGAGCGAGAAGCCATGGTCGCCGCCGATGGCGCCCGGCTTTCGCTAACCTATCGGAGCGCCGACCAATGACCGAAGCCACCTCTTCCCGGTCGCGCCTTGCTGCCGCTGGCGCCCTGATAGCATTGGTCGCCGGCGTGGGAGGCTACGGCATCGCCCAGCTCGTCGGTCATCCGACCGGGGCGCTGCCTGCGGCCCAGGGTGCCGCCAATGGCGGACGCAAACCGCTCTATTGGTTAGACCCGATGGTGCCGGCCCAGCATTTCGACAAACCGGGCAAATCGCCTTTCATGGATATGCAGCTCATCCCCAAATATGCCGACGACGCCGGCAGCGGGAATGATGCGCCGGGCATCCGCATCGATCCAGCGGCGACGCAAAGCCTCGGGCTACGCACGGTCGCCGTGCGGCGCGGCCCATTGTCGAGCAGCCTCACCGCCACCGGCACGATCAACTTCAACCAGCGCGATGTCGCGGTCGTGCAAGCGCGTGCCGCCGGATTCGTGCAGCGGGTCTATGGCCGCGCGCCGGGCGACGTGATCGGGGCCGGCGCACCGCTCGCGGACCTGCTCGTCCCCGATTGGGCTGGCGCCCAGGCCGAATATCTGGCGGTTCGCCGAACCGGGAACACCGTGCTTGCCCAGGCCGCGCGCCAGAGACTCGCGTTGCTTGGGATGCCGCCGGGCACGATCGCTGCTGTCGAGCGCGGGGACCGGCCGCACAATGTCGTCACCATCTCCACCCCTACGGGCGGCACGATCAAGACGCTCGGCGTCCGTGCGGGCATGAGCGTGATGGCCGGGCAGTCGCTCGCCGAAATCAACGGGCTCGGCACGGTGTGGCTCAATGCCGCCGTGCCCGAGGCGGTGGCGGGGCAATTGCGGCCGGGACAGAGCGCGCGCGCCGTGCTCGCCGCCTATCCGGGCGAGACCTTTAACGGCCGGGTCACGGCGATCCTGCCCGACGTTCAGGCAGAAAGCCGCACCCTCACGGTGCGGATCGAGCTGCCTAATCGTGGTGGCCGGCTCAAGCCTGGCATGTTCGCGACCGTTTCGTTCGGAGGTAACGCGACACCTGCGCTGCTGGTGCCGTCCGAGGCGCTGATCCGCACCGGCAAGCGGACATTGGTCATGCTGGCGCTCGACAAGGGGCGCTACCGGCCGGCCGAGGTCCAGACTGGACGCGAGTCCGGCGACGACACCGAAATCCTCGCCGGGCTGTCCGAAGGCGAGAAGATCATCGCGTCAGGCCAGTTCCTGATCGATTCCGAGGCGAGCCTGTCGGGCGTCGCGGCGCGACCGATCGGGAGCGCTACGTCCGCTACGACGCCAGAAGCCTCGGCAAAGCCATCGCCCGCGCTCTACGAGACGACGGGCAGGATCGAGCAGATCACCGGCAACTCCGTCACGCTCAGCCACGAACCGGTGCCTGCGATTGGCTGGCCGGCGATGACGATGACCTTTGCGCTGGCGAAGCCGTCGATCGCACAGGGGTTGAAGACCGGCGACCGCGTGCGCTTCGGCTTCGACCAGCCGCCGGCGGGGCCGACTGTGCGGCGCATGGCCAAGGTGGCAGGCCGATGATCGCCAGGCTCATCCGCTGGTCGGTCGCCAACCGGCTGTTCGTCATCCTCGGCGCGCTCGCGCTGCTGGCTGCGGGGCTCGTTGCCTTGCGCTCGACCCCAATCGACGCGCTGCCCGATCTCTCCGACACGCAGGTCATCATCCGCACGAGCTGGCCGGGTCAGGCGCCGCAGATCGTGGAGAACCAGATCACCTATCCGCTGACCACGACCATGCTCTCGGTGCCCGGCGCGAAGACCGTGCGAGGCTATTCCTTCTTCGGCGACAGCTTCGTCTATGTGATCTTCGAGGACGGCACCGATCTCTATTGGGCGCGCAGCCGCGTGCTCGAATATCTCAACCAGGTGCAGGGCCGGTTGCCGCAAGGCGCCACCGCCGCGCTCGGGCCGGACGCGACCGGGGTCGGCTGGGTCTATGAATATGCGCTGGTCGATCGCAGCGGCCGCCACGATCTCTCGCAGCTCCGCTCCTTGCAGGACTGGTTTTTGCGCTACGAGCTGAAGACCGTCCCCGGCGTCGCCGAGGTCGCCAGCATCGGCGGCATGGTCAAGCAATATCAGGTGCTGCTCGACCCGGTGAAGCTCGCCGCCTACGGCGTCACCCACGCACAGGCGGTCGATGCCATTCAAAAGGCCAATCAGGAAGCCGGCGGCTCGGTGCTGGAAATGGCCGAGGCCGAGTATATGGTCCGGGCTTCGGGCTATCTGAAGACGCTCGATGATTTCCGCGCGATCCCGCTGCGCGCCGCCGCCGGCGGCGTGCCGGTGACGCTCGGTGATGTCGCCACCATCCAGACCGGCCCGGAGATGCGGCGAGGCATCGCCGAGCTGAACGGCGAAGGAGAAGTCGCCGGGGGCGTCGTCATCCTGCGCTCGGGCAAGAACGCGCAGGAAACGATCGCGGCGGTCAAGGACAAGCTCGCCACCTTGAAGGCGAGCCTGCCGTCCGGCGTGGAGGTCGTCACCACCTATGACCGTTCGCAGCTTATCGACCGGGCAGTGGACAATCTCACTCACAAGCTGATCGAAGAGTTCATCGTCGTCGCGATCGTGTGCGCCTTGTTCCTTTGGCACGTCCGATCGGCGCTGGTTGCGATCCTGACGCTGCCGCTCGGTGTACTGGCCGCGTTCCTCGTCATGCGGTTCCAGGGGGTCAACGCCAACATCATGTCTTTGGGCGGCATCGCCATCGCGATCGGCGCGATGGTCGATGCGGCCGTGGTCATGATCGAGAACGCCCACAAGAAGATCGAGCGCTGGGAGCATGAGCATGCCGGCGAATCGCTGGTCGGCGAAACGCGCTGGTCGGTGATCACCGACGCCGCCGCCGAGGTAGGGCCAGCTTTGTTCTTCAGCTTGCTGATCATTACGCTGTCGTTCGTGCCGGTGTTCACGCTGGAGGGACAGGAAGGCCGGCTGTTCGCGCCGCTCGCCTTCACCAAAACCTATGCGATGGCGGGCGCCGCGATCCTGTCCGTGACTCTGGTTCCCATCCTGATGGGCTGGTTGATCCGTGGCCACATCCCGGTCGAGCAGGCCAATCCGGTCAACCGCTGGCTCACCGCGCTCTATCGCCCGGCGATCGACTGGACGCTGAGGCGCCCCAAGGCGGTGTTGGTCATCGCCTTGCTGGTGTTCACGACGACAGTCTGGCCGCTGTCGCGCCTCGGCGGCGAGTTCATGCCCAATATGGACGAAGGCGACCTGCTTTATATGCCCTCGGCTTTGCCGGGTCTGTCGGCGGCGAAGGCGAGCGAGCTGCTCCAGCAGACCGACCGCCTCATCAAGACCGTGCCCGAAGTCCAAAGCGTGTTCGGCAAGGCCGGCCGCGCGGAAAGCGCCACGGATCCGGCGCCGATGGAGATGTTCGAGACCACCATCCAGTTCAAGCCCCGCGATCAGTGGCGGCCAGGAATGACACCGGAACGCCTCGTCGATGAACTGGACCGCAGCGTGAAGCTGCCCGGCCTCGCCAATGTCTGGGTTCCACCGATCCGCAATCGCATCGACATGCTCGCGACAGGCATCAAGAGCCCGATCGGGGTCAAGGTCTCGGGCGCCGATCTCGGCCAGATCGACCGCATCGCCCATGATGTCGAGACAATTGCCAAGACCGTACCGGGAGTCAGTTCGGCGCTCGCCGAGCGCCTGATTGGCGGGCGCTATGTCGATGTCGACATCGACCGGGCCGCCGCCGCCCGGTTCGGGCTCAACATCGCCGACGTGCAGGCAATCGTCTCTGGTGCGGTTGGAGGTCAGAATATCGGGGAAACGGTCGAAGGGTTGGCTCGCTATCCGATCAGCGTGCGGTACCCGCGCGAGCTGCGCGACAGTCTCGAAGGACTGCGGACGCTTCCGGTCCTGACCCCGTCGGGCCAGCAAATCACGCTCGGCACGGTGGCCAACATCTCGATCGCCGAGGGGCCGCCGATGCTCAAGACCGAGAATGCCCGGCCCTCGACCTGGGTCTATGTCGATGTGCGCGGGCGCGATCTCGCCTCGGTAGTCGGCGATCTGCAACGAGCCGTGGCGAAACAGGTCCGGCTGACGCCCGGCGTGAGCATCGCCTACTCCGGCCAGTTCGAATATCTCGAACGCGCCGTCGCCAAGCTCAAGCTGGTAGTGCCAGCCACGCTGCTCATCATCTTCGTGCTGCTGTTCCTGATCTTCGGCCGGTTCGACGAAGCGGCGCTGATCATGGGCACGCTGCCATTCGCGCTGACCGGCGGCATCTGGATGCTCTATCTGCTCGGCTTCAATCAGTCGGTCGCGACCGGAGTCGGGTTCATCGCGCTGGCCGGGGTCTCGGCCGAGTTTGGCGTGGTGATGCTGATCTACCTCAAGCACGCGCTCGAGGAGCGCGGCGCCGATCCTGACGCTGGCGAGATCGAAGCGGCGGTGCGCGAAGGCGCGCTGTTGCGTGTCCGGCCCAAGGCGATGACGGTGGCGGTGATCCTCGCCGGCCTGCTGCCGATCCTCCTCGGGTCGGGCGCCGGCTCCGAGGTGATGAGTCGGATCGCCGCGCCGATGATTGGCGGGATGCTGACCGCGCCGCTCTTGTCGATGTTCGTTCTGCCCGCCGCCTATCTGCTGCTTCGGCGACGGCGCGTGTCCTCCATTCCCCACGCCTCTCACCAACGGAGTCTGTCATGAGAGCATTATCTACCTTGTTGGTTGCTGCCTCCGTCCTCGCCGTCGGGCCAGCGCTCGCGCAGTCGATGGCAAACATGCCCGGCATGAACCATGCCGCCCCGGCCGCGAAGACGGGGCAAGGAACCGGCGTTGTCGCCGCGATTGACCCCAAGGGTGGCAAGATCACGATCAAGCACGGCGCGATCCCGGCGGTTGGCTGGCCGGCGATGACGATGACGTTCAAGGCGACGCCGCCCACGCTGCTCCGGGGCGTGCGTGTCGGTCAGACCGTAGGGTTCGACGTGCGAACCAAGGGCACGGACGCCGAAGTCACAGCACTGCGGCCACGCTGAACTCCATTGGCGTCGGCCGTCAATCGGCCGGCCGACGCCAAGGACGCGGCAATCGGCGATGCGCTGTCGGTCGCAATTCGTGATCCCTCTCCCTCACGGTGTCGCTAACGAGACAGGTCAAGCCGCAAGACCTAACGAGCAGGAATGGCGACCAAGGGAGATGCTCGGCAATGTGGCATTTGTGAGCACGTTGGACAGGATGGAATAATAGGGTGGCCAGTGCTTGAAGCGCTGCGGAACATAGCGCACCACTTCATAGGGGATTCCTCGGGCAGCCATCCACGCCGCCATGATTTTTTGATATTGGTAGGTCGCGGGCTTCTCGGCGCCGGGGTCGGCGGTAAGCACGAGGTCGGGTGTCTCGCCGCGGTCGTGTAGCTCAATCAGGAGCGCGGTCGAATCTACGCCGATGCCATAGGCGAGCACGACGGGCGGCGGCGATGCGGCGAGAATATAGTCCGCCGGGCGCGGCTGCGCGGTAAATATGGAAGTTTGATTGGCCATGGGGTCGCTCCGGGGCTCGAGCGATTTTCCGCTCCCCTTCCCATCACCCCACTCTTCTTTGTTCAGACGGCTGTGGTCTGAGGCGCAGAGAGCGCGATGATCTCCAGGAGCGTTGGTGCCTCGCCCCGAAGAGCGCGCCGGCCGAAATCGAAGCCGTGCTTGGTCGCGAACTTAGAGACCGACGCGGGTTTGCGAGTAAGCGCGGCGGCGAGATCCGCGATCGCGATGCCATGGTGGAAGGCGTTGGCGAGCGCGGCCATCTCGTCCTTGGTCCAGGGGCGGATGTAGCCGTGCACGAGCCCGAGGACATTCGCACGTGTGGTGATCGAGGCCTTGGTACGCCCAAATCTGGCGGCCAGCGCGCGCGTCGGCGTGCGGCCATATTCTTCGCGCAGGATCGTCAGATCGGCCTCGGACCAGTCCGGCGCTGTGCGCCAGCCGTTCCGGTTGGCGTGGCTGCCGCGCAGGCCAAGATACTCGGAGCGCCAGCGGATCGAGCAGGTAGTGCGCCCCAATCGGGTTCGCACCGGCGTAAGGCTCGAGCCTTCGGCATATGCGCGGACGAGCAACGCGTCTTCGTCCGGCCCCCACGGCCGACCCCAGCCTCGGCCGTAGCCGAGCCGGCGGATTTGCGGTCCCAGGCCGGCGAGGCTTCTGCGCGGGAAGCCCTCCGCCGCGAGCTGTTCTATGATCGCCCGGTAGCGGTTACCGGCCTCGGCCAGTTCGAGGGCGCGCCCGGCCTCGGCATCCGACCAGCCTGATGGATGGTTCGGATGACGAAGGCCGAGCGCAGCGGCGCGTGCTGATAGGCCGGTCAGCGGTCGGCCGATCAGGGTGCAAAGCTGCTGCAATGGCACGGCCAGTCGGTACCCTTCGCGAAGCTGGGCATCTTCCCACGCCGTCCAGGCTGGCGGGGCACCATCTGTCAGGCCCAGGATCGAAGCGCGTGCATAGATGGCGGCGCATGTCCGGCCGAAGAGGAGTGCGAGCTGCGCCGTGGCCAGACACCCGTATTGGCGCGTGAGGTCGTCATCCTCGAGACCGGACCATGGCCTCGTCGAGTTGCGGCGCAGGCCGAGACCAGCGATCTTGTCGGCAATGCCGAAGCGGCCGCGCCTGAGCGCCTGCGCGATTTGGTCGAGCGATTGATCGGCGTCGAAAAGACGGCGAAGTTCATCGACCTCGGCCGGCGCCCAGCTGTCCTTACGAAATGCCATTTCGCGCAAGTTCAGGGCGGGCGCCGCAGGAGGCTGGCAAGCGACCAGCTCGATAATCTCGGCGTCGAGGTCCAGCGGCCTCATGAGAGGGCCACCACGGGCATGTCGGTGATCTTCGCGCGAAGGCGCGCGTGCAGCCGGGCTATCCGACCCTCTTCACGCGGCATCGTGTCGACCACCGACAACGCTGCGAGCACGTCGAGTGCCTGATCCACGGCCTCGCGTTCCTGGCCAAGATGTCCGGCCAGGTCGCTCGCTGTCGTCGCATTGGGGGAAATGTTGCGCAGCGCGGCGACGACGGCGGCGGCGGTGGGCGCAATCGGTTCGAGCAGGAATCCGTCGAGAGCGCGGGTTCCGCGGATCGCAATGGCGTCTCGGGAGCGCTGCGGTACTTCCCGCAGGGTGGCGAGGTCGAGCAAACGCTCGGCGGCCTCGCCGTGAATTTCCGAAGCCGCCTTGAGTTCAGGCGTCGCGCCGATGTGATCGGTGATCGTGTCGTCGATCTTGGCGAGAAGCGCGCTGCGCGAGAGTGCCGGGCCCATGGCGAAGAATTCGCCTGGCTCGATCATCCTGAGGCGTTCGGCCTGCTTCGATGAGAAGCCGAGCAGACTGGCGGCGCGCGCGACATCGCGGTCCTGCACGTTCAGTCCGATCAGGAAATTCTGAAGCTCGGAGGTTACGGAGGCTGATAATTTGGCAAGCCGCTGCGTGGCGATGATCGGCGCGATTCCGCGTTTGCGGCCTCGGGCACATAGATCGGTGAGTGTCGACACGCCGATGCGCCTGGTCTCGGCGTCATGGGCGGTGCCGGCGTGATAGGGAGCGAGCAGATGCGCCTCGTCGATACAGACCAGTGTGGTATTTTCCCAGATCTCGCGGCCGACGGCGATCAGGCCGGTGAAGAAGGCGGCAGCCTTGAGAATCCGCTGCTCGGGATCGAGATCGGTCAGATCGAGATGGAGCGACAGCCGGTGTTCGCGGGCGCGTTTCGCGGCGGCGGTAAGGCCGTCGGCGGTAAGTTCGGCTCCGACCAGCGTGGTCGCGCCGATATGGTCGGCGAGATTGCCGAACTCGCCTTCGGGGTCGACGAGAATGACGGTGGTATAGTCGAAGACCTCCTCGACGATGCGTCGCAATGTGCGGCTTTTGCCGGCACCGCTGCTGCCCTGGATCAGCAGTCGCCCGGCGAGCAGGCGCTCGAGATGGAGGGTCAGGGCGCCGCCGGAATGGCGGCCGAGCGTCACGAGCGTTCCGTCTGCGGGACGGATGGGAGAGACACTAGCCATGGAATTTTCTCCTGTCCTTGAGTGAAAGGCATGTGCCTTCCAACTCTCGGCCCCCCTCCCCTTTTCAGCGGGCGGATCCGGCGTACTGGACGGCCTCGGCGACGCCCTGGATTTGGTCGATTGCCATATCGAGCCTGCGGGCGGCTTCATCGGCACTGTCGCAGCCCTCGCTTGAGGAAAGCTCGATCATGAGGAAGGTGAACAGCGTGTCTCCGGCTTCGCGGGCGTCGTCCAGGCTTTCGACATGGGCGAAATCGCCCTCGGCAAAGGTGGTTGCGCAGGCGCGTTGGAACGGGTTCAGCATGGCGTTATATCCTGATCGAGCGTTGCGAGATGGGCCCAACAGGCCTCGATCGCGGCATCGAGCGTGGCGCAATCGCCGAGCGGTATGGATGCGGCCCCGCGCGGCGTGATGATGCGCGCGTTCGGCGTCCAGACGGGGTAGGCGAGATCGCCGGGCCAGTCGTGGAAGCCGTGGGGGTAGGCGGTGATCGAATAGGGCGCCCAGAGTCGGGGGTGAAGCCGCGTATAGCGGGCGACGTAGATCGACATGGCTACGCCTTAGGATCGGATGGTGTTGGCGCACGCGGCTCGCCCAGAAGGATGACCGCGATCGACGGTTTGTCGTCGTCGGGCAATTTGCGGCTGTCGAACGCGTGGCGGCCGCCAAGTCCGATGGTCAGCATGTCGAAGACCGGCGATCGCCCGCCGTTCGCGTTTGATATGGTCGCACCCTGGTCGTGAAACTGGATGTCGACGAAGCTGGGCGGTGCGCCGCGCTGATATTCGCCGAAGAAGAAGGTGATGCGGCGTCCGTCGGTGGTCCTGGCGCTGATCGTGAAGTTGCCGTCCGGAATATCGATGGGAAGGGTCGGCACATCGTTGAACCGGGCAAAGCCGATGCTGTCGGCATCGGCCGCGCTCATGACGGGCAAGGTCGTAATGTCGGCCATGTCAGATCTCCTGCGGTGGAAAGAGTGGAAGGCTCGGATGGGTAAGCGGCAGCGCCTTCGGATACGGCAGGCGCGGAAGGGCGCGGCCTCGGCGGCGCGCTTCGCGGGTAAGCTCGAAACAATAGGCGTAGAGGCCGGCCTGTCGGTGGCGGAGGAGCAGCCGCTCGCGCTCGAGCCGCCAAAGCCAATGCGCCGGAGCCTCGAGCACCGCCGGCCTCGGCAGACCGAGGGATACCAGCTGGTCTATCGCGCCGGCGTGACCTTGCTCGCCAAGACGGATCTTGGAGAGCGTGCGGCCCGATATCGTCACGTTGCCGATCCGCAGGACGGTTCGCGGTCTGGTGATGGCACGGTGCGCGGCCGACAGCGCGCAATAGACCCGGCCGATATGGCCGGCGCCAGGATCGCTGTAGGAAACCACGGCCTCGATGGCGGGGCGCTCTCGCCGGAGATGGCGAAAGGCGCGCGCGACGAAGAAGCTCTCGCCATTCTGCGGGACCGCGTCCGTCAGTATGAGGCGCGCCAAGACGCACCCGCGTGCGGGATCGTCGAAGCCGGTGTGCCTGGTGATAACCGCGTCGGTCGTCGGAACGGCGAAGACGGCGACACCTTCCAGCTCGGCCTTGCGGCCGAACAGGCCGACGGCGATGCGCGCGGCGGGATAGCTCGGCAGGTAATGGTGCTGGGCGATGAAGGCGCGCGCTGCAGCGTGCTCGATGATATCGACGGCGTAGGCGGCGGGGTCGATGACGGTGAGGTCGCGTGCCCATAAGGCACGTCGCTCCCGCCAGCGCTGGCTGCGGGTTGTTTCCATTGTCGATGTCCGTTTGGTCAGAGCAGTCTGGACTGCCGGGCGTGGCGCTCGAGAAAATCGCGGGCGAAAGTTTCGGCCCCGTCCTGCGCGGAGCAGGGAAAGAGGTCGTGCCTGCTGTAGAGGCGGAAGGTGTGATCCAGCTTCATCGCGCAGAGCCATCGTGGCGTGCCACCGACGTCGATCATCACGAGCGGGAAGCAGCGCGAGCCGCCATACGGTCGCGGTTCGATCGGGTCCGCGGGAAACCCGGCAAGGGTCCAGAAGCGCCAGCCCAACGGGGCCGGATCGATTCGTGCTGTTATGACAAAGCCGGCAATTCGGTCCGAATCTCGGTCATTTTTGGCTTTCTGGGCGAGAAGCGCCTCAAAACCCGGATTTTGCTCCAGAATGGATCTATCCGGGGAGCGGATTTTCAAGGGCGGCGGAGATGGTGGTGCGTGGGCCTATGATGCGGGCGAAAGTCGTGTCGCACCCCCAAAGGCGCGCAGCCCTGCAGCCATTGATGGGCGTAGGTGCTTCTGATTGGTGATCAGAATTTCCGGCTGCAGTAGATCACCGCGCACCGTCATGAAGCCGTTGGCCGGATCGCCATTTGGCAATTCGACGAGGATGCGATGGCCGCGCCCCTGCTCTTTGCCGGCATAGCGCGCGGTGAATTCGCCGAGGCGAGCGGTGAGCCCGTTGGCGACCTTGCCCCAGCGGATATGCCCCGCGCCAAGGGTTTCGCCTGAGCGAACGCCGCGATCGAGCCAGATCCTGAAATGCGCTTTCTGCTGGATCAACGAGTTGCGGGTGCGCTCCATGACGCGGCAGAGCGGTAGAAGCTTCGCATGGGCATCGAGAGCATCCAAGTAGAGGCCCTGGGCGGCGACCAGAATCTCGTCGAAGTCGCGACCCGCGAGCAGAGCCGCGAGCGCCGCTGCCGGAGCGGGATTGGCTGTCAGGCGTTCAACGTCGCCCGCGGTTCGCAAAGCTGCGACGCGGACGACGGGTTCGGTGACAGGCAGAAATCCGCCAGCGCAGACGACGATGATGGTTGCCTGGTCGGCCTCGGGTCGGTCGCGCAGCAGCGGCAAAAGCGCCGCATGCGCAAGACCGCCGTTGATCTCCGTCTTAGACAGCATGCCCGTCTCAGGTGCGCCGATGATCAGCAGGCGCCGGCGCCAGGTCGTCGGCCTCGGCGTATCCGAGGGTTTGGGCCAGGTGCTGGGAAGCGGACGCGCACGATCTGGTGGGTTTTTCAGTCGTGGAGCCGGCGCTGGTCGTTCCGGGGCGACAAGTGCGCGGCGGGCGACGTCGAACAGATCGTCGGTATCACCACCGCCCTGGTCGAAGCCGGTCATGTAAGCGGCTCTGAGGCGGATGTCGGCGGGATTGCCGTTTCGGACCTCGGGAGGTCGGCAGATCCAACCCGCCCGTGCCGCATATAAGCCGTATGCGAACTGGACCGAGGCGTCCCAGTCATAGCCATGGTTGTCGCGGCCGCGAAGGATCGCAGCGTCGCGTTCGTCTCCTTCGGATCTGGCGATCCGTTCCTGGGTGAAGGCGAAGTTGCGCGCCTGTCTCTGGCGTTCCTGCTCGGCCTGGATCGCCTCCATCACGGGGCGCATCGCCTGAACACGTTCGCGTGTTCGCGCCATGCGTTGCGCCGCCGGCGCATCGTTGGGCAGATCGGGAAAAGTCTGCCACGCCCTCGCCATGATGGCGGCGTGGTCGGGCCGGCGTCCACGGGCGACCCAGGTCTGCGGATCGGCAGGGTCGAAGGCGGACATCATGTGACCCGCCTATCGATCCGTACTCCGATCAGCGCCGAGGTGATCGTGGCAAGCAGAGGCTGGAGCGCCTCGTAGCGCGATGTGAGCTCGTGGACGGTCGCATGCACGATGGCGTTGGGCGGCGCGGAGAGGACGGTGAACCGGAACGGCAGCATGTCAGCAGTCATTTCCGGGAAGAGCGCGCACAGGATAATGGCCGATAGCCGCGACGCGGCCTCCTCGATCGCCTTGGCTTGGGCGTAGCGCACCGGCCCCGGCGGCGTCTCGAGATGTGTCATCGGCGCGATGACGTCATCGACCCTTGCGAGATAAGCATCGCGCGCGCCGATACCGAAATTCGATCGGTAGGCTATCAGGCGCTGGCGCTCGGGCGACAGCTGCGACATCGGCACATAGAGGCGATAGGCGTAGGTCGGTTGATCCATGCCAATGCGCGTGCGCGTGGCGACGATGTCCATGGGTGGCCTCCATCAGGCGAACAGGCGCGTAGCCGACGTGGGAGCGGCGCTGAGCTGAAGCTCGCGGCGGAGCCGATCGGCGAAGCGATCGGGCGAGAGCAGGTCGCGAATGGACGCCCAGCGGTTGCGATCGCCGGTGTGATCGGCGCGGCCGTGCACGCGGCGGAACAGCACTTCATGATCGGGACCGAGATAGCCGAGGCTGAGCTGGACCCAGACCTCCTCGCCATGAAGCGTGATTTCGCCCGAGCAGGCCGGACCGGCGCGGTTGGAGCGAACCTCGAAGCTGTGCTCGGCGAGGTCGAGGGCCTCGGCCAGGCGGCGCATCGCGGCGCGGCCTTCGCTGTGGAATGCACGTTTCGCGTTGTCGTCATGGCTGACCCCGCGGCGGGCGAGCGTCAGCAGCATCGGATGGCGTCGGATCTCCGCGATCTGATCCATACAGGCGTGACGCAATTGGATGTCGCCCGGTCGCGCCCCGGTGACGGTTGCCAAATGCCGCACGAGCAGCACGACGGCGGGATCGTCTTCCAGATCCTTGCCCGCGTTGCGGCAATCGGTGATCGCGGCCTCGACCGCGTGGAGCGTCGTGGCGATGGTCGTAAGGGCGCTGGGATCCAGGGCCTGCTGGTGTCGGAACGCAACGTCGTAGTGCATGGGGACCTCCGGCTTGGAGCGCGCATCACGCTCGGAGCCCCTGCCCCCCTTTCCTTTTTCACCGGGGTATATTGACCGGCCTTGGCGTGGCGGGCGGTTGACCGGGCCAGCCGATCGATGTCGGTGCCAGCGCTGGTGTCAGGGTTGAGCAGCGTCTTGGTCAGCCACACTGGCAGCGCGAAGTAGTTCCTCCGCTTCCCAACGGAAATCGGCCGAGAAGCCTTCAGCCACGCACCGCGCGTGATCAGCGCCGCAATTGATAGCTGACTGGCGCAGGTGATGGGCAAGACGGTCGAACTCTGCTGGATTGTCGATCCTGATTGGCAAGCGCTCGCGGCGGAGCTGGTCGCGACGTTCATCGAAGGCGATCATGACCGCCCGGCGGGGTCATGAGCAGGAAGCGCGAGAACCTCCAGATAGGCGGTTTCGACGAGCTCTGTCTTCTGGGTCCGCTCGCGGGGCGTCATGTCCAGCCTGACGTAGAAGCCGGCGAAGTGCGTGCGCACGATCGTGCCTTCCCGGTTTCGGAAGCGGTCGCCGCCGACGCGTGGGCGCTGGAGGATCCGCACGCGGGCGCAGATCGCGAGTGCGAGCGGAGACCAGCGGGCGAGGTCGTCACTCTCGGCGCCGCAATCGTCGCAGGTGGTCGAATCGAAAAGGCCGGTAATCGTCCAGTCCTGGATGATGATGTCCCAGCGCGCGGCGGCGTCGCGGGCAAGATTGTCGCTGCCGCAAGTTCGGCAGAGGGGCCGGACCAGTGGATGAGGGAGGACCGGTTGGACGGCGTCGGCGCCAGTCTCGGCATCCGGATTGTCGGAATGTGAGGCATTCATAAGAATCTCCGGGCTTCGGCTTATGTCGGAATGAGCGGGCGGATATTCGCCGTCTGCACACGGCGCGCAGGAGCCGGCGGGCGGGTCGCGTGGCGATGCTTCGTCGTCTGCCTCCATGGCCGCGTGCCTGGCCGCCGATCGGCTGTTCCATCGCCAGTCGTTATCGGTGATGAGGGTGCCGTCGCGGCGGCGTGCGATCCATCCACCTTCCGGGTCCCTTTCTATGCGGCGCATGTCAGCGTTCCTCCGCCTGGGCGATTGCGCGATCGAGCGCTCCAGCCTCGCCTCGGAGCCAGTCGGGAATGTCGCCTCCGAACGCGGCAAGCATTGCCTTGGCGCGGGTTCGCAGCTCGGTGGCACTCTCGATCTCTCGCGCGATCTGATCGCCTTGTCTGGCATTGCCGGAAACAGGTTGCCCGTTTTCGGCAATCAGTTTCCAGATGAGGGTAGCGGCTTCGTCGCAGATGATGTGGTGGACAGGGCCGAACTCGCTGTTGGACCGGTAGCTGACCAGCCGGTCTGCGAGGGCGCCGGCCGGGTCTTCGTCGTCTGAGACTGTGCGCCCAGCAGATAGCCGGACCTCGACGGAAAACCGCTCCGTCGGCTCATCAGATGATGTGAGCGTCCCGCGCCATGTGAAGCGGTCATACCCATAGTCGCGGGCGAATTTCGCCAATGCCTTGGCGCAATTGGCTTCGGCTGACTCGTCATATGCCATGTTGTGATCCCTCCGGCTGGTCGTTCGATCATCGAGGCGGCAGCTCAGCTGTCGGTGACCACCGCGCCGATGGCGGAATCCGGCCGAGCCATTCTCGAGAGCCAATGCGCTCGACAGGCCCTGCCCCCCTCCTCTTTTTACCCAGGCGCTGAAGCGTTGGCGGTGTCGTCGGCATCCAGGATCAGGCGCGCAGCCTTGAGAAGCGTTGCCTCGTCGGCACCATTGAGGATTTCCGCACTGGGCTTCTTGCTGCGGATTGCTGCGATCACCGGCTCGGCCGGACGCTTCTTTAAGGGGTAGGCGTAAACGGCGCCGTCCTCGATCGTGACGATGTTGGTGCGCAGGCGGCGGCGCAGCGCCGAGACGCTTTCGGCCTCGTCGATCAACGTGGCGATTTCATGCTCGAGGCTCGGTTCGAGATCGATGCCCTGATAGGTGCGTGCGGTGCGGTGGGCTTTGAGCCACCGGTCGACTTCGGCCTCGGTGAGCGTTCCTTTCTGGCGATAGTCATCCGCTCCACCCTGTCCGCGGTTGCTCGCGAGGAAGGCAAGCGCGCCGTCGATCCAGATTTCTGCGGTATAGCAGGATGTCTCCTCGGAGAGCGCCCTGATCACCTTGAGCTTGCGCAGTTCGATCAACATGCTGGTGCCTCCTGGATAAATCGGAAGATCGGTTCGACGCCCTGGTGAGGTCGCCATCGAACGATGGTGTCGCCTTCCCGCTCGCAGGCCTGGCAAGTGTGGCAGTCGTAAATGTCGACAAAGGACCATTGTCCGGTGCGCGAATCCCACATGGCGCTGGCGTCACGAACGATGTCGGCGCTGGCGCAACTGTCGCAGACGGGCTCCTTTTGCTGCGCAGCAGGGCCGCAAAATGACGCGGTGCAGGCTGCGTGAAAGCGCGCACCCCACGCATAGACGCCAAAGGCGGCCACCGCCGCGACCCAGTTCGCGCGTGCTTCCTCTGTGATGAATTCGTGGGATGTCGCGTATCGCGCGCTCAGATACTCCTTGGCGAGCGTGACGGGGTCGGCCGCGACGAGCCCGTAGGCGCCGGCCACATAGCGGTGTCGCATAGGATCCTCCCTGATTGAGGTTTGGCGATGGCGCTGTCGTTTCGGCCGGCTGCGCGAGCTGGCCGGAACAGGGGGACAGGTTTCATGCCGGGCGCGAGTGGGGCCTCGGGGGTGCGCCACGCTTGTCGGCGCAAAGACGTCCGCCGTGTCGAAAGTTCAGGGGCGCTGTCTGACCGATCGGCGGCGACCAGGCCCTGGGCCGATGGCACGAGCTATGTGCCCGGCATAGACGCCGCAAGCCGCCCAATAGGCCGCGACCGGCGGCTTTCGGCTTCGCCAGCTGCGTTCTGCGCGCAAACGGGCGTCGTGCTGGATGTCGAGCAGGATGTCCTGGAGAGCGAGACGGGCTTCGGGACTGAGTGTGCGAAGTCGGGCTAGGGACGGGCGGGTCAGGATGGGATTGCGAACCTCCGCCTTGGAGGAACGTTCGATCATCGCTGTGCTTCCATTACGGGCTCCGCGACGTGCTCGTCCGGATCGATGGCGGTGCGGCGAATGTCGGTTACGTCATCGGTCGCTGGCAGCGGAATGGGGACGCATTGTCCGCTGGCGAGGTTCATGAATGCGCCAGCGTGGCCGATCGAGCCGCGGCCGATCAGATCGAAAAGCAGGGCGAGCGCGTGACTGGCCAGGACACGGTTCACGAACAGGGATTGCCGTTCGAGCGCCTCGGCGACCGAGCAGGATGGGCTATCGTCGTCCGGCAGGGTCTCATCGGCGATCTCGGGGAGATATTCGAGCACGGTCGGAAGGCGTCGGCGGTCTCGCCCGTGCTGGTCGCCCGGGCAGCCGATGATGAACTGGCCGTCGCTGGCGCGGTTGCCGAGGTCCATCCAATAGGTCGGTGCCGTGGATTTGGTCGTCATTGCAGCGCCAAGCGCGCGTCGCGCGGACGCTGTGTCGACGCAGCTGATGAGGATATCGGCTTTCGAAATATCGACCGCGCCTGGCGCGCGGCCGTGGATGGCCTTCCAGGCGAGACCATGCGCAAGGTTGATCCGCTCGGTTAGCGTATGGGCCTTCGAGCTGCCGAGGTCGCACCGATAGAATGGCTGTCGGCCGAGATTGGCCTCGCTGACGACGTCATCATCGACAATGGTGACATGGAGCGATCGGGAGGAAATGGCGCGCAGGGCCGTGTTGAGCGACGCAAGGCCCATCAGCATCTGCGCGCCGTTGCCGCCGCAGCCGACGAGGACGATCCTGATCGTGCGATTGTCGAAGCCGGCGGGGAGATAGTGGCGATCGGGTGGATCAGGCTGCATAATCGTCTCCTGAGAAGGGATTGCGCGGGACGGCCAGGAACATGCCACCCGCGCATAGGCGGGAGGCAATGACAGGGCCGTCCGGGTCGCCGAGCCGCCCGACCACGAGCGCGATCTTCGTGGTGTGAGCGTCGTCGCGATCGTCCGTAGCGCTGAAAAATGCCGCACCATGACCGTGACTGTGAATGTCGCAGACGAGATGCCGCCGCAGTGGAAGGACGGGGTTGCGGTAGATCAGGCGCGACGGGGTTGCCTCGTCGATCTGAGGGAAATGCAGCGAGAAGTCGCGATCATCCTCATCCCAGATGACGAAGGCGGCCGCTTCGTTCGGAAGAGCCGCGCAGAAGTGGTCGAGGACGCGATCGAATATCTCTTTTGGTATGAGACCGCAGCGCAGATTGGCGCGGCGCTCGCCGATGCTGCCATAGGGTAGATATGCCGGGATGGGCGGTGTGACGGGAACGTCGAGCTCGAGCCAGGGACGGCGTACGATGAGACTGACGCCATCGCGTCCGACAGCGAGGCAATGGCCGGTGCGGGAGGCGCGCACCGCGTCGATGGCAGGAGACCCGCCGCTCGGCGGTACCGGGTAACAGGGCGCGGCCGCGAGGATCGCAGCTGCGGTCGGGTCGTCGGCGAGCGTGGCGGTCATCTTGAGCCTCCCGCAACGAGCTGCCCGAACGTCATCGGCTTAGCGCCAGACGCAGCTTTGGGAGAATTGGCCTGCCGGCTCTTGCCGGCGAAGGGCTTGAGGCGCCGCACCGGGAAACGCGTCGCCCCGCGGGCGGCGAGGTCGTCCCAGAGTTTCACCAGGCCGCCCTTGCCCGTGATGGTCCGCTCCTGCCCGGGATTTGGATGTGTCGACCAGCTATCAAATACCGCGCGCTCGAATTCCGGGATCGCCGATACGGCGAGTGTCCCGGGCCTGGGGATGTTGCCCCAGCAGAGCGATCCGTCGATGTAGACGTTGAGGATGGGCGAGTGAAGCAATCGGGTCTCGGCGGTGGGGCGCTGGTTTTGCGCAAGCGCGTAGACGCTGAGTGTACGGCGCGTGGCGATGAAGAGATGTGCGGGAAAGGGGACGGGAACGATGGTCCGCTGGCGCAAGGGGCCGAGCCCGACGGGTGGGGCCGACAGATTGAAATAGGCAGGGCGGACCTGCTCTGGCGTCCACCAGGCAAGCATGTCGGCGTGAGCTACCAGCACATTGTGCGGCAGAATGTCTGGCGGCGCTGCCCTGCCGAGGGCCTGGGACCATTGTCGCAGGTGGGCGCGTGTCAGCGGTGTGCCGGCGGCGATGGTCGGGCCGGCTTCGTTATGCTCGATGGGATGGAGACTGGCAAAGGCGTGCGCGTCGGGTCGCGGCGTCGCATGGTGGCTGGGATTTCGTGGGGAGTCGTTCTGGTAGAGCAGGATGGCGCTGGTCAGCACCATGCCGGCGGCGGTTGCTTCGAAATGAGCGCTATGGTCGGACATGGGAACCTCGCAGTTTCTCGGGATCGAGTTCGATGAGATGCTGGGCAGCGAGCAGGAATCGCGCTCCGACCTCGAGTGACGCGAACCAGTGCGTGATGGTATCGGCGTCCGGGAGCGGGCAGAGACCGGCGACGTCCATGAAGCCGTATTCCATGCCGTGACGGCCGACATCGTCGACTTCGGCCGCGAAATATTCGACGGGCACGAGGGTCAGCGGCGGCAAGGACGAACATTCCTCGAGGCCGGGGACATATTCGTAGAGCGTCTCGGAATTGAAGCGCCAGGCGTTGCGATCCTGTGGCAGCCGCCGAAGCGCGTCGTGGGTCTGTCGAAGCCGGCGCAGGGCTATGCGCAGTCTGGTCGGGAGCTGAGCGTGCGGCACGGAATTCGCAGCATCCATCCACCCGGGTTTCCTGGCGTTCATGGTCGACGGCAGGCTGTGCTCGTCGAGATCGTCGGGGTCTGCGCCCTGGTAGTCGATGAGGCTTTGGCGCGCGCCTTCATCGTCGGTTTCGCCGTCCCAATAGTAGATCGAGATTTCGTCGAAGAGGTCCTGATAGTTGAAGATTGGGAGAGCACTGCCGAGGGTCTGCTCGAGCGCGGCATAAGCGGCCGCCCGCCAGGCGATCGGCGCATTGCTGTTCTCGATCCATCCCAGATCGAGCTGTCCCATACTGTCGCAGATGGTGGCGACTGCCGGCGGACCAACGTCCTCGCCGTTGAGGACGACGATCCGCAGATCAGCGAGCGTGAGCGGGTCGAGAGCGTCGAGGACCGCATGGTTGAAGGTCGTTTCGATATGCCGGCGTGCGTCGCCGCGCGTGTAAGGGATTGCCGAGCTATCGCGCGACGCGACCCAGCGCCCGATCAGCTTATGGTGGGCCGCGAGCGGTCGGTCGAACGCAGTCGGGATTTCCGGTGCGATCTTGACCGACCGGCCGGCAAGGTCAGCCGAGTGGGGGTAGCCGCAGGCTGGTGGGCGCCTGAAGAGGTTCGGCAGGGTCGTTTCCATAGGCGCCCGGGTCGAGCGCGATCTGGACGTGGATGGCCTGGGCTTGCTTGCTGCAGGGAGGCTCGGGAGGACCGGTTGTGTCGCCATCTTCGATCTCGATCCATTCGAGGAGTGTCTTGCGGGGTGCGGCGGGGATGGCCGCGCCTTTGCGGCGCGGCACGTTCAGCCCTTCGTGCCGACGGCGCGGCGATATTCAGTGACATGCACGCCGCCGGTCACACCGGCGTCGACGAGTTCGGCGTTGAGGATCGCCGGATAGAGGGTAGCGTGATAGGCGCGCAGGCCTTGGGCATCGTTCGCGAGATGCGGCGGGATCGGGAGATCGATGCCGTCATAACGACAGGTGCGGGCGAGATGGTTGATCTGCATCGGTAGTTCCTCGTGATGGTGGGAAAAAGCGCTAAGGCGGTTCGATCACCACAGGCTGGCGGGCTCATCGGATGTGGCCTCTGCGGGGGGCGCGCTCGGAGCAGGAGACGCAGGTGCGCTTCCGGCGCTGGACGATCTGTTCGGCGCAGAGGCGGCCTTTGCCTTGGCGGCTTCGGCAGACGCGGCGCGCGCCGCCTCGGTGGCCTCACGCTGTTGGGCGATCTGGTCGGCAAGCGTCTTTCGCGTCGTGATCAGCTGGCCAAGTGCGCCGTCTGCCCCCCTGGCGAGTTCGGCATCGATCTCCGAGGCGGTCGCGGTGATCGAGATCGGCCGCGTCTCGCCGGTTTCGAGGCTGTGGGTCTTGCCTTCGGCATTGCGCGGAATGACGGTCAGGGTGACGGTTCCGTCGGGGCCGGCGACAAGGTCGAAGCCGAGGGAGTAGCGCTCGAGGAGCGGGAGCAGGCTTGCGATAAGCATGGCGATCAGTCCTTCGTTTTGAGGTGGGATGTCGGTCAGGCGGCGAGGTCGGTGGCGCCGGAGGCGACGGCCGGAGGGACGGCGCTCTCGGGCGGTCCGTATGTTGCGTCGAGCGTCATGGCGCTTGGCAGGCGGCCGGCCCAATTGAAGCCGACGGCGTTGAGCATGCCCGCTATGAGGTCGGCTTTCTTGGCACCGAGAAGCTTGGCGAACGCCTTTTCGCCTTTGTGCGCGATGAGGCCGCATTCCCGAGCGATGAATTTAAGCTCGTCCTTGGTGTATCGCTCGAGAAACGCGCGATCGACCTGCCAGGCGTGGCGGATATCGATTTCGAACATGCGGGCGAGATCGGCGACATGGCCGAAGGACTGGACGTCGCGCGCATAAGCTGCCCCGATCGCAGAGTGCGCGGTGGCGGCCTGTGCATTGGTCAGCGCGAGGATTGCCTCGATCTTCGCGGTGAAGCTCAGGCCCGGGAAGGATGGATTGACCAGGAGACCGGCGCGGGACGTCAGCGTGCTCGATTTGATCTGGGAGAGCGTGCCGGTCAGTGCAGCCACCAGGATGGCGGTGTGGGCGTGCGCCGCGTTGTCGGCGAGATCGCGGGCCAGAGCGGTGCGCCATGTCGCCTCGCGAAGGTCGGTGGTCCGTCCGGCAATCGATTTGACGGTGACGGACGGGCCATCTGTGCGGGCAGTCGTCTTCACGCTGCCGGCGGGGGCCGATGGCCTGGGGATGATGACGGCTTCACCGGTGGTATCGGCGTGGTCGGTTGGGTATCGTGCCTCGCGGTCGGACGGCTCGTTCTCCTCGTCGCTGGAATCGTCGATTTCCTCGTCGTCGTCCTCGGATTGCGAGTCTTCGGCCTGCGCGGCCGCGGCGCGTGCCTCTTCTTCGAGACGCGCGTTGTCGACGGCCTGGGTTTTGAGCTGGAAGCATCCGGGATTGGTGCAGTGGCCATCGTCCACATGGGTCTCGAACAGGGCGCGCTGCGTCGCAGAGTTGAACGGGCAGGTCGTGCATTCCGTCTTGTCGAAGGTGGCGGCGGCGAGACTCTGCGTGACGCGCATGAGCAGATCCCGCGTCTTTCCGATGTCGAGACCGGCGGCGAGGATCGTCTCGAGTGCCTTATCCTGCTTGTCTGCAGGAACGGCGGCGAGCAGCTCCGCATGGCCGACCTTGATCCGCCGCTCGTCGAGAGCGGATTTGACGGTCTCTGAAAGCCCGGCGAGCGCCAGACGGCGATCGAGCTTGGCCCGCGACCAGCCAAGGCGCCGTGCGGTTTCCGCGCGATCATTGTGGCAGGCCGCAAGGTGACGGACGGCCGCGTCTGCCTGTTCCGTCTCCGAGGCGTCGTCGCGGTTGTCGTTCTCGTCGATCGCCGCTTCCAGCGCTTCCTGATCGGTCATCTCGCGGATGATGACCGGCACTTCACCATCGAGGCCAAAGACTTCCAGGGCGGCCCTGTAGCGGCGCTCCCCAGCGACAATAGCGTAGGTGTCGTCGGCCTCTGGCACCGGACGAAGCAGGATGGGCTGGAGCATGCCGCGCAGGCGAAACGACACAACGAGATCGTCATGCTTCTTCCGGTCGAAATAACGGCGTGGGTTATCGCCCTTGATGATCTTGGAGAGCGGCAGCGTGGTGGCGCTGCCTGGTTGGGAAACGGTCAAGGCGAATCTCCTTGTGGGATGTGCGAGGCGCTCCCTTCACGGTCGCGGGCCCCTCGTCTGGCGAGCCTGAAGCCCACCCCCTCCGATCCCCCTCCCCTCACTCAGCCGGCGAGGCTGTCTCGATTGATGTCGGCCGCCTATCGTTCAATCCGCGGAGCGGTGAGGTCGTAGTGTTCAAGGTTTCAGATCTGGAGCGGAGCTTGCTGTTGGACACGGCAAGCTCGCACTTTCGCCGTTCCGTCAGTCCGCCCCTTTCGAGATGTCCAATTAGGGCGCGGCAGCCTTCAGGCGGCTGATGGACCGTGTGTGCCTGCGCTGGAGTGGATTGGTGCCACAGGCGCGCGACCTGGATCCGCGGGCGCGACGTTGTGGGTGAAGCGCTGGAGTGAAGAGGAGGAAGTCACGCGGCGCGGCGCGGCCGCGCGAGTGTCGGTACCGCTGCGTCGAGAGCTTCAGCCCTCGAGCTGGCGCCTATTCAGGGCGTGCGTCCCGGCCGAGCCGATGAGCCTGTTCGACGGCCTGAAGCCACGTCGGGCCGAGCCTGTCGATGGCGTCGAGCGGGTGGCGATAACTCTCCGGAAGCCAATCCATGCGGCCATTGAGGAGCGCGCCGGCGATAAATTCTCCGGTGCTGAAAGGGCCGTCGCCTTCGTTGGATGCCATGGTCTGCGCAATCCGTATGACGGTCTCGACGAGTGCTGGGTCGGTCGACTGGTCCTGACCGACGATATGAATTTCGAGCGATTTGCGGGCGGGGCGCTCGGGGGGCATCAGTGTTGCGGCTTCTTCGAGTTCGTAACAGCGAACATCAATGACCGGCGTGTTCTGCGCGATTGGTTTGCCGTCCAGTGCAGCGATCTTGATAGAAGCGGGAAGGCCCGACTGCTGTGCTTGCGCGAGAATATCGACGCACTTGCGTAACAGGTGCTCGGTTCCCGGTACGAGGGTCAGGGTCTTTTCGTCGTCGGCCATGGTGCTTTCACTCACGCGGATCGGTTGCAGGTTATCTGGGAATCACCTTCAGCGCCACGGCGAGCCACAGAAATGATGACAATAAGCGACGTTGAAAGGCGCATGAGCCCTCGGGCCGGCGTGATCTCGCCACGTTGGCAATAAGAACAGGCCATGGTGTCTTGGCTGAATAGGCGCGGCATCAGATGATCCGCGCAACGAACGGGCCGTCGTCGCCCTGGTCGTCGCCCGTGATCGCGGGCTCCTCGCGCGTCACCCATACCCATGCCATGACGTAGGCGCCGTCATCGCTGGCCGAAACGACGGCGTCGTCATCGATCTCGCACTCGCCGGCGCGCGCAAACGGAAGGTCGCGGGCCGCAGCAATGTAGGTTAGCTCGCGCTGTGCTCCGCCTTCGTAGTGCGCGATGCGTTGTCGGATAAGGCCCGTGTCCGCACGACGTTCGGCAGAGCCAATTTCGGCATGGGCCAGAATGCGCTTGAGCGCCTCGAGTTGTGGAACATCTAAGTTGATCCACATGCTATTCTCCTCGGATCGGCGTTCTGTCTTCCCCCGGCTCGGCAGGCTCGCCCGGTTCGTGATTTCGGTCGTAGTGTTGGGCCCTTGGAGTAGGTCGATCATGGGACGGCTTCCATCGTCGGTCCGTCCCGGTAGATGTCAGCCGCCCATTGCTCGATCCACGGTGCGGTCAGCTGGTCGTGGTCGAGATCTCCGCTCTCGATGAGGTCGCGTATTTCTGCCCGTGCCTGGGCGATCGCCTGTTCCCAGGGGTCCAACGGCGGGCAATCGCCGGGTGGAGACAGGCCCTGGGGAAGCCGCTGCGGCGGTCCGGCGAGCCGGTCATGCTGTGCGGCGATCCAGGCCTCCATGTGATCCGCGACGAGCCTGTCGGTCTTGGCCACGCCGCGGCGGAGCGCGGTCCGGCGCGCACTGATGCCGTAAGCCTGGCTGTCGATCGACGCGATGCGGCGACCGTATGGGAGGAGGAAGGGCAGAGCCGTGCCTTTGACGCCGAAGAGATGATAGGTTTTGTGCCTAGAGCGTCCTTAGTGTAATCTAATTTGCGCCGATCAGGACAGGTTGGATCTCCATCACGCTGTTGGGAAGACCGTGGCCGACCTGTTGTTCACCACAGATGCCTTCGAGGCCCAAGGTCGGCAAGTGCCGGGCATTCCCATGTTGCTGGATCACGAGATGCGGCTGATCGAGCCAGCTTGCTCCTGGCTTCTGCATATTTCGCTTATCCGAGGTCGGACGCGCAGCCGGCAGACTTGGCGGACCTATGGCGAAGCTCTCTATGATTGGTGGCAGACATTGGAGGCCAATGGATGGTCGTGGGATTCAGTCCGGTTCCACGAGGTCGCCGCATATCGCGATCGGATGCTAACGTCGCGCAGCGAGCACACCGGCCGTCCTTTTGCGCGTGCCACGATCAACGGGCGATTGAGGACTATTGCACAGTTCTACCGGTGGTCCGTCGACCACGGACTGATTGATTCCGCTCCATTTAGTTCGGAAGATGTTTCTGTCGCGAGATGGCGACCTGCGCCTGCCTTGGTACATATCGACGCGCGCGGCGGGATTCAGTCGGCCAACGCTCTGCTCCTGCGCGAGCACTCGACACTACCGAAGCCTATGCCCCCCGCTGATATACGGCGTATCCTTCAGGGCAGAACAGCGCGCGACCGACTGATCATCGAGTGGGCGGCGCTCACTGGCATGCGGCGCATGGAGATAGCAGGCCTCGAGCGTTCGTCCATTTCTGGATCGCAGACTAGGGACGCAGGCGGCTCGCAGATTGTCCCGGTACGTCTCACCACCACGAAGGGCGACCGAAGTCGCCTCGTATATCCACCATTGCGCCTGGTCGATCGTACGCTTGCCTATGTTCGGGAAGAGCGCGCCGTGATCGTCCGCCGCGCCCGCGAGCGCGATCCGGATTATCAAGAACCCGAGCAGGTATTCATAACTCTGCGGGGCACAAAGATGTCGCCGCGCAGGATTGGCGCAATGTTCTCCGATGCGGCGCACAAAGCCGAGGTCGACGCGACCTTCCATTCACTTCGCCATACCTTTGCCGGTGTCATGCTCCGCACGCTCCAGCGGCAAGCCATCGACCATCCGGAGATGAACCCGCTGTTGGCATTGCAGACGATTCTCGGGCACGCCGATTTAGCGACGACAGCGATATATTTGCGGATGGTAGCAATCGACCTTGAGGCCGTTGAACTCGCCTTAGACGACCTGTTTGATCTCACTCAGCCCGTGTAATGACGCGCCGACGGAAGACCTACAAGCTGCCCGCCCTGCCAGCGCATATGGTGGACGTCGATAGCCCCGGTGGCTGCGTCCTGCGTTTTCTAACGCCGGTCGGCGAACTCGAGCAGGAGATCGACCTCACAGGAGATGGCGGACGGGGTCAGCTTCGCGCGGATATCGCCTTCGCGCTCCGTCATCATTTGGCGGATAAGAGCTGTATCTATCGAGAGGGCATTGCCAGGTCCCTGCCCCGATGGTTTGAGTTCCTCGATATACGAGACCCAAGTCGGAGCATGATTACCGCGGCTCGGCACGTCGATGAAGCCGTCCTGCGAGCCTATATCGCGTCACTCGATCGCGAGCCGTGGGCGAAGGGTTCCAAAGCGGCATCCTGGTCGACGGTCAAGGTCCCATTTGCTTGGCTCATCAAGCACCGTCCCGACCTCGCGGCGCCAGGGCTGGACTTGCCGCACAACCCTTTCCCGTATCGGAACCGCGACACACCAGGACGTTCGATTCTGTCAGGCTTTGAGGTGGACGCGACACTGACTGCGTGTCGGTGTGCTATCGAAGCCAGCTGGAATCGGTTCCAGACGGGCCGTGAACTGATCGCCAATTCGCCGATCGACGTGCCACTGACATCCGCGGGCAAGCTCGACCTCAAAGATCTTGGCGTGCTGCTTCGCCTCATTTCGACACGCTATGAAGGAGTCTTGCCCGACCGTCGGTCAGCTCCGCACGATGTTGTTCTCTCGCGGATCTGGGACGAGATTAAACAACACCATCCGGGGTGGCGGGAGATCGCCGGTTATCTGCACGCCACACCCGAGGTGCTCGCTCCCTATATGATTGCGATCGGTCTCCAGACCTTTGCCAATCCCGAAGCGCTACGCAACTTCCGCCGCGATTGCATGACCGAACACTTATTCCTGAACGGCCGGGTACTGGTAACGTGGGAGAAAGGCCGGGCGGGTCGGTCACAGCGTCGGAGCTTTCTTCGAGATCGCGGAATGTCGGTTCCGAAGCTGATAGATCGTGTCCTTGAGATGACCGCGCCACTCATTCCCCTGTCGCCGGTCGAACAGCGCGACAGGTTGTTCCTGTGCGCGATTGCCAGTCCGCGCAGCGTTGGACTCATCGCGCCATGGTTGCCGTCGCGCCTCGTCAAGCAGTTTGTCGAACGGCACGACATCCGGGATAGCTCGGGGCGGCCGTCGCAACTCACGATCGCGATGCTTCGTCCAACCGGGCTGAGCCTTGCCCATCACAAGGTCGGTTTCGATGTGCTGAAGACGCAGATTGTCGCTAATCATGCCGATCCCGCAACGACAAAACACTATGTGGATCGCCCGGCTCTTCGCGCCGCGAGGGAAGCGATGCTGGCTGGGCTCCAGGGGCGCTTTGTGAGCGCCATTCGCATCGGCACTCTCGACCGAGTGGATACTCAGTCGGATGATACCGGCCATATCGACGGACGCAACGCTACCGCAGCTGGGTTCATCTGCGCGGACCCGCTTTCCGGGGTCGCGCCCGGCCAGCGGGAAGGTCGGTTGTGCACGGCTTGGCTCGGGTGTTTCACATGCCCCAACGCCGTTATACCGCTCGGTGTCGAGACGTTAGCGAGGCTGCTAAAGACCCGGGACGCCCTCGCCGCTGCACGAATGAGCATGGCTCCTGATCGGTGGCGGCTCGTCTACGCTCCCAAGCTCGAGATACTCGAACGCGATATTCTCCCCCGGTTCCCCGCCGCAATGCGTCCTGAGGGGGAGGCGGCGATGGAGGGGGCGCCAATGCTCCCGCCGATCGAGTGATCGGGCGCGCAACACGCATCCGCGGTCCATCGGCGCCGGTCAGCGACGATTGGCTCGATGCCTATGTTTCATCCGGTAGCCGCTTTCGCGATGACGTCTGGGAGCTCGATATCCACACCGCTGGGCGCCGCGCGTTCCACAAAATTCTCCGGTGGCCCTCGGCATTGCCCACTGATTCACAGATATCGAAGGAGCAGCATCAGCAGCTGATCCGAGCCGCCAAGCAATATCTTTGGTCCCTGTCGACCGATCCACCACCAGGGCGCCGACGGCCTTCAGCGCCGACGCTCCAAGCGCATGGTCAGCTGGTGCAGACCATCATCGCCTGGATGGCGACCGAAGGACTGTCAGCCTTCCGATTGCTGACGCCATCGGTTGTTGGACAGTTGGTAGCATGGCTCAGAGCGCGTCCTGGCGCCGGCACGCGTGGAACGCTGAAGCCGACCACAGTCGGCTTCTATCTCAACGTGATCAACACCATGTATCTCCAGAGGGCGAAGCTGGAAGACAGCCCGATGGTGAACCCGGTCCCGGGTAGCAGCACTTCCGGCCTCGCCGGCGTCTGTAAGCGAACAGCGGCGCGCATCCCCTTCATTCCCGATCCGGTTGCTGTCGACCTTCTTTCAAAGGCGCTGGATTGGGTCGAGAATCATTCAGCCACCATCATTGCAGCGATCGATTTGGCCGAGCGGACTTATCGAACTGCCGCGGCCGAAGGCTGGAAAGAGAGTTGGACCAGGACGATCGTCAACCGCGCTCTTGCAGCTGCCGATATTCCCGGCGCTGACGGCGTTCCCCTGACTCAAACTGTGACAGTTCGCCGTGCGGGGAACCACCTTACTGCGGCATGCTTCGCACTGATCGCTGGTTTGGTGGGCATGCGGGCAAGCGAGATCCTTTCAATGCAGGTAGATGCGGTCGAGCTCATGCCGATTGGGGAGACGGGGCTCAGCCAGGCCTATGTCGTCGCGCGATTGTTCAAGACCAGCCAAGATCCTCGCGGGAGTCTTGAGCGTTGGATAGCCCCGCAACCGGTTGTCAGCGCGATCGATTGCCTTGCCCGGCTTGCTGCCGTTCTTCGCGCAGATACTAAAGGCGTGGACTTGTTCATTGTTAAGGACGGGTTCGGAGCGCCGATTGAGGTGATGACCAACCACCTGATCACATGGCGACTTCAACAGTTCGCCGAGGCCGTCGATACGGTGCCGCACGAAGGTCGGACGTGGGAGTTCAGTTCTCATCAATTTCGCAAGACGTTTGCACGGTTCATCGCGCGAGGCGATCGAACGCAGCTGCTCGCCCTGGCCGACCACTTCAAGCATGCTTCCGTGGCGATGACCTCGCGCGGCTATGTCGGTACCGACTTCGAGTTGCATCAGCTCATCAATGAGGAGAGCCGCAACGAGACTGCATGGGCGCTCGATCGCATTCTCGCCAGCGAGAGCCTCGGCGGTCGTATGGGAGAACGGATCGCCGCTGGCAATCACGGCTTCCGTGGGCGAGCCGGCGAGGAGGTGCGCCGCGACTATGTCGATTTCGTGCTTGCCGAGACCGACTTGCATATTCGTGGGTGCGACTATGGCTGGTGCGTGTTCCAACCGGAAGTCGCTGTCTGCGGCGGCGAGATCGCCCCCAATGAAGCTCTCCGCAGCCCTTCTGCGTGCTCGAGTTGTCCCAACCTCGTCGTTGAGCCTCGGCACGCTGGATACTGGCAGGAACGACGAACAAGGAACCAGGCCCTGTGGGAACGAGCAAGCCCGCTCGCGAGGGCATCGCTGGCGGAGACGATCGGCGAGTGTGATCGCATGTTACGACGCATACAGGAGGTTGAAGGTGTCTGAGATCCCGCCCGCGCCTGGACGCCGGATCGCGCCGGCGGCAAACTCAGCGAGAGCCTATCGTGCCGCGCTCGAAAGGCTGGTGCAAGGAAGGGCCAGCCACCCGAGCCACGCCGGTCGCCCGGTTCGCATTACGCCTGCAGCGGTTGCACGAGAGGCGCGGCGCAGCCGTAATCCCCTTTATACGACGCACCGCGACATTCTGGATGAGATTGCGGTGGCGGCAAATTCCGGCGTGCCGGCAGACCTCGCCGATACGATTTCGGACCTACGCAAGGAGATCAAGGAGCTGAGATCCACGGTCAGGCAGCAGCAGGAAGACAAGCGGCGACTTGCCACTGAAAATTTGAGGCTGCTCCATCGTGCCCAAATCGCTGAAGAAAAACTTGCGGCTGAACGATCATCTCGGCGGCAATAATTCCGCCTTCGGCGGTTGCGTGTGGTGCAGTTCGAAAACAAGTTTCGAACTGCACCACACGCCCAATGGGTTGAAAAATATCGCAGGACACTTGCAACGATACATAATGCGTGCAGGCGAATGCCCGAGGGCAAGATCTGATCGAGATGGTCGATCACGGCAATCAAACCTTCAGGACCATGAATCTCCCGTCGACACATGCTGCCGACGCCGATCGGCGAACCGGGACGGATAGAGTGCCACAAGGCTTCGACGCAGCGCTCATAATCGTCCGGGCGGCGGCCCTGGATCACCGGCATCAACGTGTCGGCGATGCCGTAATCGTCGGCGAACATTCGGCAGTCGCGGTTGGCACGGATCGTCCGTGAAAGACGGTCGATGACTTCATCCCGGTGGCGGGCGATTTCGGGCTCGACACAATAGTCGGCACTGGCCCACCAGCGGAAGGGATAGGCCGCAGCCAGCGCGACATAATCGGCGATCGTCCAGGGAAAGCCGCCATAACGGGATGCTGCGACGAAACCGGCAGAGTCGAGGCATAGCCCGGCTAGCCCGTGCGCGTTCGACAGTTGGCTGAGGCGCCATCCCGCCCATTCCCGCCAGCCTCGGCTGCTGGACCAGCGCGAGAGCCCGTTCGCGGAGATGAGCGCGGTCTGCTGAAGAGCGCGGGCGCGCTGCAGAATCGGGCCATTGTTCAGATGAGGCAGACCGATGATGGTCTCGAGCGGCATCGCGCATGTCCTGTGCTTGAGCGTCACTTCTCCAGCTTGACCGTTGGACACGTTCACGGTACGTTCCGTAGCGCAGGAGAATTGCTATGAAGAAGGCTGCGTTCCAGGTTCGTTTCGATCTCGACATCACGCTGCGTGACGCGGCGTTGGACGCCGACAATCGGCCGACCCGCCGGATGATCGCGAATGCGGCGATCGGAATGAACGTCGAGGACGCCTATTATTCCGTGCGCGAGCTGCGTGAGGCGGTGAGCTGGGTCCATGAGGGCGTGCCCGCTGGAAAGTCCAAGCTGGCGGAAATTCTCGCCAATGACGGCGCCGACGACTTTCAGCGCTGCATCTATTTTTGCCTAGCCGGGCGCGGCGTGGTCACGATGCTCGATGATCTCGAGTGGCTTGAGGATCTGCTGGAGCGGCGCGGTCGGATCGCGGGCGAGGTGATGCGGCAAAAGGGGTCGCGGATGCCGCTTACCAATCCCTATGTGGCGGATGCGCCCGACGGACCGCTTGTTCGGGTCGAGAGTGATTTCGTGCAGGGTCCATCCTGGTGGGCGGATCCGACGCTCGACCGGTGATGTCCGGGCGTCAGCGCTCGCATTGCAATCGCGCGCCGCGTCGCCATTGCGATGGTTCGATCCAGCGGCCGGCAAGGGCCCCTGCCCTTCCGGCCGTCGCTTTTGCGAACGCAGCGGTGTAACGGGCCGCTCGAGCGGGATCGTTGCGAAGATATCCGGTCTCGGGGATCGCCAGTCCAGCCCGGATCAGCCGCTCGCCAAGATCCTGACCATCGACCGTCACCACGGCGACGGGACGTCCATAGGTGCTGCTCGGCATCAGCTGGATGGTGGCTGTTGCCGCGCGCAAGGCGTTGGCCGCCAGATCCTGGGCCGCTTTTCCGCAGGCCCAGCAGCCGCTCGAGCGCTCGCAAAGTTGTCTGCGTTCGAACGCGTCGACACCGAGCAGTCTGAAGTCGACAGCAAGTGTGTCGCCGTCGAGGGCGCGAGCCTTCGCGTCAACTCTCGGATGCTGCGCAAAGCTTGTGGATGCGCTGATCGTCGCAAGAGCGATGGCCAGAATGAGGATCGCTCGCATCAGGACACCATCTCGACCTCGACATGATCGCCGAGCGCTGGAGTCGTGCAGACACGGAATGGCTGCAGCGGATTGCCGGTGCGCACGATGCTGATCCTGCCGGACTGGACGTCGAACAGACGGGACGCGACCCGATTTGCGTTTTCACGGCTGCACAAGAGCAGGCGTTTGGGAGAAAAGATTGGGGCGAGCATGATGAAATCCCTTTAGGAGTGCATGATACCGGCAATATGGCTCAGGCAAAGATCGTCTTGTGGACCTTTGTCGTAGGGACGATCTCCCATGGCATGTCCATGACGCGGGTGATGCGATAGCGTGAATAGCCGTCGGGAGCGCGAAAGCTCAGTCTTCGGCCGCGCTTCTCAACGACGAACTCGTCGCCGACATGGCCGTCGGTGAAGGTGATGGCCGCACCAAGCTTGATACGATCGCCATTTTCGAGCTTTCGCGCGCGACGTTTGAGATTTTCCGCGCAGCGCTTGCGCCAGTCCAGGGCATGCTCATGTTCGGTTGGTGTCAGGAGATCGAGAATCGCCCGAGGACAATTATCCTCGCAGGGGCCCATATTTTCGGTCATGTCCTTGTAACCGAACTGCTCGCCGTTCTTGCTGCGCGGGTTCCACAGGACTTTGCAGACGACGGCGAATACCTCGCTGCCGACACCGTTTTTCAGGACTTGAACGGCGGCGTAATAGGTGCGGTTCTGTGGACAGGAGGAGGCCAGCACCTTGAGGCCTTCGGTGCCGCCCTCGACCGGACGGCTATAGGTCAGCTGATCATCGAGATAGGCTTTGGCCGTTGCATGACCGCCCATGGAGCGCCGAGACATTGTGAGCCAGCCCATAGCACGTCTCCTTTCATACGGTGATTGTTACCGACCGCGGGGCGGCATGGTTCTTGATCGAGCCGCGTAGTTTCAGGCGGTTTCCGCAACGGGTACGGCACCGGCCGCGGTGTCGGCTTCTGGTTCCTGGGCGTCATCCCCGTTGCTGAACGACGATAGATAGTTGAAGGCCTGTTCGGCCTTGGCAGCGGCATGAATGATCGCTGTCTTGTCGCCCTTCAATATGCCCAACCAATGTCCGACATAGCTCGCGTGGCTGTCGTGCAGCTCATTTGGAAGGCCGAGATGCGCGCAGATGAGACCGCTACCGATTTCGGCGACCAGTTCTTCAAAGCTATAGGCGTTGTCGCCGAACCGTTTGCCGAAAGTTCGGGCAAGTCGACTCGCGCTGCCTGACCAATGCGTGCTCTCATGGCCCCGGACCGATGCGTAATGGTCCATGGTCCGGAACGTGCGGGGATGCGGCATCTGGATATAGTCGAAGGTCGGGCTGAAATAGGCGCGGTCACCACCGTGGCGGACGTCTGCTGGAATGGCCGAGAAGAAGCGATCGATCGCGTCCTGATGGACCGACGGGTCGAGCGGCGCAGGCTCCTGCATCGACCCGTAATAATACGCGGGGAGGCCATCGACCTGGTCGGCGTTGAACACGATGTAGTGGCGCAGGAAGCGGATGCTCCGCTCCTTTTCAGCGCCGGTGACCGGGTTCGATTCCGTTTTCTTGAAGCTCGAATAATAGACGGACAGCGAGCCCAGTTCGCCGCGGCGGACATGGCCTCCAAGTGCCTCGGCCTGGCGATATGTCATCCAATAGCGCGAGCGGTAAGCCTGCGCGTCGGCGATCGCCCAAAGGTAGAAAGTGTTGATGCCGGTGTACGGCGTACCGCAATGGCGCAGCGGTCGGCCACCGCCCCCCTCCGAGCGCCACGGGCGGCTCCACGGAGGAACGCCTTCTTCGAGTTTGCGGATGATGAGATTGGTGATCTCGGCCGCGACATCGCGGCTCGACCCCGGTTTGGCGGGCATGGCAGATGCTCCGAAAAAGGTGACAGGGACAGACCGCCGACACTCGGAAGTGCCGGCGGTCTGTTGCCAGTAGGGACTGTTCGGTGAGGGTCTGCCGGTCAGGCGTCGGCCGGTACGGGACCGTCCGCATCGACATCGTCGGCTCCGGCATCGTCCCCGTCCTCGAAGACTTCGAGAGTGTCATCGGTCAGGACGTCCGAGAAACGCATCGCGTTGGGCACCCATGCAAGGGCGGCCGCCTTGGTCTCCGGCTCGACGATGGCGTCACCGGCAAACAGTTTCTGGCAGCTTTCCGAAATCTCGGCCTTCTTGAGCGAGGCGTGGCGGGACGTGAGGGGCGCTCCGCCGATGTCGTTCAGAAGGCTGAGGATGCTGCCTTTGTTGACCCGGTCGAAGAAGTTGTCCGAGGTTGGACGCCACCAGCTTGCGACATCGACGTCGAGGATCGACGCGAGCCGGTTCTGCAACGGGATCTGCTCGTTGCTGATGCCGTGCTTCGCCTGAAGCGATGTCGCTACGATGTAGGCGAGCCAGTTCGCCTTGCTGTCGTCGTCCAGAGCGCGGAATGCCTCGAACCGATCGACTTCGCTTTCATGCTCGGTCCAGGCGGCGTCGAGACCTTCGTGCGCCTCGGCCAGATAGTCGCGGGCCCGGGACGCCGGCACGTCGCCCACGGGATCCTGCGGCCTGCTGGCGCCAAGGGTCGTTCCATATTTGACCGGATTGTCGCTAGTCGGGCTCGATGGATGACTGCGCGAGTCGATCATTACGAAGAGCGCGTAGTCGAGGGCTAGCGCCGGCTGAGCCAGGAGGGACGATGCGAGAATGTCACGACGCTGCATCGCCAGTTCGTCGTAGAGCCGTGCGCTGAGCGGTTTGCCGCCCGGCGCGACAGCTTCCGGACGGTGCTTGGGTTCGCGCGGCTCGCTGTCACCGATGCGGAAGCGGCTCGTTGAGCGGTCATCGCCCTCGCCGCGCTCGCCGTCCGGCCGGTCTTCGCGGTCGCTTCCGGTCGGCTCCTCGATGAGGATCTGCTGCTCGCTGTAGAATTGCGTGTCGAGCCGCATTTCGCCCTGCGGGGTCAGGAGCAGGAATGCACCGACATGCGGCTTCAGTTCGTCCGGCAACACAGGCGCGCGATTCTCGATGTCCCCGGCTTCGGCGAGCAGCCGGTCGTCTTCCTGGTCGAGCAGCCTGATGACGTCTTCGGACAGCGCCTCGTCCTGCATCTCGGCCTCGATCTCACTGCGGCGCTGATCGATCTGCTGCAGGCGGGCCGCCTGCTCCTCGGTCAGCGCTGGCGGCTGGAGGATAGCGCGATAGAGACCATGCGCGGCATTATGCGCATAGTTGCTGGCGATCGGGCGGATCCACGCCAAGCCCATTTCCTCGCCGATCCGCTTGGCCTCGGCTTCCATGATCTCGCCAGCCAAACGGTGCGCGATTTCGGGATTGACCCAGCGATCGTTGCCGTCGGTGAACAGGTCGCCATCGACCTTGCCGCCGGCGACGACGTAGCGGGTCTCGCCGACCAGGATTGCGATCGGATCATTCGCCTTCAGCGTCTCGTTTGCGATGACGCGGCGGATGGTGTCGGCGTTGACGTGGTTGTTCTGGTAGCTGTTCCAGACCAGCAGCTGCTTTTCCTGATTCTCGGTCGAGGCATAGGCCTTCGCGACATCGATCGTGATTTCGCCGGCGCTCAGCGCTTCGAAGATCGGCTCTGCGAGCGATGCCAGACGAAGGCGCCCTTCGACGAACCGCCGCGTGACGCCGAACCGCTTGGCGACCGCGTCGATGTCCCCGCTAGCGCCGATGAAGTGCTGGAACGCACGACATTCCTCGGCCGGCGTCATCTTGAGCTGCTGGAAATTGGTGGCCGTCGAGGTTTCCGATAGGGTCGCTTCATCGGCCTGGAGGACCATCACAGGGACATCATAGTCGTCGGCCTTGATGAAACCGGCATCGGCGAGACGCTGGAGCGCGCGCAGGCGCCGGCCGCCGTCGAAAACCTCGAAGGTGCCGCGAGGCTTTTTCGCCGGGGTGACGAGCAGGTTCTGCAGAACGCCCCGCGCTTCGATGTCCGCCGCCATCTGGGGAATCTGCAGCTTCTCCTCGGGGAGACGGCGCACGTTGATCGGCGAGAGCCGCAGCTTGTTGAGTTTGATGGTCTGGATCACTGGGGGAACTCCTTCTGGCATCCGGCACATTCCGGACACCGTCCCAGCTCCCCCTCACCTCTTTCCCGGGGCGACCCACGGCGCGCGGTCGTGGGTTGCGTGTGGCCGTTCAGCTGCTGCCGAGCAGGATGCGGTCGAGCGTGTCCGCAGCCGTCGACATGGGAAGAAAGACCCGGGTCCGGTACTGGATGACCTCGGTGAAGCACCCGATCGACTTGAGCCACGCGAGCTGCTGGACCGGTGCGCCGACCAGTTCGATGCGTGGACTTCCATTCACCAGGGCGCGTCTGATCGTCATTGGGAATGGGCGCGAGAGATCGACGCTTCGCCCCGACATGGCCGACTTGACGATGTCCGTAGGCGGGAGGTTCTCCGCACGATCAATCCCGAGCTTGGTGAAGAGCTGGACGATATGCTCATCGAACACGAGACGGCCGAGCCAGCTGTTGCCGTCCTTATCGGCGATGCGATTGACGACGAGATGGTCGCTGGGAAGCGCTGACCAGATCGGCAGTAGCAAACCTGTCGCAAGGCGGATGGTCTGGGTGTCGACCTTGTTCGCGGCTTCGTCGGCCTCGTCGACCCATTTGGCCGAAAAGGCCGCCCGGTCGATGCTGGTCCAGGCGCTTTCGTAGAGATCCTCCTCGCGCATATATTCTCGGCGCGTCGGACGCATCAGCTCTATGCGCGGGATGGGTGTGCCCTCCTTCTCTTCCATGAGGGCGCGGGCGCGGGTTTGAAGCGCGACCATGCCGGACTTGCCGTTGATCAGGAATTCGGCGGTCACGTCGGTATCGGCGATGTGCAAAATCCGCGCGAGCGAGACGGGCAAGCGCCGCTGTTCGATTTCAATCGTGAGCAGGTGCGAGGTGGCGCCGCTGACCGGGTCCGTGCGCAGCAGCGTGTCGTCGATCAGCGTGGCCTTGTCGACGAGGATCGTCTCGACGCCAACATCCAGCCGGCCGGCTTCGCGTGCCGCGGAGACCCGGGTTTCCACCAGCGAAAGAAATTCGTCGAAGATTTTGTTCTGAAGCCCGATGGGAAGGGCGAGTATCCGGTTGAGCCAGCGCTGGATCGGCGGCAGCTCTTCCTTCATAACCCCGTCCTTCTCGCACAGTTCGAGCCCGGTGCGACTTTCGAAATCGGCGTGCGAGACACTGGTGAGCTTGCCGCCGACAAGCAGGTGAAACCAGGTAACGAGGGCCGCGCAGGCATATTCGCTCTCCAGATTGTCCGCCGGGTCGAACAGGTTCTGGCCGCCGGTTTGACGCTGTCCGCGCGTGAGCGCGCCCAGACTGTCGAGCCGCCGTGCGATCGTGCTGGTGAAACGGAGTTCGCCCTTGCAGTCGGTCGTAACAGGACGAAAGAGAGGTGTGCTGGCCTGGTGGGTCCGATGGGTACGGCCGAGACCCTGAATCGCCCGGTCGGCGCGCCAGCCCGGTTCGAGCAGCAGATGGACGCGTTGCTCCTGATTAAGGGCGTCCCGGGAAGCGTGGTAGGATCGCCCCGTCCCGCCGGCGTCGGAGAAAATGAGCATGCGCTTGCGGCCTGCCATGAAGGCTGCCGCTTCGGCCTGGCTCGTGCGCGTCGAGCGCGTCTCGAGCTTCTGCCGGCCATCGCCGGTCGAGATGAGGCGCTTGGTTCGCCCTGTCACCTCGGCGACATGGTCGTGCCCGAAATGCTCGAGCAGGCCGTCGAGCGCCGACATGATCGGCGGCAGCGCGCAAAGCTGCTCGATGAGCTGGTCGCGAGCGGCTTCTGCCTCGGGATTATGAACCGGGTTGCCGGCGTCGTCCTCCATAGGCGCGGAGCGCTGCGTTCCGGTATCGTCGGTATAGACACGCATCTGCCGTGTCGGGAACGCGCGCTCCAGATAGTCTATGACATATTCTCTCGGGGACAGGTCGATCTCGAGGTCGGCCCGCTCGTCGGGGCTGAGCGCACCAAGCCGGCGATCGAGGATGGACTCGGCCGTCGTCACCAGCTGCATTACGACCGACTGCCCGCTCTCGAGGTGCTGCTGTGCCGCCGCGATCACGCTTGGCAATTTCATGGACAGCAGGACCTGGCCGAAGAAGCGCTGTTTGGTGGATTCGAAGCGCGATCGCGCCGCAGCCTTGGCGCCGCTGTTGAGTGTCGCGTTCTCCATTCCGTCGACGACGGCCGTCAGTTCGAGGGCCTTCTCCATGTTCTGATGGATGATTTGCCAGGCATCGGCGTAGGTGTCGTAGATCTCTATCTGGGCGGGTGTCAGCTCGTGCTTGAGAACGTCATATTCGACGCCGGCGAAGCTGAGCGCGCGCGCCATGTAGAGGCCGGTCGCCTTGAGATCGCGTGCCACAAGCTCCATCGCAGCAATCCCGCCCTGGCGGATGCTGCTGATGAACTGCTCGCGGTCGGCGAAGGCCGTTTCCGGACCCCAGAGCCCCAGGCGCACAGCGTAAGCGAGATTGTTGACATCGGACGCACCGGTTGCGGATGCGTACAGGACTCTGGCGCCGGGAAGCTGGTTTTGGAGCAGCACGCCGCAGATGCCCTGCTGCGATCCTTCCTTCGCGCCAAGGGCCCCCTCCCCGCCCGCCACGCCGCCCATCTCATGCGCTTCGTCGAACGCGATCACGCCGTCGAAATCCGAGCCTGCCCAGTCGGTGATTTGCTTCAGGCGGCTATGATCGCCCCGCATCGAGCGCAGCGTCGGGTAGGTGACCAGCAGTACACCCTGGTCAAGCTTGATCGGTTCGTCGATCTTCCAGTTGGCAATAGGCTGGACGTCACCGCTCAGACCGCCGAGCGCCGTCCAGTCTCGCCGGGCATCTTCGAGAAGCGGCGCGTTCTTGGTCACCCAGATGTTGCGGCGGCGGCCCTGCAGCCAGTTATCGAGGATGCAGGCGGCGATCTGGCGGCCTTTGCCGGCGCCAGTACCATCTCCCAGGAAGAAGCCCTTGCGATAGTGATCGCCGTCTTCGGCAAGGGAGAGACCGACGCCTTCCTTGTTGGGCTTGAATCGTCCGGGAATGAGCTGGGACCAGGCATGCCCCGCATAGACCACGGTTTCGAGCTGGGAGGAGGAAAGCATCCGCTCGGCGACGGTGCGCTCGGGCAAGTACGGCAGATAGCCGGGGACCGGCGCCGGGATCGATCCCATCGCCACCGATTCAACCAGGGCTGTCGGGTGCTCGCCGGCCTTGTCGAAGACGATCCGGCTCGGTCGATAGGGCAGATAGACGCCGGTCTGCTCGAGGAGCGGCGCCGGTGTATCGAGCCTGGCATAATCCACGGGCAGGACGTCGTTGCGAACCGCCGCATGGTAGGGCCTGGGCTCCGGCCGGTTGCTTTTGACCGCTCGGAACATCGAGATGGTGCCGACACGCTTCGGGTTGGGAGCCGGCACATCGGCGCGAGACGGCGCTCGTTCGTGGATTGAGATGGCGTCGAGCAGCTCGGCGACCGAGGATCGCTGGATCGTCGCAGGCAGCGATCGGCCTGGGAGTTTGTCGATGACGTACATGCGGACGGCGATCGATGTGCCGTGCTTGAGATAGCATTTCTCGAGGCGGATCGAGGTCCTGACGGTGACATCGCGCAGGACCGTCTCATACTGGTCGCGCATGCGGGCGCTTGGGCCGAACCAATCTGGCATGATGGCGACGAGGCGTCCGCCGGGGCGAAGGCGCCGCAGCGCTGCCTGGAGGTGGCGGACCGCCGCATAGTCGTCCGCGCCGCGGCCGAGCGACCGGGAGAATGGCGGGTTCATGATGATGACGGTCGGTCGGATGGCGCTCGCGAGGGTGGAATTGATGGTAGCGCCATCGTGCCCGGTGATCACAGCGTCGGGAAAAGCGTGAGCAAGGCGGCCGCGCCGAACGGGGTCGAGCTCGTTGAGGTGGAGCGCGGCATGGGAACCAACGTGGGCGACGAGCAAGCCGTTACCGGCACTGGGTTCAAGGATCACGTCGTCAGGCTCGACATTGGCGAGCAGCACCGCGACGGCGGCAATATCGACCGGCGTCGAAAATTGCTGCCATTCGATCTGCTCTTCGCTGCGAACGGTCTGGGTCGGTAGGCGCGTCGCGAGCGCTATCACCGGCGGGATGTCTGACAGAACCGAGGGTTTTTGCGCGATCGATCGCAGATGAAGTGCGAGGGCGTGTTCGAGGATCTCGAAGCTGTGCCGCTGGGTCCAGCGGCCCGCGGCATCGCTCCCGCCGAATGCCGCAACCATCGCGTCGTTGAGGATTCGGCGCGTGATAGGCGTCTCAGCGTGCAGGTGCGGGAGCAAGCGGAGCGCAGCTTCACGATCGGCGCGGTCGGCGGCGTCGAAGAGGTCGGTCATGTCGGGATCTCCTGTGTCGCTGCACCCTCGGCAGCATCACATTCCCGATCCCCCTCCCCTCTTGTCGGCCTCGGCGCCCCTAGAAGCGGTTTGACAGCGCGTAAGCGTCCAGAGCCTTGGCCCAATCCTTGAACTTGGCCGGTGGCGGCGCGTGACGGATGGCGAGACCCAACCGGCCGTAGTGGTCCTCGGCCCTCTCAGCGGCCCGGCGCCCTTCCGGATCATTGTCTTGGGCTATGAGTAGTGTTGTGATGCTGGCGGGGATGACGAGCTGGTCGAGTCGACGCGCTCCCAGCGAAGCCCAGCAGGGAACGTCGTTGAGCCTGAAAAAGGCCTCCGCCGTTTCGAAGCCTTCGGCGATCGCGAGTGTAGGTCCCCCTCCCCTGCCCTGCCAAGCCCCTGAGAGCGGTGTCCCGAGCATGACCTTGCGCGTGTAGTCAGCGCTGTCGCGGTCCAGAAAGATGCGCTGGATGGCCACCAGCGTCCTCGTTTCGCGGACAGCGATGAGGAGCGCTGGCAGGAAAACGGTTTTTGGCATGGGCAGATAGGGACAGCGGGGATGGAAGCGGATGTCGGGTGGAGGCGGCAGGAGGTTCCGGCGGGCCAGATAGCGTTCGGCGAGGGTGTTTCTGACGTCGCTTGCCTGGTCCCAAATCCGTTGCACGTTTGCGGTGCCAAGCGGCCTCGCGGCATGGGGGGGAGTATAATGCCGACCAGGCCGAATGCGGCGGAGTTCGCGTAGAACATCGTCTGGTGGGCATCCAGCAAAACAGGTGACGAGCATCCCGCGGTCTCCTTGGCGGATTGAGAGGCTCGGGTCGCGGTCGGCGTGCGCAGGGCACCGGCACATTGCGATATATCCGCTCCAGGTGCCCCCGAGTGCACCGACGATGTCGACCAGTTCCTGCGATGGTCGTTTGGCTGTAAGTGGCATAGTAGCATCTCCTGCTCACGAGCCTCTGCCCCCCTCCCCTCGCTCAAGAGTGTACTATCCGGTCGTCTGGCTGTTCGGCGCTGTCCCATGTCTGATCGCTTGGGGATCGTCTGCAATGCTGATGGTCAGGCTGGGGCTTCCGCTATGACGATAACCGCTCGGAGATCATCGGTCGTTCGTTGCTCGGCTCGGTCTATCGGTAGACGGGATCAGTTCTGCTGGCGGTGTAGGTTCGTCGCGTAAGGTCGCGGTCGTGTGCGGGAGCCAAGGGTTGTTGGTCGCTAATGATTTACGGTGAGCTTCCCCCTTCCCCTTATCCTATTGAAGAAAAAGAGAAATCTGGCCGGTTAGATTGGTTTCTATAGGGGTTAGACAGTTAGCTGGGCATATTCTCGTCGTAAACCATTGGAATCGGGCGATGCATCAACGTGGGGGCGTTCCTGATGTGTCGAGGATGCGTTCCCGAAGGATCGTGTGTCGCGTTCCTGATGTGTCGACCATCAGTTCCCGCAGTACCGTGATTCGTTCCTGATGTGTCGAAAGATCGATAAAGCAGTCGAATTAGGCAAGGCGTTTGAATCAATTTCGAGGCGGTTGGTCAGATAGACGTTCAAGAATGGCGTTTGGCCGCGGCAGAGGTTGGACAGAGCCATCGATTTCGGTTTTGGGGGACGGGATGCCCGACACTTCGGGAACGCTTGCGGCGGCTTCAGCGTCGTGATGGGTTCGCTTTCCCAAATCTCGGGATGAGTCTGTCATGGTGGGTGGCGTACGTAGGCGCGCGTAGGATTGGTGAAGCAACGGCTTAACCCCGAAGTGTATGGCGGTTCGCCTTGTCATATTTTCGAACGAACCCGAGGAAGGCGTTCTGATAGTTGACGGGTGTGCGCGAGGGATCGCCGTCGATCCACTCTCGGAAAAGCATATGGAGGTTCTGATAATCCCAGCCGGGACATTCACTCCTTAACGTCTGCAAAGTAGCGTCGGTGATGAAACCTTCAGTCGCTTTCGAAGATAGGCTTGAAACGGTTCGGCGGACCAAGCTGCGGACATCGTAGGTGCCGGTCGAGCCGCTATCTTGCGCTCGCGCCGGAATGGCTGAGCGGCGTTCGGCGGATGTCTTGGCGTCGCCTTTAGGTTTAGGCTCCGATCGGCGTGGTCCCTGCCCTTTCTGCGGACGGGTAGAGTGTTCGATGTCGGCCTCGGCCCGACGTCGCATGCGTAGGCTTGGCTCACGTTTGCCTGGGACTTGCTCGATCGTTACCGAATATCCCGGCAGTTCATTGCGTTCCGCTATCTTCGCGATTTCGAACTTGAAGCGCCGATATTGACCCTCGGCGCCTGATTTTTCAAAGAGGGTTGGGAGCGAGATGGCAAATCCAGCCTCGCCTGCACCGCCAGCGTGCTTTCGCGCGACCTTGTAGAGCCAGCGCTCTCTGCCGCCACTGATATCAAAATAGGCGCGATCGATCGAGAGGATGCCTCCCTGCATGAGGACGCCTTCATGGAACCAGTTGCTCAGTTCGATTGTCATGCCGCGTGAACGTTCCGTTTTTTCATCGACGAGCTGGGTCCAGCCATCCAGCCAGCTGAACGTCGCCTCGCGTCGATTTTCAGCCCGGATATTGGTCTTGACAGTGGTGGAGACCAAGCGGTCCAGCGACTGGGCGAGCAGTTCGTAGGCGCGACCGGTCGTGGGGCGGCCGATAGCACGGAGTAGATCGTACGGCATGAGATGAAGTTTGCGCGGGACGTCGTTCACGCCGCGGCGAGCCATATCGGCGAGGGTCGATGCGCAATAGATGAGGATGTCCGCATCCCAAATGGTGGCCATACCATAATCTGGATTTGCCGAGACATGGACCCATAACTTGCCGTCAGGGGAATTGTAGTCGATCGGCTTGATTCGCTTCGACTTTGAGAGGCTGAAGAACGGCCGTTCCATCATCTCGCGTTGATCCCGCAGGGGGAGGTCGGAGATGTAGGGCAGGAATAGGTCGAACTGCTCGCTGATTTGGGATTGTTTTGCTTTTGTCACGGGTGATGCCTGGCGATTAATGATTGAGCTCTTGGGAGCGTGATTGTTTGTCGTAGTCCCGGGTTAGGCGAATGGGCCACTTTCTGAAAGTGGCGTTTAAGATGCCCCAAGAGTGCACGGTGTTGGTGTGCATATGTGGAGTTTCCCCGGGGAAACTTCGCTATTCCGACCGCTGGACAGGGAGGGTGCCGAGCAACAGGGTTTTGAAAGTCAGACCGGGCGTTTGGAGGGGGAGTTGTTAGCGCGGTGGAGAACGTCGTTCGATGCGTTGCGTCACATCGTCGAGAGCTGTTTGATGTTTCCCCGGGGAAACATGCGCCAGGTATCGAGATGTTAGTCAGAACTCGACGGGATGATACCGCGATACGGGGAGGGCGGGTTGCTCTGATTTCAGAAGGGAAGGGGAGTATGCGCGAGCCCCGAACGACGATGAGCGGGAATTTGCTGCGTCGTTCATCGGCGGCGGGACCTTGCAGGCCCAGAATGTTTCCCCGGGGAAACATCGATAGAGGCGACCCGGATTCCCTTCGCCGACGAAGCCACCCGTGATGGTTCCCCCGGGGAAACATTCGCTCAGCGGAGTAGATTGCGGCCTGTGGCATCAAGATGCGCGAGTGCTTCCCGCAGGCCTCGCAGCAGATCCTCTTCGCTGGCCCCGGAGCCGGCATGGAGCCGTATCGTAACGCCTTGCCGATTGGAGGAGACGACGCTCAGCGCGCTGCGCCCCAGCTTGCTCTGGAAGGTAAAGGGCTCTTTGGCATCCGCCTTGTCCTGCGCTGCAAGGTGAAGGCGCCGAAGCACCTCGGACGCTGTAACGGTCGGCTCACCACTCGACTTGCGCTCGGCCTGCTGTTTTGCGAGCGCTTTAGCGGCGGCAGCGACTACCGCTGCCTTCGGCTTGTCGTCGAGAAGCTGTGCCAAGGCATAAGCCGGCTTTAGCTGGATGTCAGAAGGCGAGGCAAAGGCCGAGACGACTATATCGGGCAGCGCTGCAACCTTCAGCATTTTGGAGAGCCAGCCTTTCGACACCTTAAGGCGCTCCGCCATGCGGCTCATATGGTTGCCGTAATGCTGACGCAGGGCGGCAGCGTAATTGCGGGCGCGTTCGAGATCGGAGACATCCGTACGGGCTCGGTTTTCAAGATCCGCAAGCCGGAAAGCTGCTTCGTCATCCAGAGCCACCACCTGGGCTACAAACTGCATCTCCGGATAGGAGTTTCGTCTAAGCCAGGAGATCGACCAATGGCGGCGGGTGCCGGCGATCACCTCGAAATCGTGCGCTGGATCGTCGTCAACTCGCCGCACGACGGCAGGCACCTTTTGTCCGCCTTCTGCGAGGATCGAGTCTATCAGTTCGCGGCAGTTATCCTCGGTTAGATGCCCATAGAGACGGGCGTTGCCGCTCCAAACGCGGACACGCGCGGGATCGAGCAGCATTTGGGTAACTTGGCGGACTTCGCCTGTGGCAACGCGCGCGAGCGCAGACTCGCGGCTGAGCAGAGTACCGCCGCGCATGCGATCCGGCCTTGCCGGAGGGCTCGCTGGTGCGCTGGTCTCATCGTTCGAGGGTGCGACCGCAGGCACCTCCTCGTCCGCAAGAAGATCTGCAAGATAGTCTTTTTGATTACGCGCCATCGGATCGGTCCCAATCGGCAGGTGACATTGTAACGAGGTCCGCGGCGAGGGCGCGGGGGCTAAGCGGCTTCATTAACAAGGGCCTCCTCGCTGACTGGCGACACACGGCCCCAACCTCGACGGACAAGCTGCTCAACCTGGCCAAGAGCCTCGTCAAGATTGGTGCGACACCGCTTGTGTGTCCGTGCTGTTCCGATCGGCTTATCGAGTTCATAAACGGTCATCATACGCATCGCAGCGTGGCTGATTTCCGCAGATTCTAGGATGGCCACTGGCAAGAGTGCAGGTCCGAAAGTTTGTTCCATGATCTGCTGGACCATAGCGTGCGCCGGGTCATTTCCGTTAAACTTTGAGCAGATCAGGCGGACGAACGAATAGTCGACATCTATCCCGGCTTGCCCGAGTTGACCAATGACCTGCTCCATCATCGATAGAAACTGTACCGTGGAGCAGAAATCGGGCGTTGTTGCCGCAAGCGGCACGATCAGTGCATTTGCGGCCTGCATTACGGCGAGGCTGATGGTTCCGAGTGCGGGAGGTGGATCTAGAAGCACGACGTCGTAGGATCGCGCGAGATCCATCAGACCCGCTTTTAGTTTTCGGAAACGCGTTGCGAGGATGCTCCCGCCATCGGCGCCGGCTGCTGCCATCTCATATTCTACATCGAACAATTCGAGGTTGGAGGGAATGAGATCAACATTGGGCCAGGGCGTTTTCTTTACGGCATAGAGTAGGTCAGCCTGGGTCGGATCGATCGAGAGATAGGGATAGAGGGTCTCTTCACGAGTCACATTGAAATGCGGATTGAGCCCAAAAAGCGTGGTCGTTGTCGCTTGGCTGTCACAATCCACTACGAGGACGCGGTACCCTTGAACCGCCAGATAATGAGCAAGGTGGGTCGTGACGGTTGACTTACCAACTCCGCCTTTGAAGTTCTGGACGGCGATAATGGGCGGCTGATCCATAGGCGCGCGGGCAGGCGAGGCGCCAAGCACCTCGCGCATATGCAGTAGCTCTTCGATCGTGTAGCCAGCTCGGCGACCAGAATCCGTTGCCGGTGGTTGAGGTAGGCGACCAGCGTCTTCGGCCATCCGTATGCGGTTGGTCGAGCAGCCAAGTAGGGCGGCTGCCTCAGCGATGCCGTATCGGACATCCAGACCCTTACGCGTGTCGGGAAGAAAAGCCTTCCGGCGGAGGCGTTCGATCATGCGGACACCGGAATCTGCAAGTTCGGCGATCCGGGACGCATCTGAAGTCATTTCAGCCATTGTCTTCCACCCTGAAGATATTTACGCTCACATAGGCCCATTTGCGTTCAATGGTCAATCAGAGACGCTTAAGTGATCATGATGGCCGCGCTGTACGTGGCATGCCTTCATCTCGAGACAATCCGTGACGCTCATTTGGCCACGCTGGGGAGTAGGATAGCCCAACAGCATTCATCAGCTGCGCCACAGCGCGCCACAATCTTGCGAAAAGGCAAACTAAGTTATTGTGAACGAACCGATATTCGCTGCATTCGGGCTACAAAAGAAACAGCGGTTTCGACGGTCAATTTTTTCGGAAGCCCCTGACCGCGACCTGTCCAGGCCGTGCGCCGCCAGGGGATCAGGTTCCACGATGGCTTACTCCACGCTGGAAGAAAAGCTGTAGCGCGCGTCGAACTCCGCCATGTCGCGGTCGAAAGAGGAGACGATGTCGTTTAAGTCCTTGGATGAGCCTTGCGGTTCGAGAGCTTTTCTGGGGCGGCCACGTGGAGCCGCAACCAAGCCAAGCGCGACGGCGACATCAGGTACAACGTATACCCTCCAGGAGCGGCGTCCGCTGACCTCCTGGACGAGTCCGAGTTGTGCGGCGCGATCGAGCAGTTTGCCGGCTCCGGACAGAGTTAACCTTAGCCCTGCGGCAGTTCGTTCGGGGCTTGTGACAGGGTGGTGAAGGAGGCCGGCGGCGAGCGAGGTAAGTTCGCCAGGTCGGTGCACGCCGGAAATGGCGGAAATGGCTTTCCGTCGATCGGCCTCGATCGCCTCAAGGGCTTTCAGCGAGCGGTCCGCGGTTTTGGCAAGATGGCGGAGCAGGCGCAGGGCCAGAGGCCCCTGCTGGACCGTCCCAAACCGCAAGGCTTTGTCACCGCAGGCCACAGAGGGGAGGGCGGACCGGGTGACGCCCATCCGGTGGAGAAGGACGGGTAGCCATAACCAGGGGAGGATGGAGCGATCGGCGAGGGCGAACTGGCGTGTAACTTCGAAGGCGCGGAGCAGGGCAGGGGCGCCGGCAAAACCATCTTCGAGTTCGGGGGTAAAGGGGAGTTGTTCCTGCCAGTGATGCCCCGTGGCGGCGAGCGATCGCTGCCAGGGTACGAAAGCGGAGAAGGGATCGTGCAACGACTCGCGGTGCGGCCGGCCGGACAATTGCACGCCGGTTGCCCAGGAAAATACATCGATTTCGTCGATTTCCTCGCCCTGCAGCTGGAGCGCCTTGCTATATCCAGTCCAGGCGGCACGCAGCGCCCAGGCGGAGGCGACAGAACTGGCGGAAACACGGGCGTCCAGGCGCGCGATTGCCGATGCGGCCGCCTCAAGAGCGCCGGCCAGTTCGGTGGTCCAAGGGACCGACATCAGGGAGGGGGAGGGGCGTGCCATGCTCCGATAGTATCCCCTAATAGCCATTTCGTCCATGTTGCTGATACGCGTAGTGTTGATAATGAGCCCTTATCAACACCAGCATTGTTGGAAGTCCTGTATATCGGTAAGAAGAAAGAAGCCTCGCACGACGCGGGGCAGGCCGTAGCCACGGCCGTCAGGGGGAAGCCACAGGACCGTGCACGATCATCTCAGCCCACTCGCCCAGCAACTCGGCCGCCACATGGCGGAGCAATGCGCCGACGGACTTCCCGGACATTTCGGGGACGAGCTGCTCGAGGCCTTTCCCGGGGAAGACCGAAAGTCTCTCGGCCTCGCGCTCGCCGAACTCGAGGCAGACGGTTTCGTCGACCTGTCGCCGCTGATCGGGCCGAAACTGCCGCGGGTGCGCACGACCGTCGATCTGTTCGTCGCGTGCGATGCGGCGATCACCGGCCATGACCCGATCGAGGATTCGGTGGTGCTCGCGCGCCTGCTGATCGAAAATCCGAAGCTCGGCGGAAACGCGCGCGATCTCGAGCAGGCGTCGCACTGGGAGCGCCGGCGGTTCAATCCGGCCTTTGCGTTGCTCATTCCCTGCGTGGCCGACGGACGCGTGCGCAAATCGGTGCAGAACGACTATCCGACGATGGGTGTCATCCTGGCCGACGAGGATGTAGTTCAGCTGCGGCGCTATGTTCAGCGGCACACCCGGTGATCAAGATCACGCACAACGGTCGACCCTTCGACGCGAAGCGGTTCGCCGCCGACATCGAGGCGAAGGCGATCGCGCTCGGCATGCAGGCGATCGAGGAAAAGGCGAGGGGGGCCGCGGCGTCCATCGTCGATCCCGAGACCGGACATCATGCCGACGTCTTCGTCGACCGCTTGCCCGGCAACAAGGTCGCTATTCGAACGACCGGTTCGCCCGCTTTTGCGCGGCTGATCGAGAAGAGACTGGGTGTCGACCCAGGAAAGGTTCAAGTCATGAATGCCGCCGATGGCGCTGCCCACCCGAAGGTCTATCTGGCGCACGCGAGCGAGGACAAGGCCCGCGTGCGCCCTGTCGCCGAGTATCTGATGGCGAACGGAATCGAGGTCTGGTTCGACGAGTGGGAGATCGAACCAGGCGATAGCCTGCGCCAGAAGATGGAGGAGGGGTTGGGTGCGATGACGCACTTCGTGGTCGTCCTCACCGAGACCTCGATCGCCAAACCGTGGGTCGCCAAGGAAATCGATGTCGGCATGGTCCAGCAGGTGGGTGGCAAAAGCCGGTTCGTGCCCCTCGTCGTCGATCTCGATCCCGCCAAGCTCTCGCCGTTCATGCAGGCGATGCTGTTCCTGAAGATCGATCCGGCCAGCGAGGTGGACCTCAAGGGTTTGGTCGACCGCCTTCACGGCGTCAGCCGTAAGCCTGCCCTCGGCGAGGCGCCGCGCTATGTCCAGAATGCCCCCAAGGGACTTGAGGGCTGGTCGGCTGCAGCGGTCGCTATCGGGAGGCACATCGTGGAGACAAGCGGCAACGCGATGCTGGTCGATCCAGCCGTCACCCTGGAGGATCTCCAGGGATCATTGGATCTCGCGTCGGACGATTTGCGGATTGCCCTGCTCGATCTGAAGGACGGTGGCTACCTGCGCGAGATGAACGTGCGCGGTCATTATGCGCCTCAGCCTGCCCTGTTTGTCGACTTTGATGAGGTGTTCATGCCGTTCAGCCCGAGCGCCGACGCTGCGGTGCTGGCCAACCGCATGGTGACCGGCGACGATCGGGCTGTCGACACCAAGGGGCTCGCTGAGGCGCTGGGGTGGGCGCCGCGGCGGATCAATAGCGCGATCTGCTATCTCGAGCGGGTGGGGGCGATCCGAACCCGGACGGCGCTTGCGTCCGCGCCGTGGCGGGCGGTGCAACTCGTGCGCACCGATGAAACGCTGCGGTTCGCGCGTAACCATGCCTGACCTTTCATTCCTGGAGTCGGCATCGGCGCCGGTGACCGACGTGGTGGCGCAGGTCGAAGCGCTCGCGCCGCTGCGTCGGCTTCCAGATCCGCAGCTCGTTGCTGCGGCGACCCGCGCCTGGTCGCCCAATACGATCCGTGCCTTCCTGTCGGACCTCAAACTCTGGGACCGTTGGTGTCGTCAGCGGGGCCTGATCGCCTCTCAGGCCGACGCGGACGCCGTCGCCGCTTATCTTCGCGGGCTCGCCGGCATCGAGCAGGATCCGCGTAATCCCTTGAAGCTCCGTGCGGCAGCCACGATCGAACGCTATCTGGTCAACATTGGCTGGGCCTACCGGATGGCCGGGCTGGACGACCCCACGGCGCCGCCGCTGGTCCGTCTGGAACTCAAGGCGCTTCGCAAGACGCTTGGGACCCGCCAGCGCCAGGCGCGAGGCTTGCGCTACAAGGGCGAGGTCGTAGACCTAGACGATGCGCCGTCCGGAGTATGTCTGGCGCATCTGCTCAAGGCGTGCCGACGAGACATGCTGGGCGCGCGCGATCGCGCCTTCCTGCTGGTCGCCTATGACAGTGGCTGCCGGCGCTCGGAGCTGGTCGCGATTACCTGCGAGGCGATCGACGGGCCCGATGCGGACGATGCCGGCACGCTGTTCATTGGGGCCAGCAAGACAGACCAGGAGGGCAGGGGGGCGTTCGCCTATCTGTCGCCGGCGACCATGGCGGCGATCGAGGCGTGGCGGAAAGCGGGCGGGATCGCACGCGGACCTCTGTTCCGGCGGGTTGAGACCTATTTCGACGGAACGGTACGGTGCGTGGGGGAGGGGGCGCTTCATCCCAACAGCGTGACCTTGATCTATCGCCGACTTGTCCGCGCTGCCTTCGCCAAGAAGCTGCTCGGGACGATGAATGAGGCTGAACTCGAGCGCTGGGTCTCCGCCGTCTCGAGCCATTCCATCCGCGTTGGTGTCGCCCAGGATAATTTTGCCGCCGGTGAGAGCCTGCCGGCGATCATGCAGGCCTATCGCTGGCGAGATCCCAAGACGGTGATGCGCTACGGGGCACGGCTTGCGGCCAAGAGCGGCGCCAGCGCGCGGCTCGCGAAGCGGTTCGGAGCGCAATGAGCGGCGACGCTGGAGATCGCGCGCCGGAGCGGCTGGTCAATCCCTTCTTTGCCGGCTGGCGCCGCTACAAGGACGCAGAGCATGATTGGCGGCTGTTCAAGGAGACGGCCGAGCGGGCGATTCCCGACCTCATGACGCTGAACGCCGACTTTGCGGCCTTGGAAGCCTATTGCGGCTTCTATTGCCATCTCGGGATCGAGACGACGGTGCAGGTCGAGTTCGCCAACCGCCTGATGGGGCGGACGACCCTGAAGGGTGCGACCGCCTCCGAACACGGCGCGACATTGGTCTATTCGTTCGGACCGACCGGTTGGGTCGCCGTCATGCTGTTTCCGCCGAAGTCCGAGCTGGGGCGGGTCACTGAGGATCATATATACCTGCGCATCATTCCCGCGTCGGCCGCCAAGCTGCTCGAGAAATTGCCGCGCGATCTGCGCGACCTGGTTCGCTATCAGCGTGTCGCTAGCCTCGACGGCACGCCGCGGATCGGGGAGCGGATGCGGCTGGCTTGGCTTCGCTATTGGAGCCGCATGCAGGTGAACGGTCAGATCAAGGCGGCGCGCAGTGCCGAGCATGTGAATTGGGCGCTGGAATTCTCGACGGGCCAGCTCGTCCTGGCGATGATCATGGCCGTCCTGAAGCCGGTCGGAGTCTTGATTGTGGTGTATTTGTTGATCCGGTTTGGAATGCCACATCTCGCGCAGATCCTCCTTCCGAAAGGTTGATGGGGAATGACCGCTCCTGGCATCGATAGCTGCTCGCTGGTTCCGCTCTTTGTCGAGCCGCATTTCGGCGACACCAGGCTGGGTGTGGCGACGGCCTTCTTGTGGCTGCGGCCCGATGCCACCCTGGCCCTCATCACCAACTGGCACGTTGCTGCAGGCCGTAACCACGAGACTGGAGAATGCCTCAATAAGATGGGGGGAGTCCCCGATCATCTGCGGGTTCATGTGCCCTTGCTGGATCGCGCACTGCCGCCCCTGATAGTCCGCGTTGATACGCTAGACGAGGAAGGAGAAAGGCGCTGGGCCGAGCATCCGGAGGATGGCGCGGCGATCGATGTCGTCGCGTTGCCGATCGCGCTTCCGCCACCCGGCGAGGTTGCGACCATGCCGATGAACGTGCTCGGTTCGGTGCCGCTCAAGCAGCGGATCGGGATGCCGGTCTTCATCCTGGGATTTCCCTTTGGGCGGCTGGGCATCGGCATGCCGGTCTGGAAACAGGCGACTTTCGCGAGTGAGCCGTTCCTCTCGCCTGACATGGATCACCGTTATCTGATCGTCGATAGCGCCTCCCGGCCTGGGATGTCGGGTTCACCAGTGATCCAGCGCGTTCACGGCCAGGTTGAGCTCGAAGGTGGCCAATATGGTCAGATAAGCGAGGGAGACGGGGCGTTACGCTTCGTCGGCGTCTATTCTGGCCGTTTTCATACGAGTGACGCGAGCGATGCACAGCTTGGGCGTGTGTGGCCTGCCCGGCTGGTGACGGAGATCATCGACCATATGGCGACGGCCGCTCCGCAGCGGCGTTAGGAATTTCGCGGCGGCGAGCGTTGGGGAACACCCGATCGCGATTTCCTCTGGGCCATACGCACCGACGAGACGGCGATCGCTTCACATGTTCGCGCGATCAGCCCCACAGGCTGGAAAGAGGTATCGCTGCGAGGCGGTCGCCAAAGGCAACGGTCCGTTCGTGGTCGTATAGGACGGCCCCGAATGCAAATCGCTCCCCTACGGCAGCGGCGAGTTTGCGCAGGCCCGAGAAATCTTCGGAGCGGACGGTCGCCGCTGCCTTGATTTCGAGACCGACGATCCGACCGTCTCGGTCTTCGATGACGATGTCGACCTCGTCTAGCTCCTTGTCACGGAAGTGGCTCAGCGTCAGGCGGTTCTCGGACCAGCTGGCGAGCTTGAGGACTTCGGAAAACACGAAGGTTTCGAGGATCGGGCGGAAGCTGGCGCGATTGGCTGCCACTTTTTCGGGTGTCAGGTTTATGAGCGCGGCCAGCAATCCCGAATCGAGGAAATGGAGTTTCGGCTTCTTGGTCAGTCTCTTGAGGGCGTTGTTGTGCCACGGCGGTAAGGTCCGCACGAGAAAGAGTTGCTCGAAGATCCCGGTATATTTTTGCGTTGTCACGTGATTGATGTCGAGACTGGCGCCGACGCCGGCGTGATTTATGAGCTGGCCGGAGTGAACCGCAAGCGCGCGCAGGAGTCGGGGCATGCGATCGAGCTGATCGATATTGGCGATGTCGCGAACGTCTCGGTCGACCACAGCGTCGACATAGTTTGCGTACCAGTCCTGGCGCCGTGTCCACGTCTTGCGGGCGACAGCCTCCGGGTATCCCCCCGCCAGAACCAAGTCGACAAGAGCGCTGCCGATCAGGAGCGGTCCCGGCTGTGGCGCCCGGCCGGCGAAGAGTGACGCGAGGAAGCGTGGCGGAGGCTGCGCGAGTATCTCTGATTGGGAGAGGGGCAGCAGGCGTATGGTTTCCATTCTGCCCGCAAGCGAATCGGCTATGTGCGGTAGCGTCATCAGATTGGCAGAGCCGATTATCAGGAAGCGGCCGGGCCTCGGATCCCGATCAACGCTTTCCTTGATCGCCAACAGCAAAGCCGGCGCACGTTGAACTTCGTCGATGATCACCTGGTCGAGTTCTCGGATGAGGCCGGCCGGATCGGATTTCGCGGCCGAGAGTGTGGTTGCATCATCGAGCGTCAGGTAGGTTCGGGATTTTTCGGCGAGAAGGCGGGCGAGGGTGGTCTTGCCCGCTTGCCGGGGGCCAGCAAGCAGCACCACTCGGGTGTCCTGCAGGGCTTCGCGAACACGATTGGCCGAATGGCGATGTAGCATGACTGTTTGAAGCTTCGCCTACGTCCAAATGAAAGAAGGTCGGCGTCTATCTGAAAGAGGGCCAGTGGCCAACTGAAAAATAGTGGTGGCGGGTCGTGCTCGAACAAGATGGGGAGGCGAAACGCGCCGATTAACCCGCAGGCTCGATGCGGTGCGGTGTGCCTTGAGATAGGTGGCGTCGATCATGATCGTCTTGGGCGTGGCGCTCGTAGCGGCCAGTCCTTCCATCCTGCGCAGGAACACACCCTAGAGCCGGACGAGGAGCTTTCCGAAGTTGCGGCCCTTCAACAGGCCGATGAAAGCGGCTGGTGCGGCTTCCAGACCATCGACGATGTCCTCGCGGTAGCGGATGCTGCCGTCGCGTACGCCGTCTCCGACTTCCTGCAGGAATACGGGATAAAGTTGCGCAAGGTCGTAGTTTATGAAGCCCCTGACTGTCAGGCTCTTGGTCAATATGTCGCGCATCAACCCGGGCATGCGGTCTGGACCGTCAGTGGAAGCGCCAGAATATTGCGCGATGAGCCCGCACACCGGCACGCGGGCGAAGCGGTTGAGCAACGGCAGGACCGCGTCGAGGACTGCGCCACCGACATTTTCGAAATAGACGTCGATGCCGTCCGGGCACGCGGCGGCAAGCGCCTCGGCGAGGTTGGGAGCCTGGTGATCGAGCGCGACGTCGAACCCGAACTGCTCGATCAGCGCGCGGCATTTTTCCGCGCCGCCGGCGATGCCGATGGAGCGGGCGCCCGCGCGTCGCGCGAGCTGACCGACAAGCGAACCGACCGGGCCCGAGGCCGCTGCGACAACCAATGTCTCGCCATGCGTCGGCTTGCCGATCTCCTTGAGCCCGGCGTAGGCGGTGAACCCCGGCATACCGAGCACGCCGAGCGCCGTCGTTACTGGCGCGGCGGCAGGGTCCAGACGGCGTAACCCATCGGCGACGACCGCTGCATGACTGCGCCATCCCGTACGCGCGGTGACGACAGTGCCGACCGGCCAGTCCGGGTGCCGTGAGTCGATGATCTCGCCGACGCTTTCCCCTTCCATCGCCGCGCCGATGGCCACCGGCGGGGCATAGGACTTTCGGTCGTCCATCCGCCCGCGCATATAAGGGTCGAGCGACAGATATTCGGCGCGGACGAGCACCTGTCCGTCCGCCATTTGCGGTAGGGACAGCGGTTCGAGCCGGAAATTATCCACGCTGACCTCGCCTTGGGGGCGTGAGGCAAGAACGATCTGCTGTGGCCGATTTTCGCTCAATTTCCGATAATCCTACGCATCGACGGACACGGTCGACCGTGCCGTCTTTCGCCGGCTCGCCAGCTTCGGCTCTTCACCCGAATGCAGCACGATCTCGGCCGTCCTGCGGAAGTGGTCGCTCATGAGGTCGATCGCCAATTCCGCGTCATGTGCGAGGAAGGCGTCTGCGATCCGGCTATATTCCTTACCCAGATCGTGCCGCTTGTCGGGCATGGCAAGCGAGAACCAGCGGTAGCGCTCGCTTTGCAGCATCAGCATGTCGCGCATGCGGAGCAGCCAGGGGTTGTCACAGGTTGCGACCAGTGTCCGATGGAAATGATTATGGGCATCGGCCCATTCCTGCGTGACGTTGCCGGTGTCGTCATGTCTTGGCGTCCGCAGCAAGCCGTGGAGCGCTGCCACGATCGCTTGTTCCCAGGCGATCGTAGTGTTCTCGATCGCCGAGCGGATGCAGGGCGCTTCGACCAGAAGGCGCACCTCGGTAAGGTGGTGAAGATCTTCCGGTGCGACTGGCGCGACGCGGAACCCGCGTTGCGGTTGCGCGTCGACAAGGCCCTCCGATGTGAATCGTGACAGGGCCTCACGCACCGCGCTCTGATTGGCGGAAAAGCGCTGGCACAATTCGGATATCACCAGCTTGTCGCCCGGGGGCAGGCGGCCATTGAGAAGATCGACGCGGATCTGCTCGTAGACATGCTGGGTTCTGCTGGCCGGGGATTTTTTCGCGTTTGGCATGTCGATACGATAGTGGACTATCCGCCGGTGGGCAACAATGTCCCATAAAATCCATTTTCCATTGACGCATGGACTTTATAGGGCAAGAAAGGCGCGAGAACGCAAAGGAGGGTGTCGGAATGGATTCGGATATTGTCGGGATCGAGCAGCAGGGTCGCATCGCCGTCATGACGATGCAGTTCCGGCCCTATAATCTGATCGGTTTCGACCTGCTCGAGGCGTTGCTCGCGGCGCTAGGCCGGATTGACCATGAGAAGACCGGTGCGATCGTGTTGCGCAGCTCCCTCCGCCACTTTTCAGCCGGCGCGGATATCGCGATGTTCGAAGAAAGAGCCGAGACGGGCCGCAAGGAGGCTGTCGTCGATCTGGCCGGCTTCATGGAAAAATGGGAGGCGTTCCCAATTCCCATCGTTGCCGCGATCAATGGTGTCTGTCTTGGCGGCGGCTTCGAACTTGCGCTGATGTGCGACTATGTCGTTGCCGCATCGTCCGCCAAGATCGGCTCGGTTGAGGCATCGCTCGGGCTCCATCCGCTGATGGGCGGCATCCAGCGTCAAGTGCAGCGGGCCGGTGCGCTCCGCGCGAAGGAAATATCGATTCTCGGCCGGCGCTACGATCCGGCCACTTTGGAACGCTGGAACCTGATCAATCTCGTTGTGGCCGACGATCGGCTCGACGCCGCGGCCTTGAATATCGCCGAGGAGATTGCCCATGGTCCGAGCGTCGCCCATGCCGCGACCAAGCGGCTCGTCGCGGTGACGGTGGACGAGGGAGTCTTGGCGGCGGATCGCGCAATGGAGGATATACAGCGACCCATCTGGGCGTCTGAAGACCTCAAGATCGGCCTTGCCGCGTTCCACGCGTCGGGACCCGGCGCCGCCAAGTTCAAGGGGCGCTGAACCATGGCTGGCCCACTTGAAGGCATCAAGGTCGTCGACTTCGCGCGCGTCCTGGCTGGCCCCCTCTGCGCCCGCACGTTGCTCGACCTCGGCGCGGACGTCATCAAGATCGAGCCGCCGCGGCCGGACGTCTCGCGCTTCGCCTTTCCACAGGCCCCTGGCATGTCGGGCTATTACGCTCAGCAAAACGCCGGGAAGCGCAATGTCAGCATCGACCTCAACGTCGCCGGGGCACGCGATCTCGTGCTCAGGCTTTGCGATGAGGCGGATATCGTTGTGGAGAATTTCCGGGCCGGAACGCTTGGCTTCTTCGATCTCGATTACGAGACGCTTGCGGCCCGCAATCCCAAGCTGATCTACGCGTCGATAACGGGCTATGGGCAGAACGGCCCCTGGCGTGGTCGCATGGCCTATGCGCCTGCGGTCCATGCCGAGATGGGGCTGACTGCCCACAGTCTCAAACATTATGGTGATGCGCTCACCGAACCGAAGAGCGACAGTCTGTCGCACGCCGATGTGAATGCGGGCATGCAAGCGGTCATTGCGATCCTGGCGGCCTTGCATCGGCGATCGGTCACCGGCATAGGCCAGGCGATCGACGTGTCGATGGCCGCGACTTTGCTCTCGACGAACGAGAAGGCGCATGTCGACCTCAACGGCTTCGACCTCGGGCCCGAGCCCGCGATCCTGGGGGCGACCGACACGCCCTTTTTTGAGGGGCCGGGCGGTGAGACCTTCACCGTGGCTGCCAGTCTGGTCGGATCCGCCACCTTCCCCTGGTACGTACACGCCATGCGGCGCGCCTATCTCGAGGATGACCCGCGCTTCGCGACCGCGGCGGCACGCCTCGAGCACAAGGCCGAGCTCTTCAAGATCGTGCAGGAGTGGATCTACACTTTTCCGGACATGGCCACGCTGGATGCACAGCTGGACGAGGGCAAGGTCGCGCTTGGCGAAGTGCGGACGATGGCCGAACTGGTTGAAACGGAATGGGCCGAATATTGGGGCGCGACGCAAGAGGTCTCCGACCGTCACGGCGGAACGTACAAGCTACCCGGCCGCCCCTGGCATTTCTCGCGCGACACGCTCGATCCGCTGGGACGGCCGGCGTTTCAGGGCGAGGATAATCGCAGCGTGTTCCGCGAATATGGCTTGAGCGATGCCGAGATCGACACGCTCGAAGCCAGCGGTGCTCTCGTGCGCGATCCAGTGATCGGCGCGCTTGGCGATGCGGCGGTGAAACCCGACGCCGTTTAAAACGAGCACGCTGCCGGCACCACGTCCGGGCACGGCACGACCGACCGTTGGAGAGCAGGTAGAATTATGAAGAACAAAGTCGTCATCACCTGCGCGGTGACCGGGTCGATCCACACGCCGACCATGTCGGACGCGCTGCCGATCACGCCGTCGGAAATCGCCGAACAGGCGATCGCTGCGGCACAGGCGGGGGCAGCGATCCTGCATCTCCATGCTCGCGATCCCGTCGACGGCCGCCCGTCGTCGGATCCCAGGTTGTTCATGGAGTTTCTGCCGCGGATCAAGCAGAGCACGGATGCGATCTGCAACCTGACCACGGGCGGCAGCCTGAAGATGACGGTCGAGGAGCGGCTTGCCGCGCCAGAGCTGGCGTCCCCCGAAATGTGCTCGCTCAACATGGGGAGCATGAATTTCGCGCTTTATCCGATGGCCGATCGATACAAGGACTGGAAGCACGACTGGGAAGAACCGTATCTGCGTGAATCCGACGACTATATTTTCCGCAACACTTTTCGGGATATTGAAAAGATCGCGCGGACGTTGGGTGACGGTCATGGCGTCAAATTCGAGCATGAATGCTATGATGTCGGCCATCTCTATAACCTCGCGCATTGTATCGACAGGGGCCTCTTCCAACCGCCGATCTTCCTGCAGTTCATTTTCGGTATTCTCGGCGGGATCGGCCCGGAGCTCGACAATTTGATGTTCATGAAAAGCACCGCTGACCGCCTCTTCGGCGATGATTATCATTGGTCGGTGCTCGGCGCGGGACGCTTCCAAATGCCCCTTGCGACCCACGCCGCGCTGCTCGGGGGCAATGTCCGCGTCGGGCTCGAGGACAATCTCGCTATCGCGCGCGGCCGGTTGGCCTCGAGCAACGCCGAACAGGTCGCCAAGGTTCGGACGATCATCGAGGAATTGGGCCTCGAAGTCGCTACGCCCGCGGAAGCGCGCCAGATGCTTGGATTGAAAGGGGGAGACAAGGTCGGTTTTTGAGCGGCAGACCTTCGGGTCGCATACAGGTTGTCGGTACGCGACGTATACCAGCTGGGCTCGCGAGGAAGAGCGCGCTTAGAGGCATCTGCCACATCCTGAAGTTGGCACCCGCACAAGGACGTTGGCGGACGGCTGGGACGCGATATAAGGGTTAGGGCGAACCGGTGACACGTCGGTTCGTCCGAGAACGAGGAGGGGCGCAGAGTTAGGCCACGGACGAGTAAAATGTTTGTAGAATGGAAATGCGGCACGCCTTCTTCCTGGGTTTCGCGCTACCTTCAAAGGGCGCGCCAGGCTCATCCGATATGGGACGGGCGCAACGAGCCTGCCAACGCATGACGTTGTTTTCCTCATGACCGATCGGGAGGGTCTCGCCGGGACGGGCACGCACGAGTCAGTCGTGGCTGACCTTGCGTCTAGCGTGCATCACCGCCTCGTCGATGCGCTGCTCGCGAGCGGAAAGATCCCGACGACTCTGGAGATCGCGGATCAACTCGCCGTATCGATCGACGTGATCGAAGTGGCGCTGGACAGCCTTGCTTTGAGCCACGGCCTTGTCCTGCATCCGCATGAGAAGCGACCGTGGGTCATCCACCCGTTTTCCTGTTCTCCAACGGCGACATGGGTCGAAGCAGGTGATCGCGGCTGGTGGGCGCCGTGCCTGTGGTGCGCATGCGGCGTGGCGACGCTGGCGGGCGGAAACGCGGTGATCCATGCCCGCATCGGGGGCGAGAGCGAGGATGTCGACATCCACATCGTGGACGGCGCTGTACTAATGGACAATCTGTGGGTTCACTTCGCAGTGCCACCCCGCGCTGCATGGGATAACGTCCACCATTTTTGCGCCTCCGTCCTGCCGTTTCGCACGCGCGAGGACGTGCGCCGCTGGAGCGACCGGCACGGCATTCCGCATGGCGCCGTCATATCGCTGTCGCAGTGCTTGGAGCTCGGCAGGGAATGGTACGCGCGTCATGCGGATATCGACTGGCGCAAATGGTCCGTTCGCGACGCCGCCGGGATTTTCGAAAAAGTCGGGCTTTGCGAGGAATTCTGGCGGCTTCCGGTTTCGGAGGGTGGATTTTGACCAGCCGCAGGGGCCAATTGGAGGATAGGCATGATCAAGGCCATCAATGTCGAGCACCGCGAGCATGTAAGCCAGCGGACGTTCGAGGACGTGCTCGCATCGTTCATGGATGTGACGGGCTCGGTGGAGGACGGCTTCGACGCCGTGGCAGGTGCGCTTTCCGATCGCGAATCCTTCGAACGTGCTTTTAAGGAGCGGGAGGGCAGCAGCGGTTTCATGCGGTTTGCCGTGATTGATCATGGCGCGTGGCTTACCCGGATCTACGACCGACCGACAAAGGCCGTAATGGTGATCCTTGGTAATCCGTTGATAGCGATCACGATGCTCCGTCACCATACCGGCGCCGGTCTGAACGTCCCGGTACGAATTTACCTGTATGAGGACACGAAGGGGCGCACGCTGGTCAGCTATGATCTGCCTTCCTCCCTCATGAGCAGCCTGGAAGACGATGCCGTTATGGCCGCGGCCAGGTTCTTGGATGCCAGGCTCATGGCGTTGGCAACCATGATCGCCGGCGTCGAGGCATAGATCGGTCCATCTTGCGAGCATGCAGCGCTGGCGCTGAACCGTGCGCTGCGCCCCGATCGAGTGATGGCGCGCTCATCTTTGACGCCCGGTTCGATACGCCGTTCGCCTGAGCAAGCAGGTTTACTGCGTTCGCCAGCGTCGGCGCGACCGAATCGCTTCCCGAAAACTCGAGCGACGCCGGCCACATCGGCCGCAATTCCCTGCGCAGGTGATCCGGCGCCCGCTGGCAGGCAAGGAACCCTGATGCTTTTTCGCGGAATATGGACTTAAAAATCACAAGTCCATCATAGATTGACAAATGGACTTTTTATGGCAGGATATGATTGCCGGTCCCGTTTCGCCTTACCTGGCGAACTGGGGATAGCCGGCGCCGAAGACACGCGAAGTCGTGCGCGGCGATAAGATCTCATTGAGATCATTGGAGGAGGGGATCATGATGTCAGAACATCGCTGGGCTGCCGGAGCTTGTTTGGCCGCTTTGTCTTTCGCCACAACAGCGAATGCGCAGTCCAACCCTGCAGCGCCACCCGCAGTCGACGGATCCACGACTGTCCAGGTTCCCGCACAATCGCCGCCGGAGACGAACGAAGTCGCCGATATTGTCGTTACGGCGCAAAAGCGATCTCAGAACCTTAACGACGTGCCCATGTCGATCACGGCCATAACGGGCGAGACCCTGCAGAACCGAGGCATCACCAACGTTCAGGACCTGGTCAAGCTCACGCCCGGTCTAAGCTATGCCGAGAGTGGTAACGGGGTTCCCGTATATTCCCTGCGCGGCGTCGGCTTCTTCGATACCTCTCTGGGTGCCCGCCCGACGGTCAGCATTTATGTCGACGAGGCGCCGCTCCCTTTCACGATCATGACCAGCGGCGCGTCGTTCGACCTGGATCGCGTCGAAGTGCTCAAAGGGCCGCAAGGTACGCTGTTCGGCCAGAACGCGACCGGTGGCGCGATCAACTACATTGCCGCCAAGCCGAAGAGCTCACCCGGCGCCGGTATGACGGCGAGCTTCGCTCGGTTCGCTACGGCCGACTGGCAAGGCTACATAACCGGACCGCTGGCCTCAGGGCTCAATGCCCGCCTCGCGGTCCGAACCGTTCAGGGCGGCGGCTGGCAGAAAAGCTACACGCGCTCCGCAACACTTGGCGACCAAAACTTCACCCAGGGGCGTTTCCTGCTCGACTGGGACGGCCTCGACCGGCTGAAGGTTTCGCTGAATGTAAATGGGTTCGTGGACAAAGGGGACACCCAGGCGGGACAGCTGGTCCAGGTCGTGCCACAGGTCGCGAGCCAGATCAGGGCGATCCCGGCGCTGTTAGCCTATCCGACGGCGCCCCATAACGACCGCGCGGCCGACTGGGACCCTGGCGCGCCCCTGCGCAAGGACAATCGATTTTATCAAGCCACCCTCCGGGCGGATTATGACCTGACCGACCGGGTCACGTTGACATCCTTGAGTGCCTATTCCCACATGCGGATTCGCCAGCTTGTCGACATCGACGGGACGGCGCTCACCAACGCCATCGACGATATCAGCGGCACGCTTTCGTCTCTATCCACCGAAGCGCGGTTGACCGGCCGGTTCGGCGGGCTGACGCTGATCGTGGGGGGCAATTACTCGCACGACAAGTCGGACGAGAATGATATTTTCTTTGTTCCTTATTCGACACTTGCGCAAATCACTTTGCCTGTTGCGCCTTACAACTCGCCCGCGCCGTCAGGATCGCAGAACTTCCATACCAAAGCCGTGTTCGGCAACATCGACTATGACATCGGTCGGCTCGTCACGCTTCATGGCGGCATACGCTATACGAAAGCGGATCTCGATTATTCGACCTGCAGCCGCGCCGGCAATGCCGATACGGGCGCCGGCATCGTGACGATCTTCAATCGCATTCGAAACGCCGCTGGCCTGCCGTCGTTGGGACCGATTCCGCAATTCGCGTGCGCGGCGCTGGACGCCAATCTCACTCTCAATCCGCTGACCGGATCGTTCAACCAGGACAATATCTCGTGGCGCGCCGGTGTCGATCTCAAGCCGGCGGAGCGGGTCCTGATCTACTTCAACGTCAGCCGTGGCTATAAGGCTGGCAGCATTCCGGTGACAGCGGGTGTCAGCTACGAGCAGGCAAGGCCGGTCGGGCAGGAAACCGTGCTGGCCTATGAGGCCGGATTCAAGGTCTCGGTGTTCGACCGCCTCGCCGACGTCACGGGCGCGGTCTTCAGCTATCGCTATGGCGACAAGCAGTTGAAGGGGCGCGTTCAAACGACCCCGAATATCCTTGGGCCGCTGGAATCGCTCGTGAACGTTCCGCGCTCGCGCGTGAACGGAGCGGAAGCCCAGATCATCGTCTATCCCGCCCATGGATTGAGCCTTTCGGCGGCAGGGACTTATCTCGACACCAAGGTCACGGGGCCATTCCTCAATTACACCGTTCTGGCCACACTCCGGGACTTCAATGGGAATCCCTTCCCCTATTCACCCAAATGGCAGGTGAACCTCGACGCAAACTACAAGTTTCCGCTCAGCAGCGCACTCAATGCATCGCTGGGCGCCAATTACAGCCACCGCTCGAAGACCAGTGCGGGCTTTGGTAACGAGCCACTCCTCGAGATCGACGCATATGGTCTTCTGGATCTTCAGGCCGGGATCGAATCCCGTGACGGGAAGTGGCGCGCGTCGGTGTTCGGCCGCAATGTCACGAACACCTATTACTGGACCAATGTCGCGAAGTTCTTCGACGACGTTCGCCGTCTAGCGGGTCAGCCAGCGACCTACGGTGTGCAGGTCGGACTGAAATTCTGATTTGTCGGCGCGACCGTGCACCACGACGTCAGGAAAAAGAACACGAACGACGGGAGTGCGATGATGAGGCCTCAGCCTGCTTACGACGCCATAATAGCGGATCCCGAGTTCAAGAGACTGTTGTCCGCAAAGCGCCGGCTACGCGCTGGGTTAAGCGCAATCGCTTTGCTGATGTTCTTCGGCTTCGTGCTGCTCACATCGACACCGGCGGGGAGTGCGATCGCATCGATCCGCATCGGCGATATCCCGCTGGTGATGGTGCTGGCCGTGCTCATCATCGCCGCCGTCGTCATCCTGACGAGCGTCTATGTCTTCTGGTCCAACCGGGTTCTCGATCCCGCCTCGGTCGCGCTGCGTGAGGCATTCAGGCCATGAGGCGGCTGCTCACCTTCTGTCTGCTTTCGCTCGCGGCGACGCCGGCATTGGCCCAGGGAACCATGGCGGCCCCTACGCCCGTCTCGACCAGCTGGCCGGCGATCCTGATGTTCTGCGCCATCGTCCTTACCACATTGGGCATCACGTTCGCCTCGGCTCGCAAGACGGGATCCCGCTCGGATTTCTATTCGGCGGGGAGCGGCATCACGCCGCTGCAAAACGGCCTCGCGATTGCCGGTGACTTTCTGTCGGCCGCGGCGTTCCTGGGCATCTCCGCGCTGGTGTACACCAATGGCTTTGACGGCATGCTCTATGCGATCGGCTTTCTGACGGGCTGGCCGATCCTGCTCTTCGTCATGTCGGAGCGGTTGCGGAATTTGGGGCGCTTCACGTTCTCGGACGCGGTTTCCTTTCGTTTTCGCCCCGGGCCGACCAGAATTGCTGCCGCGATCGGAACCCTCGTCGTCGTGGCGCTCTATCTCGTTTCGCAGATGATCGGCGCCGGCAAGATCATCGAGTTGCTGTTCGGCATACCGTATTTCTACGCGGTCACCGGCGTCGGCGTCCTCATGACCATCTACGTTGCAGTCGGCGGCATGCATGCCACGACCTGGGTGCAGATCACGAAGGCTTCGATCCTGCTGGTCGGCGGCACGCTCATGGCGATGCTCATCCTTCATCGCTTCCATTTCAACATCGGCGAATTGCTCGACGGCGCTGCCGCAGCGCATCCCACCGGCCGGGCGATCCTCACCCCCGGCAACCTGTTTGCAGAGCCCGTTTCGGCCATTTCGCTTGGCCTGGCGCTCGTTTTCGGTACGGCCGGATTGCCGCACATCCTCATGCGCTTCTTCACGGTCCGCGACGCGGCCAGCGCCCGTAAATCCGTCTTTTTCGCCTGCTGCTGCGTCGCCTATTTCTGCCTTATCATCCCGCTGCTGGGCTTCGGCGCTATCGCGGTTCTGATGAACGATCCGCAATTCTTCCATGTGGACGGGGCAGGGAGTTATGACAAGATCAAGGACCTTATCGGCGGGGCCAACATGGCCGCGGTCCATCTCTCCGGTGCGCTGGGCGGCCCTTTGCTGCTCGGCCTGATCTCAGCGGTCGCATTCGCAACGATCCTTGCCGTGGTCGCCGGCCTCACCCTCGCCGGTGCTTCTGCGATCAGCTACGACCTTTACGGTCAGGTCTTCCACAAGGGTTCCGCGAGCGAAAAAAGCGAGGTGCTGGTGTCGCGTCTCGCGGCGGTCGGGATCGGCGTAGTGGCGGTCATACTGGCCTGCGGCTTCGAAAACCAGAATGTGGCCTTCATGGCCGGGCTTGCGCTAGCAGCGGCGGCCAGTTGCAACTTTCCCATGCTTCTGGCAGCGATCTTCTGGAAGAGCGCGACGACGAGAGGGATTGTCGTGGGTGGCTTGATCGGCCTTATTTCCTCGGTGGGTCTCGTCGTGGCGAGCAAGACCGTCTGGGTCACCGTCTTCCATTTCCAAGCCCCGCTTTTCCCTTACGAGAACCCTACGTTGTTCACGATGCCACTCGCCTTCGCGTTGATCTATATCGTCTCGTTCCTTGACCGGAGCCTGGCCGCACAAGAGGAACGGGGGCGCTTTGCAGCTCAGATGGTCCGTTCGGAGATCGGTGAATTGGAGTAGATGGAGGACCCTGACAGTCACCGGATTCCCTGTGTATTCGAGACGCTCCGCAAGGCGTCGCGCGCATTCGCGCGCCTCGGTGATCAAACCCTTGCGCCATGCGGGATGACTGCGGTCCAATTCACCATTCTGCGTTCGATCGAAAACAGGGGGCCGGACGGATGGCCTCTCAGCAAGCTTGCGGAAACGATGCTGATGGAGAGGACGACCCTTTACCGCGCATTGAGCCCTATGAAACGCGCCGGCTGGATCGAGATCAGCAACCCGAACGCCGGCCGCGTGAAGGTGGTCGCCGCAACAGCCGGCGGTCGGCTTGCCTTCGAGCGGGCCAACGCGCTCTGGGCGCAAGCCCAGGCTCGCATCTTGACAGCGTTTGGCACGGATCGCTGGCGCGTCCTGAGCGGCGACCTCACCGACCTTACCGGGTTTAGCACGAGGCTTGGCGATTGAGCGAGAGGCCAGCCTTTGTCGCGGTTCCCGGGCGGGATGTCGAACTTGGCCGGCCGGGAGCGGTTTTGTAAACCCTCGGCCAGAGATCCTCGTTGCCGCAGACCATCATCGGGGTCAGGCTCGGGTTCGTCGGTACCGAAGAGCAGGCCTGATCTCTCGGTAGGAACATCGATCGCGCATGCAAGGAAGAGGCGGTGACACAGTTTTCAGACATTCTGGAGTCCATGACGCTCGATGCAGAGCGATACAGCGTCGTCGTACCGGATGACTGGCTGCAAGGCCGGACAACCTATGGCGGCCTGTCAGCGGCGCTGAGCGTGGCGGCGGCGGAACGGACTCTTGTCGAGGAGATCCCTCTGCGATCCGCTCAATTTTGCTTTGTCGGGCCGACTTATGGCGAGATGAGTGTTCGTCCCGCCATTCTGCGCCGGGGAAAGGCGACGACAGTCATGGGTGTCGATCTCCATGGTCGCGACGATCTGGCAGTTCGCGCAACGCTGGTATTCGGACGGGATCGGGCCTCAAGCTATGAGCATCCATGTGACGGACCGCCGCAGGTTGCGGGCCCCGATAGCTGTGAGCCATTCTTCGTCGGACCGGGAACGCCAGCGTTTGCAAGCCATTTCGAGGCACGGCGCGCCGGGGGCGCGGCTTTGGTGTCGGGCGCGCGAACGCCGGATTTCCTGGTGTGGGTGCGCCATAGGGACCGAACCGAGGGATCCGACATGGCGCGTCTCGTCGCGCTTGGTGACGCGCTGCCGCCGCCCGCCATGGCTCTTTTCAGGGAACCTGCTCCTATCAGCACGATCACGTGGAGCATGGACTTTCCGATACGTCCCAAGGGAGGCACCGCGGCGGACTGGTATCTGGTTGAGAGCTGTGCCGAGGCTGTCAGCGCCGGCTATTCCACGCAGTCGATGCGGGTTTGGTCGGCAAACGGAGAGGCCCTGATGACAGGGCGTCAGAATGTCGCGATTTTCGCGTGAATATGCCGCCACGGTGCGATCCTCGGAATCGGTGCCATGGCTCCCGGCTGAGCCCAAATAGCCCCGGCCGGCCATGGATGCTGCCGAAAACCTATGCGTTGTTTGGACCTTGGGCATGTCGACGTACGACGGAAAGCCCGATCACGCGGTGCAAATGGCTGCGCCCCTTGCAGAGGGACTTCGACCGTCAAGAGTATCGAGCGATGGACCGTGGCGCTGGGGCTTCGTTTCCGGGTGATCAGCGCTCCGATGCGGTGCCGCGCGCGATCCTGGCGATCAACGGCAGCATCCCGGAATGGTTGGCCTTACGATAGGCTGACGGCTCGACGATTTGAGCCATGATCCGCCGGTGCGCCGTGCCCAGGCTATGATAAGGCAGGCTCGGCAGGAGATGATGAAGCGCGTGGTAGCGCAGGCCCAGGGGTGCCCAGATTGGCGCAAGCCAGTTCGGTGGCGGCACGTTGACCGAGTCCAGATACTGCTCGGTCACGCTCATCACCTCGCCGTCATTTTCCCAAAGGTGCGCGACCAGCGTTCGAAGCTGGTTAAGGACCGTCAGACCGGAATGGACGGCCAGATAGGTCAGCAAGGGCCGGGTCCCGATCATTACGACACTGGCCGCCAGCATCAGTGCCCAAAGACAAGCACATGCTTCCTGCAGCTGCCATTGTCGCCTGAATGCGCCGTGGGGCGCTGAGCGGCGATAGGCTGGATTTATGGACAGCGCAGAACATCTCTCCTGCACGATCTTCCTTAGGGGCGGGATAGCTACGCCCATCGGGGTCAGCACTCCGAAGCGCACGATAAGAGCAAGGGGAGCGAGTGCGGCGCTCATCACGAACAGCGGCAGCGACCAGGGCTTCATCAATGCCAGCGACAGATACTCCGGATCCTCGGCAGTTCCGTAACGCGTACGTGCGTGATGCTGGGTGTGGACGCCTTCGTAGAGGAAGGACGGAATCATCAGGGGAATGCCGATGAGAGCATTCCACGCGAAGCGGAAGCCCGGCAACGCGCCCTTTCGGAGATGACTGAGCTCGTGAATGAAGCTCGCCGCCCGGTATAACGCAAGTATGGCGACGAGACCGCTCGCAAGGGCCAGGGAAACGGTATCGAAGGAAATGGCGCCGGCTAGCGCAGTATATCCGACACCCGTCGATATGAGCAGATCAGGCCAGTAAACAGATGCCCGCGGCGTGGAAAGATCGCGCACCACCGCGGCTGCGACACGCAGCATTCTCCGGTCATCCCGCGTGTCGTCCAGAGGCGGTGCGGCATTGGGATGTGCTAGTTCCGGGAGAGTTATTGTGTCGGTCGAAACCATCATTTTCACCTCAATCTCCTGGGACCGTCACGCACTCAGTGGAGAATGGACGCAGAATTTTCCGGGCGCTCCAATTTCTGTTCCGGTCCCCATGCTCGTATGAACATCGCCTCCGCGTCGGCGCCGGTGGGCAGAACCGGCGCTGCCCCGCTACCTGGTATAAAGGTGGCGATCGATGCGCCTAGAACCGAACGGAGCTGACGAAAAAGCGGATATCCCTCGCGGGGATCGAAGCCTGTCGGGTCGACCTGGTAGGACGGCAAACGGAAGCGGTGCGGCACGGTCGCTGGACCGGTCTCGAGAAAAACATTCTCGGCCTGCTCGGCGAGAAGCGGCCACAATTCCGGGGCGATGCGCCCTGGCCTGTGGGATGTCGACCCGCGGATAAGCCCGATCACCTCCTCCCGGGCCGCATCATGCTGCAACGCGATCGCGACCAGGGCCATCATGGCGTCTGCTGCTGTCAGCGGATGTTCTGACCTGTCGAGCGCGTCCGCATATCCGGGGATGACCGCCGGGCCAAATTCCGCCGCGGCGCGGGCCCCGATCGCAGCTAACCAGCAATTGCGGTCTCGAACGAAGGGAAAGCTCGGCGTCCATGTCGTCCAAGTGAAGGCTTTCGCCAGATCGACAAGCCAGGGGCGGGCCCCCGGTGTCGTCGCCACCAGAGTCGCCTGTCCCAGCATGCCAGCGAACCGCCAATAATGCTGGGTCAGGGTCGCCCGCCTCTCGCCGGTTTGCGGCGACGTCAGCAAATGCCCGCGAAGCGCGTCCAGAATTTCAACGAGGCGCGCCGCGAACGCATAGACCTGGGTCTCGATCAGCGGCGCATATGCCAGGAGCTTTTGAAACGCTGCGCGATCGCTGACCAGAAGACCGTATACCGCGCGTTCGGCAAGCGCGCTTCCTTTAGCCCAAGAGGGGCTCGTCTGGATCGCCCGCACGATGGTCGGCGAGAGCGAAAGGGCGGCATAGGGCTTTTCTGGCAAATGGAGGCTGTTGCTTCCTGCGATCGATGCGGATGTCCTGTCGACGAGCAGCCATGCCGCCCGATGCGGAATCCGGAAGGCTACAGCTGGCGTCTCCTCCAGGGCGGCATGGCGTGCCGCTTCATCAACGGACAGCGTCAAGACGAAACTCAGCAGGGAATGGATGCCTGCCAGCGCCTGGCCCATGTCGTCCTGAAGACGATCGGCGATCGGCAAACGCGAAAGTACGGCGCGCGATATCATGGGGCGAAGAATCCCGGGTGCAGGAAACCTGTCTTGGAACGTCCACGGGGAACGGCTCGCGACGTGCGGGATGTCATGTCCGGGAAACGGAGGGCGGTGCATTTGTCGCTGTTCCACATCCGATCACCGTTCTTTTTGCTCAGCGCTGCGGTCCGGAGAAAAATGAGATGAGCGCGCGCGCGGTCTCGTCTGGCGCCTCCTCGGGCAGGAAATGTCCGACCGGCAGGGCGCGCCCGCTTACCGCAAGGGCCTTCTCGCGCCAGGTCTCGACGACATCGTAGAGCTTTCCGACCAATCCTTTCGCACCCCACAGAACGAGGAGGGGCGCGTCGATGCGCCGCGCGGCATCCGCCTCGTCATGGTCCAGATCAATGCTTGCGGCCGCCCTATAGTCTTCGCAGGTCGCAGAAACGCACGCGGGATCCCGGAAGGCCGTGCAATATTCGTCGATCGCTTCGGGTGAGAACACCGACAAGCCGCTTTTGCCCCACGCATCGAGCTTGGTGCGCAGGTAGAAATCGGGGTCGGCGCCGATGAGCCGTTCCGGCAATGGCGCGGGCTGGATCAGAAAGAACCAGTGGTAATAGCCTGTCGCAAAGGTCCGGTCTGTCCTCGCGTACATCGTCGCCGTGGGCGCGATATCGAGAACCGCAAGCCGCGCGACCACCAGGGGGTGATCGAGAGCCATTCGATGCGCGACCCTGCCGCCGCGGTCATGGCCGGCGACTTGGAAGCGCTCGTAGCCCAGCCTCTGCATCAGCTCGACCATGTCGTTGGCCATGGCGCGTTTTGAATAGGTGGAATGATCCGGAGAGGATGGCGGCTTGTCGGATTCCCCATAGCCGCGCAGGTCGGGTGCGACGACGGTAAACCCGGCCGCCGTCAGTTGCGGCGCAATGGCATGCCAGCAGGCGGACGTCTGCGGATAGCCATGCAGCAGCATGACGGGCGGACCCTCTCCACCGGTTCGGACTCGCAACGCCAGCCCCGAGGACAAAATGATCCTTTGGTCGTCGAATCCTTCAAACATCATCCGTTTGTTCGCTGTCTGTCTGGCATGCAGCCCTCCTTAATGGACCGCAGACTGCGGGCTGGCGTGCGTCGCGATCCACGCGCGGCTTTGCTGAAGCACTTCGTCCGACAGCGCCGGATCATCGATGGCCCGCGCGAGAATCACGGCTCCGACCATCGTCGCCCATGTGCCGATCGCCGCACGACGCCGGTCAGCTTCGGTCTCACCGGCACAAGCCTGGCTCAAGCGATCGATTTGCGTCCGGAAACCCGTGGTCATCGTACTCCGCACCATTTCGCTTTGATGCCGCGTTTCTGCGGCAAGCCCGGCCGTGGTACAGCCGGTGCCGGGATTGTCGCGATGCTGCGGCGCGAGATAGCTGTCGATGTAAGCCTCGAGACCGACCTCGCCTTCGACGCCGATTTCCAACGAACGGCCCAGTGCCTGGGCAATCAGATCGTCCTTCGATGTGAAGTGGCCGTAGAAGCCGCCATGGGTCAGTCCCGCCGCCTTCATGACCTCTGCGACGGTGACAGCCTCGAAGCCCTTCTCACGAAACAAGTGGCCAGCTGCCTCCAGGATGCGACCGCGGTTCTCCGCCATCTGCTCGCGACTGACTCTCATCTCAAATGCCTCCGCACACCGTAGACATGAAGGCTACCGCACCGGCGATTCAATCATGACAATGGTCATGTATTTAGGTTGTTGCCGCAATAAGCGCAATGGCATTGCCGGTGGGAGCCCACCGCGTCATTCGGATCTCGCACCGGGGGGGCGGCTAATCGGCAACGCTGGCGGCTATGACAGTCTTCGAGGTGCCGCACCGAGGTTTCGAACGGGACGCGCGGTCGGGCATCGGGGTTTAGGGTCGCAAGCTCTGCCGCCAATTCGGGCTCGCTGGAATGGATCCCGATCCGGCTTGCGCTCTTGCGGCAAGGAAAATCGACCGGCTCGTTGATATTTTGATGACAAGCATCATATCTACTGTCAATGATGACGACCGTCATAAATAATTCGATTTTTCGAGGGAGCGAGATCCGCATTATGTCCAACAAGTCAGCAGTGCTCATCACCGGTGCCTCAACAGGGATCGGGGCAACCTATGCAGATCGTTTCGCGCGCCGCGGCCATGATCTCGTTCTCGTCGCCCGAAACGAAAAGCGATTGGACGAGGTCGCCACGCGGCTTCGCACGGAGACGGGCGTTACGGTCGACATCCTGCGGGCCGGCCTCACTGAGCCGGTTGATCTTGCCGCTGTCGAAGCGCGCCTGCGCGAGGATCGCCGGATCGACATCCTCATCAACAATGCCGGCGGGAATATTCCCGGGAGCTTTGTCGAGCAAAATATTGACGATGTCGACCGACTGGTCGCCTTGAATACCACGGCCGTGGTCCGCCTGGCCAGTGCCGTCGCGCCACGTTTTGCCGGAGCGGGAAAGGGCGCGATCGTCAATATCTCTTCGGTGGTCGGGCTGGCGCCTGAACTGGGCATGTCGGTTTATGGCGCGACGAAGGCGTTCGTAACGTTTCTGTCCCAGGGGCTGGCCCTCGAGCTTGGGCCGAAGGGCGTCTACGTCCAGGCCGTGCTTCCGGCCGCTACCAGGACCGAGATCTGGGGCCATTCCGGGGTTGATGTGAACTCGTTGACCGGGGTCATGGAGGTCGGCGAACTGGTCGATGCCGCGCTGGTGGGCTTTGACCGCCGCGAGCCGGTGACGATCCCGCCGCTGCCGGATGCGGGGCAATGGGAGACGTATCAGGCGGCGCGGCATGCCTTGCTGCCGAGCGTCCAACAGGAGCATGCCGCCGAGCGATATCGGAGCGCAGCGTAACGTGCGCTTTAATCGCCTTAATTGCTGACCTGGAGAAGAAACCGATGAGTTTCAAAGCACTATTGACCACCAAGCAAGGTGAAACACTCGCAACCAGCCTCGTCACGCTGGAGGACGATGATCTCATGGCGGGCGACGTTACGGTCGCCGTCGACTATTCGACCGTGAACTACAAGGATGGGATGGCACTTACCGGAAGGTCGCCGATCATCCAGGTCTTTCCGCTGATTCCCGGCGTCGACCTGTCCGGAACCGTCGAGGCGTCGTCCTATCCTGGTATCGAGGTGGGCGATCGTGTCGTTGCCAACAGCTGGGGCCTGGGCCAGACCCATCATGGCGGCTACACCCAGAAAGCGCGGTTGAGCGGTGACTGGCTCGTCAAGCTTCCGGATGTGTTCTCGACGAAAGACGCCATGGCCATTGGCACTGCAGGCTATACGGCCATGCTGTGCGTTCTGGCGCTCGAGCATGGCGGGGTCACACCCGATCGAGGTGATATCGTGGTCACAGGCGCCAATGGGGGCGTCGGCTCGATCGCGATCGCTCTGCTGTCCGACCTCGGCTACCGCGTCGTTGCATCGACGGGCCGCCTTGATCAGTCCGATTATCTGCGCGAGCTGGGCGCCGCCGAGGTTATCGACCGCGCGACGCTGTCAGGGCCGGGGAAGCCGATTGCAGTCGAGCGTTGGGCGGGGGCTGTGGATTCGGTTGGCAGTCACACGCTGGCGAACGTGCTGGCCCAGACTCAGTACCGTGGCGTGGTGACCGCCTGCGGCCTTGCCCAGGGGCTCGACCTTCCTGCGACCGTCCTACCGTTCATCCTGCGCAACGTCACGCTCGCCGGCATCGATTCCGTCAACGCGCCCCAGGCAGTTCGACTCGAGGCCTGGTCTCGTCTGGCGCGTGATCTCGACCTCGCGAAACTCGCGCGGACGACCAAGGTCGTTGGCCTGACCGACGTGCCGGAGATTGCTCCGCAAATCCTTGCGGGACAGGTGCAGGGCCGCACCGTTGTCGATGTCAATTCGTAACCAAACGTCATTGCCCAGGCTGGGTCTGGCAAGAGGGAAAGCGACAAGCAGATCATGAAAGCGTTCATCCTCGACCGATACAAGAAAAAGAGTGCTCTGCGGATGGGCGAGGCGCCCGAGCCCGCGCTGCTCGACGATGATGTCCTCGTCGAAATCCACGCGGCTGGTCTCAACATGCTCGATGTCAAAATCCGCGACGGCGAGTTCAAACCGATCCTTGCCTACCGGCCGCCCTTCATCCTTGGGCACGACCTAGCCGGCGTCGTCGTCAAGGTCGGCGTGCGCGTGAAAAGCTTCAAACCGGGCGACGAAGTTTATGCAAGGCCACGGGACGGACGAGTCGGTACCTTGGCCGAATATATCGCCGTCAACGAAGCGGACCTGGCGCTCAAGCCCAAGAATCTCTCCATGGCGGAGGCGGCCTCGATCCCGCTCGTCGGCCTGACCGCCTGGCAGGTTCTGAGCGACAGGGTCAAGCTGCGCAAAGGGCAGAAGATCCTCATCCACGCGGGTTCGGGCGGCGTGGGCACCTTCGCCATCCAGCTGGCCCGGCACTTGGGAGCGACTGTCGCGACCACGGCCGGCACCTCGAACCTCGACCTGGTCAAGAATCTCGGCGCCGATGTCGTGGTCGATTACAAGCGGCAGGATTTCGAAAAGGTCCTGTCGGGTTACGACGTCGTGCTGAACAGCCTGGGCTCCGACACGCTCGAAAAGTCGCTCGCGGTCCTCAAGCCGGGCGGCAAGCTGGTCTCGATATCCGGGCCGCCTGATCCTGAATTCGCGCGAGAGCAGGGACTGAACGCCATCCTACGGCTCGTGCTCCGGCTGTTGAGCTTCAAGATCCGCAGGAAAGCAAAGGCTCGGCGCGTCACCTATTCCTTCCTCTTCATGCGCGCGAATGGTTCGCAGCTCAGCCAGATTACGGCGCTGATCGAAGCGGGCGTGATCCGGCCCGTCGTGGATCGCGTGTTCCCGTTCGACGAGACGAACGAAGCGCTGGCGTATATCGAAACAGGGCGCGCCAAGGGCAAGGTTGTGGTGACGCTTCGCTGACCCGCCGGTTTGTCTGCGCCTAGGAAAAGAGAATGACCATGTTGACACCTGTGGGTAGCATCGATCGCCAATGGATAAACGCCCCGAACCTCGGCATCCACGCTGCTGGAACGACGTTTGCGTACCGGCGGCTTGGCGCGCCTACCGGCGTCCCAGTCGTCCTGCTGAACCACTGGGGCGCAACGCTTGATAATTTCGATCCGCGCATTGTCGATGGGCTCGCGGCATCGCGGCCCGTCTATGCGCTCGACTATAGAGGTGTCGGCGCCTCAGGCGGCGACGCACCGCTCACCGTTGACGAAATGGCCCGGGACATGATTGCCGTGATCCGCGCGCTGGGCCTCGAGCAGATCGACCTTGTCGGCTTCTCGCTTGGCGGTTTCGTGACGCAGGACATTCTCTTGAAGGTGCCAGACCTTGTCCGGAAGGCCATCCTGGCGGGCACGGGGCCGGCGGGAGGTGAGGGCATCGACCGGGTCGGGGCCGTATCCTGGCCGCTGATCGTCAAAGCACTTCTGACGCTGCGCGACCCAAAAACCTATCTCTTTTTCACGAGTACCGCCAATGGCCGCCGCGCCGCGACGGCCTTTCTGGCGCGGTTGAAGGAGCGCAAGACCGATAGGGACAAATCCGTCTCGATGGCGGCGTTCCGTCGCCAACTCACGGCCATCAAGGCCTGGGGCAAGCAAACGCCTCAAGATCTGGGCGTGGTCCGTCAACCGGTCCTGGTCGCGAATGGCGATCACGATATCATGGTGCCCACGCCCAATTCGGTCGGCCTCGCTGCCAGACTGCCAGCTGCCGAACTGGTGCTGTATGACGATGCCGGGCACGGGGGCATCTTCCAATATCACGACGCATTTGTCGGAAAGGCACTCGCCTTCCTCGATGCGTAAGGGCGACTGACGGCCATCCTGCACGGTTCGCTTGGTAAGCGACTAACTGCGGGATGAACGATCCCGGCGGCAGATGACGCCATCCCGACGCCCTCGGGCGACACAATATATTGATGCCGAGTCCTTTGATGGAGAACCAATATGAACGCTCTTTATTCCACGAAGTCGATCGCCGTCGGCGGCCGCAACGGGACGGTTCGGAGCGACGACGGCCTTCTCGAACTGCAACTGGCAATGCCAACGGGGCTGGGCGGGAAGGGCGGGGCGACCAATCCCGAGCAACTCTTCGGCGCCGGCTATGCGGCCTGTTTTGGTAATGCAGTCATCCACGTCACTCGGAAGCTGGAAAAGAAAATCCGCGACAATGACGTCGAAGTTTCCTCCACTGTGAGCCTTCTGCCGACGGATAGCGGCGGCTTTGCCCTGGCGGTCGCGCTCGAGATCACGATTGCCGGCGTCGATCAGACGAGTGCCGAGGAAATCGTCGCCGAGGCCCATAAAGTCTGTCCCTATTCGAATGCCGTGAAAGGCAACATCGACGTCGCCTTGTCGGTGAAGACGCGCTGAGAGAGGGCGCGCCGTCGCCGGGTGATGGCGCGTCATACCCGCCCAAGGGACGAGTGAGCCCGGTGTAATGTGATGGCCTGAAGTGCCTGCCGTTATCGTGGATGTGGAGCGATCCTGAGCGCGGCAACGAGCGAGATGAACGGACTCCCCTGTGTGGTCAGGCCGCAAGGGGAGCGAGCGTTCGTAATGTGCCGGAGCGATTGCGCGGACCCTGGCCCGGGCCTTGGGCTTTGCGGTCCGGCGCCGGCCCATTGCCGTGGGCCGGTCCAGGTAGCTTGTTCCATGTTTGACAACTTTCATGATGACTATCATATAACGAATGATGACGAGGATCATCTTTGCGCTACGGGCACACGGATGGCTACGGAACACGAACAGAAAGGCATCAGAAGTAATGACGGAAAAGACCATCTTCGAGCCCTACGAGCTCGGCGGCATCTCGCTCTCCAACCGGATCGTTATGGCTCCCTTGACTCGCAATAGGGCAGGTCCCGGTTTTGTGCCGGGACAGCTTGCGGCGGATTATTATTCGCAACGCGCATCGGCGGGGCTGATCATCTCCGAAGCGACGCAGATCTCCCAGCAGGGGCAAGGCTACCAGGACACCCCGGGCATCTATAGTCAGGCGCAGATCGACGGTTGGCGCAAGGTGACGGACGCCGTGCACGCAGCGGGCGGCCATATCTTCGTCCAGCTTTGGCACGTCGGCCGCATCAGCCATGTCGACTTGCAGCCGGACGCGCGTGCGCCAGTGGCGCCGTCCGCGATACGGGCCGAAACCAAGACGTTTGTGAACAACGGGTTCGTGGACGTTTCGGAACCGCGCGCGCTCGAGCTTGACGAGATCCCGGGCATCATCGCGGATTTCCGCCGCGCCGCCGCGAATGCGATCGCGGCCGGGTTTGACGGCGTCGAAGTGCACGGTGCGAATGGCTATCTCCTCGATCAGTTCGCCAAGGATGGCGCGAATGTGCGCACCGACACTTACGGCGGGTCGATCGAGAACCGCGCGCGGCTGATGCTTGAGGTAACGGCGGCCGTTGCCGAGGAAATCGGCGCTGATCGCACTGGTATCCGGATTTCGCCGGTTTCGCCGGCTAACGGCATATCAAGTTCCGATCCGCAGCCGCAGTTCGACTATATTGTCGAAAAGCTGAGCGAACGCGGCATCGCCTTTATCCATGTCGTGGAAGGCGCGACGGCCGGGCCGCGCGATGTCGCGCCGTTCGATTTTGGAGCGCTGCGCGCCAAGTTCTCGAACAGCTATATCGCCAACAATGGCTACGATCTCGCTCTGGCGACCTCTGCCCTTTCCGACGACAAGGCAGATCTGTTCGCTTTCGGACGCCCCTTCATCGCCAATCCCGACCTGGTCGAGCGGCTGAAGACCGGCGCCCCGCTCGCTACTCTTGACCCCGCCACGCTTTATGGGGGCGGTTCGGCCGGTTATACCGACTATCCCAGGATCGGCGGCTGATGGAGGCGCGCCGTCGTCGGACCGGACGGGCCGACGACGGCTCTCCACTGTCGCGCGCCGTGGACTCGGCGCGCTGCTTCGACAGGCATTTTCAGCTGCCGGGTTTCGCCAAAGTCGACGTCGGTGGATTATCCCCAAGGGGCATGGTCGTCCGGCATTTACCCGTTGGCTTTTCCTCACATCCCGCCGCGCTGGGCTCGTCGAGCACGTGTCGGCTGCTCGATTCCCGCTGCACGGAAGCCTCGGGCAAATCGGTATGGCCTCGCTCGTTGGTGCGGCGCCGGGTCTTGCCACGACAGCATAGCGATAACACCACTTCCGGGCATTTGGGTCGACAATTGTCAAACGCGGGTATATACCCGCGTGTCATGAGCAACTGCTATTGTGCCCGTTTGCGCGCCGCTGCCCGGCGGATTGGTTCTGTCTATGACGAAGCGCTGGAACCTGACGGGATTAACGTTGCGCAATATTCGCTGATGAGCGTCATTCAGCGCCGGCAGCCGGTGAGCCTTACCGAACTCGGGCGGGCTGCAGAACTTGAACGCTCTACCATCGGTCGGAACGTGCGGGTGCTTGAGCGCGCAGAGCTGGTCGAGGTTGGGCGAGGGGACGGTGATCACCGAGAGGCGGCCGTCAGCTTGTCGCGACGCGGGGCCGAGGTGCTCGTGTCGGCGCGGTCTCGCTGGGATGCCTGTCAGCAAGCAATAGAAGCGCGTCTTGGCGCAGATAAGGTGAGCGCGTTCGATGATCTTCTCAATTCGATCTGACGGTCGCCCGACCGGCCGGTGCATTGGTCGATGTGCGGAATGACGGTCGCGTCATCCTCACGTCCCTTCGGTCTCGCCGCGTCTCTGGCTGGTAGGAAGATCCACTATGCGTGGGTTATTGCGTCGGTGACCTTTCTCACGATGATCGTCACCGCGGGCGCGATCGGCGCGCCGGGTGTGCTGATCGGCCCGCTCCAGGCTGAGTTCGGCTGGAGCGCTGCGGATATTTCAACTGCCTTTGCGGCAAGGTTCATGCTCTTTGGCCTCGTAGGTCCGTTTGCGGCCGCCTTCATGAATCGCTTTGGGCTCCGCCGCGTCACCGTGACGTCGCTCATGCTGATCGGGCTCGGTATAGTCGGCTCCCTGATCATGACCAAGCTATGGCATCTGCTGCTGCTCTGGGGCGTGATTATCGGGCTTGGGACAGGCCTGACGGCCATGGTGTTTGGCGCGACCGTGGCATCGCGCTGGTTCGCGACACGACGAGGGCTCATACTGGGATTGCTTTCGGCAAGTGCGGCGACGGGCCAGCTGCTGTTTCTGCCGGTGCTTGCGAGCCTGACGGCGCATATCGGCTGGCGTTACGCACTCGCATTCCTCCTCGTCCTGCTGTTGGCGGCAGTGGGGACGGTTCTGGCGTTGATGCGCGACACGCCGGCCGATGTCGGCCTGACCCCTTATGGCGCGGTGCAAGTGGAGGCAGAAGGTCTGGAGCCAACCAGTTTTCGGGCCATGCTGATGTCGCCCCTGCTTGCGCTGAAAGACGCGGCGCGATCGGCGACCTTTTGGGTGTTGTTCGGCACGTTCTTTGTCTGCGGCGCCAGCACGAACGGCCTCGTACAGACTCATTTCGTCGCCATGTGCGGCGATTTCGGTATCGTACCCGTGATGGCGGCGGGCATGCTCGCCATGATCGGCATTTTCGACCTTGTCGGTACGATTGGTTCGGGCTGGCTCTCCGACCGCTTCGACAGCCGCTGGCTCCTGTTCTGGTATTACGGGCTTCGGGGCCTTTCGCTGGCATATCTGCCGTTCAGCAATTTCTCCTTTTATGAGCTCGGCATCTTCGCGATTTTCTATGGCCTGGATTGGGTCGCGACCGTGCCGCCGACAGTGAAGCTCATCGCGGATCGCTTTGGCGAGCAGTCGAATCTGGTGTTTGGCTGGGTCTACACCGGCCACCAGCTTGGCGCTGCTCTCGCCGCCTACGCAGCGGGCTACACGCGCAGCGCCTACCAAAGCTACTTGCCCGCCTTTTTTGTGGGCGGACTTCTCTGTTTGCTCGCCGCGATGGCGATCGTGATGGTGCGCGAACGTCAGCATGTTCTCGCGATCGGTGCGGCATGACGTCTGCTGGATCGCGTCTGAGGGAGAATCGACCGTGATAGCCCCGAACAGGAGTCTCAAATTCCTCGTCACGCTGATGTTTGCCGGCGTCTGGGCGTCCAATGCGCTGGCGCAAACCCCGCTATCCCTGTCACCAGCAAGCTACGAGGAGGTCCGGACCCAGTTTGTCGAGGTGAAGGGGACGCGCTACGCCTATCGTCGTTTCGGACGAGATAGTTTAGTACCGCTGGTGTTGTTCGCGCACTTCCGCGCCTCGATGGACAATTGGGATCCTCGGCTTCTGAACAATCTCGCGTGCGCGAGAACGGTCATCGCGTTCGACAACAAAGGCGTGAGCAGTTCTGGCGGGGCGACGCCCGACAGCATCATGACAATGGCGGACGATGCCGCTGATTTCATCACGGCGCTGGGCTATGCAAAGGTCGATGTCCGCGGGTTCTCGATCGGTGGCACGGTCGCCCAGGAGTTGATGTTCAGGCATCCCGCGATGGTAAGGCGGGCGATTCTGGCGGGGACGGGACCGCAAGGGTCGGATGGGATCCGCGACCGCGATCCAAGAATCTCTCAGGTGGCGACCAAGACGCCGGTGGAACTGACCGACTTCCTCTACCTGTTCTTTCAGCAGACGCCGACGAGCCAGGCTGCGGGGAGGGCGTTCCTCGAACGCCGGGGTCATCGCGATATCGATCCGGAACCGGCTTCCACCGCGCAAACCATGGCCGCGCAAGCGAAGGCGTCGGCGTCATATTGGAGCAACAAGACTGATGGACCGGATAAACTCGGAAGAGTGAAATCCCCTGTTCTCATTGCCAACGGCAGCGATGACATCATGATCGCGACGGCGAACTCCTTCCGCCTCTTTCAGCTTCTCCCCGACGCTCAACTGATTCTGTACCCGGATTCGGGGCATGGGTTTCTGTTTCAATATCCCGATCTGTTCGCGCGGCACGTTTCGATATTCCTGAGCGATCAGGGCGAGGCCAAGTAAACACCAAGACGAGGAATTTCGGATGAAATATACTGTATTTGGCAAGACCGGCCTGCGGGTGTCGCAAATCGCGCTTGGGACCGGCACCTTCGGGACGGGCTGGGGTCACGGGGCCGATCCGGAGACGAGCCAGGCGGTGTTCGATGCCTATGCCGAGGCGGGCGGCAATTTCATCGACACGGCCGATATCTACCAGTTTGGCCAATCCGAGGAGATCCTCGGCACCCTGCTGGCCGGCCGCCGGGAAAATTTCGTCCTCGCCACCAAATTCACCAACGGGGCCGTGCCCAATGCTGACCGGCTCGTCACCGGCAACAGCCGCAAGGCGCTGGTCGATTCGGTTGAGGGCAGCCTCAAGCGTCTCAAGACGGACCGGATCGACATCTACTGGGTCCATCATCCCGATGGCGTGACCCCCGCCGAGGAGATCGTCCGGGGCTTCGAGGATCTCGCCCGTGCGGGCAAGATCCTCTATGCGGGTCTTTCCAACTTTCCGGCCTGGAGGCTTGCCCGCGCCGTTACGCTCGCGGAACTGACCCACGCCGTTCCGATCGCAGCGGCGCAATTCGAACACAGCCTGGTCCACCGTCAGCCCGAAGCTGACCTGTTTGCCGCGGTCGAAGCGCTCGGGCTCGGTGCCGTGACGTGGTCGCCGCTCGGCGGCGGCATGCTCACCGGCAAATACCGTCACGGCGAGAAGGGACGTGCCGAAGGCATGGGCGGCAGGGTGTTCCAGCCGGAAAATTCGGAACAGCGCACCAGGATTCTCGATACCGTGCTCGCGATTGCGGGCGAGCTCGGCGTCAGCGCGGACCAGGTCGCCATCGCCTGGGCCGGTACCCACGGCGCGGTTCCGATGATCGGTCCGCGTTCGCTTGACCAATTCTCCAGCAACATCGGGGCGATCGCAGTGGAATTGTCGGCGGACCAGCTCGGCCGGCTCGACAGCGTCAGCTCTCTCGATCCGTCCGCGCCGGCAAGAGAGCCGGCGGCCTGGGCGTCCGGAGAAAGCGCGAAGGCCATCGCCTGAGCGTCCTACCCATGACATTCCTCACATCGGGAGATACTTATGAGCACTCGCGACATCGTCCTCGCCTATCCGGTCCGCACGGCGATCGGGGGCTATAACGGCACGCTGAAAGGCGTGCCCGCGACGGAACTTGGATCCATCGTCGTGCGGGAAACGCTGCGACGCGCCGGACTTGCGGGCGACGACATCGGCACAGTTGTCATGGGTAATGTCGTCCAGGCCGGCAACCGGATGAATCCCGCGCGGCAGGCCGCCATCGGCGGCGGCCTTCCTGTGTCCGTGCCTGCCCTCACCGTCAACCGTGTCTGCGGCTCGGGCGCGCAGGCGATCCTTTCGGCCGCCCTGGAAATCGCCGCCGGCGACAGCGATGCCGCCATTGCCGGCGGCATGGAGAATATGGATCGCGCGCCCTATCTGCTGGACGGCGGGCGCTGGGGCTATCGCATGGGTCCGGCCCAGATCCTCGACGCCATGCTGACCGACGGGCTCAACGATGCGTTCTCTGGCGAGCATTCGGGCTGGCACACCGAAGACCTCGTCACGAAGCTCCAGATCACGCGTGAGCAGCAGGATGCCTTCGCTGCTCGCTCGCAGCAGCGCTTCGCTGCTGCGCGTGATGCAGGGCGCTTTACCGACGAGATCGTCGCGGTGGAGATCAAGGGGCGCAAGGGGACGGAAAGCTTCGTTGTCGATGAAGCTCCGCGTCCCGAGACGACGGTCGAGACGCTGGCGCGGCTGAAGCCCGCCTTTCGCCAGGACGGCTCCATCACCGCCGGCAACGCGCCGGGGCTCAACAGCGCCGCCGCTGCGCTGATCGTCGCCGAGCGTGGCTTTGCCGATGCGAAAGGCCTGGAGCCCATGGCCCGTCTTGCCGGCTATGGTGTCGCGGCGGTCGAGCCGGGCTTCTTCGGCCTTGGTCCCGTTCCGGCTATCCGCAAGGCGCTCGACAGGGCAGGCTGGGCGCTGGGTGATGTCGAGCGGATCGAGATCAACGAGGCTTTCGCTGCCGTTCCTCTGGCGGTCATTCGGGAGCTTGGCCTGCCGGAGGATGTCGTGAACGTCGAAGGAGGCGCCGTCGCGCATGGTCATCCGATCGGCGCTACCGGCGCGATCCTCACCACCCGGCTTCTCTATTCGATGAAGCGGGACGGACTTTCCAAAGGGATCGTCACGCTCTGCATCGGTGGCGGCCAGGGCATCGCGCTCGCGCTCGAAGCGCTGTAATCGGCTACGAAACGCGACAAATGCGTCAGTGCCGGTATTCCGGGCCAGCGTCCCCGCCGGATGCTCCCCGGCTGGCAAAGAGCGCGCCTTGCCGAACGAGAATACCTCTCTGCAAGGGCGCATCGGCAGACGGCGCACCGCGGCGGTACGCTGAGGGAAAGCCCCAGATCCGGCGGCCATAGCGATGGGCAGTATGCGCGAGACGCCTCGGGTCAAATGAGCGCAGAAAGGACATGATATGGCAGTCAGTTCGGAGCACGGTTCCACGGCGCTGGAAGGAAGTATCGTCGTAGCGGGCGTCGGGTCGATCAACGGTGTCGGCGCGGCGATCGCGCGCCGATTTGGACGTGAGGGCTATCCCGTCGTGATCGCGGGTCGGAATAGCGAAAAACTGCTGGCGACCAGTGATGCGCTCAAAGGGGCGGGTGTCCACGTCCGAGCCGTTCCCGGCGACGTATCACAGCTCGAGGATGTGAAGCGCTTCGTCGCAGAGGCCGAGAAGCTGGCACCGCTGGCGATCGCCGTCCATAACGCAGGCAGTAATCGTCCCTCGCCCTTTCTCGAAATACCGGAAGGGGATTTCGAGATGCATTGGCGCGAACATGCACTTGGCGCCTATCATCTGGCGCGCGCGGCTTTGCCGGCGCTGCTCGCTCGTCAGGACCCGAGCCTGCCGTTTGTTCACGGCGCCAGCTTGTTCTTCACCGGCGCGAGCGGCAGTCTGCGCGGAAAGGCGAAGTTCGCGCCCTTCGCCGCTGCCAAGGGCGCTCTGCGGAACCTTTCCCAGTCGCTCGCTCGGGAGTTCGGCTCTCTGGGCGTCCATGTCGCTCATGTCGTGATCGATGGCGGCATCGCGGGCGAGCGGCTTCTCTCGCGACTTCCCGACCTTGCCGAACAGCGTGGACCAGACGGTCTCCTGAACATCGATGCCATTGCCGAGGCATATTGGGCGCTACACCATCAGCATCGCAGCGCCTGGTCTCAGGAGCTCGACCTCAGACCCTGGAGCGAAACCTTTTGAGCGCTTGAGGCAGCGATCCATGAGCTGGTTCCGCAATCTTCGGTCTCTGATTAGCTCCCGCCACTCATGCAACGCAGGCGGGCGTCGGTGCAGGGACCGAGGTTGCGCAGGGCTGCGCCACGACAAATCGCATCGCGCAATCTGGCTATCGCGTACCCATGATGGTCGCGCGCTGCGCAGCGGCTCACTATCATAGGAGCAGCATGACCAGCCTCTCGTCTCAAACGCCCGCGGGGCAGCGCGGTCCATCGGACCATGTCATACGCGACCAGATCATTCTCGCGGCACAACAGCATTTCAGTCACTATGGCTATGGAAAGACGACGGTCTCGGACCTGGCCAGGAACATCGGCTATTCAAAGGCTTATATCTATAAATTCTTCGACTCCAAGCAGGCGATCGGTGAGGCGATCTGCGCCCGTTCGCTGGCCGGTATTCTTGCGGAGGTGGAAGCGGCCGCAGCCGACGGCAAGTCGGCTACGGAAAAGCTGCGGCGGATGGTGGAGAAGCTGACATCTCTCAGCGCCGAATTCTTCTTCGCTGATCGCAAGCTCTACGATATCGCTGTGCATTCAGCGATCGCGAAATGGCCCCCGTCGCAGGAATATATCGCTCGGATAAAGGATATACTGGCCGGGATCATCGTCGAAGGCCGCGAAGCGAACGAGTTCGAGTGCAAGACTCCTCTCGATGAAACCTGCCGGGCGATTGTGCGCGCCTTGCAGCCCTTCGTCAGTCCGCTCATGCTGCAGTATAATCTTGACGACGTGCCGCGCTGTACAAACGAGACGCTCAGCCTGATCCTGCGAAGCCTCGCTCCCTAAAATTCGGTAGCAAGGGACCGTTGGCATGCCAGAGACGCTATCGCCAATGAAAGCCCTTGGCGTGACAGGCGATCACATACATCTGCCTCGGCTCATTGCTTCCCATGGGTCAGGCTGCGGCTCGGCCCGACGCTGTGATGGTGTCGGCGCTGACCATGGACGCCGCGTGCACGACGGCAGCCGTCGCGTCATCGAATATTCGGTAGAAAATCGAGCGCGGTGCGGTGATCGAGACAGCTGCAATGGCAATGCCGTCGGGATCGAGCACGGGAGCGCTTGCGCAGCAGGCTTCCTCAAGGATTTCGCCATCGTCGACGGCATAGCCTCGCGCCCGGATCTCGGCGATTTGTTCGTGGAACACGCCAGCGTTTGGTGTCGATTTCCGGGTCAGGATCTCGAAGGTTGCCTCTTCCAGATATTTCTCGAGCTCCCAGGTCGGGCGGAAAGCGAGTATCGCCTTGCCTATGCCTGTATTGTGCGCCGGCAGCGGCGTGCCGGCTTTCAATTCGATCCGGAACGTTTCAGGCGATGGGATCGAGTCGGCATAAATGACCGAGCCGCCCGCCAACGTGCCGAGGTTCACTGTCTCCGCAAACCGTCTTGCCAGTGTCGCTAGATGGGGCTTGGCGACATCGATCAACGATATCCGGGGCCGGATGCTGTCGGCAATCGCGACGAACTTCACACTGAGGCGATACTTCTTGGTTTCGGCGATCCAGTCACCGGCAACGAGCTTCATGAACAGGGCACGATCCAGCCCGCGATCATTGCGATAGTCGACTTCCTCCGGTGTTGCCTGGTGGCGCAACGGTCGCAAGCTTCTGCAGTCGTCGTGCCGCTCCCCCCGCTTGCCACACCCGGTTATCGTGGTGGCCCAGCAACAGGTGGGCAATCGCGCGCAATCACGATGTCGCTGGACCGGAACTGCTGTACACAAAGCGAGATTGATCGGCATCGTCGGGCCCAATTCCCAAGGAGGCAATTACGGCGACGGCACGCCATTGCATATGCAATGCTTCCCGGTTCGACGCCGGGCAAGGGTTGTGGCCAGTGCGGCTAAACGGCACGAACGCCCGGAAGATAAATCGGGAGCGGGCGGTGACTCAGCACATTCGGCAGCGTGCCAAGCTCTGGCCGAAAGGGCGATTGTTCGAAGACTTCGAAGTTGGTAAAACGTTCGCGCATCATTGGGGGCGCACGATCACGGAGAGCGAAACGTTATTGTTCACGACGCTTACGCTGTCTTATAATCCTCTATACTTCAATCGTGCGTTCGCAAATGCGCACGGACATCCCGACATCGTGGTCAACCCGCAGCTGATATTCAACACTGTGCTGGGATTGAGCGTCGAGGATTGCAGTGAAATCGGCGGTCCGTTTCTCGGGGTTTACGGTCTCAAATATCATCGTCAGGTTTACCCTGGCGTTACGATAACGGCGTCTAGCAAGACGACCGAAGCTCGCATTTCCAGCAGCAATCCTGCGAACGGTATCGTCACGTGGGAGAGCGAGGGTCTGGACGAAAACGGGGAGGTCGTCGTTAGCTTTCGTCGATCCAATTTGATCCGTTTGCGTGCGGCGGGAGAGGCGTGATGGGCCGGCTGTCGACTCTCACTGGCACGAGCAATTACTTCGAAGACTTCGAGGTTGGCATGGCGATCCGCCATGCGCGTGGCAAGACGCTCAGCAACCTTGAAAATGTCCTCATCTGCAACATGGTGATGAACACGGCGCAAGGTCATTTCAACGCGCATGCGATGCGCGACATGGCGTTCGGCGGAGGACAGATCGTCAGTTACGGCGGAGTCAACTTTTCGCTGGTTCTCGGTCTTGCGGCGCAGGATTGCATCGAAAACGCTTTGGCAGAACTTGGCCTCGACAACATCAAGCTCTCGCGGCCGGTTACGCACGGCGACACGCTTTATGCGTATAGCGAGGTACTGGAGACCGGGCCCGCGGAGCGCGAGGATGCCGGTATCGTGACCTTCCGCCACTACGGCTTCAATCAGGATGACGAACAGATCGCACAGATTGACCGCACCGCCCTTCTGAAGCGCAAGAGCCATTGGGCCGACCGATGAGTACGCAGACCCCGTTCGGCGCGTTGAGCGATATCAAGATTATCGATCTCACACAGATGATGGCCGGGCCTTATGGCAGTATGATCCTTGCGGATCATGGTGCGCGGGTCATCAAGATCGAGGCGCCAACGGGCGATATCACCCGCGCTGCGACAGGGCAGCTTCAGGGCGGCCGCGAGCTTGGCGGCTATTTCCAGAGCATCGATCGCAACAAGGAAAGCGTGGTCCTTGATCTGAAGACGCACGGCGGCCGTCAGGCTTTGCTCGCGATGGTTCGCGATGCTGACGCGGTCATGGAGAATTTTCGCGCAGGAGTGATGGATCGGCTCGGGATCGGCTGGGACGTGCTGCGCGAGGTCAATCCGCGGCTGGTCTATGGATCGCTGCGAGGGTTTGGTGATCCGCGAGGCGGCACTAGCCCCTATCAGGATTGGCCGGCATACGATGTTGTTGCGCAGGCCATGGGCGGAATTATGGCAATCACGGGTCCCGACCCCGTCACGCCGACCAAGGTGGGCCCGGGCGTGGGGGACATTATACCCGGGATGATGTTGGCCTTCGGCGTGTTGGCAGCCATCCACCATGCGCGCCGAACCGGGTGCGGCCAGTTCGTGGATGTTGCGATGGTCGACGCCATCCTTTCGGTAAGCGAGCGCATGGTATGGCAACATTCTGTCGACGGAAGCGTGCCGGGGCCCGAGGGCAATCATCATCCGTTCCTGTGCCCCTTCGGCATGTTTCCAACGAGTGACGGTTTCATCACCGTTGCGGCGCAGCAGGACGCGTTCTTCAAGATTCTTGTCGAGCAACTCGGCGCAGATCAAATCGCGGCAAATCCGCGATTTGCGTCGCAAGACCTGCGAACGTTCAACCGGCGCGATCTCGTGGCCGCTCTCAGTGCCGCGACGGCCCGGTTCACGAAAGCGGAACTCGTCGATCTGCTTGGCGGACGTATTCCGTTCGGCCCGGTCATGAATATTGCCGATATCGAAGGCGACCCGCACTTCGCATCGCGTGATATGATCGTTTCGGTCGACGAACCGGGGCAAACGCCGCTTCGTGTTGCCGGCGTTCCGATCAAGATGACTGAAACTCCGGGCGCGGTTCACAGGCGCGCCCCATTTCTCGGCGAGCATACCCGCGATCGCTTGCGAGAGGCGGGGCTTTCCGATGACGAAATTCAGCTTCTCATCGATCGCAGGGAAGCGATCGCCCGTAATTAAGGAGGACGATAACAATGACCTCGATACGCCGTGCGCGTCGTTCGCAACTGTCGGTGCCAGGTTCGAGCGAGAAAATGCTCGCCAAAGCGGCCGGCTCACAGGCCGACCACGTGTTCTGCGACCTTGAAGACGCGGTCGCGCCATCGGTTAAGGTCGAGGCTCGCCAGAAGATCGTTCACGCTCTCAACTCGCTCGACTGGGGCCGAAAGACCCGCTGCGTGCGCATCAATGACGTCTCCACCGAATGGTGCCACGGCGACATCATCGAGATCGTCGAGGGGGCCGGCCGCAACCTCGATACAATCATGCTCACCAAGCCATATGGTGCGGCTGACGTTCTCTTCCTGGACCGGATGCTCACCCAGCTCGAGAAGAAACTGGGGCTTGAGCGTCGCATCGGCATCGAGGTGTTGATCGAGGAGGTGCAGGCGCTGCAGAATGTGGAGGAGATCGCGACCTGCAGCGATCGGATGGAATGCCTGGTTTTCGGAATGGGCGACTATTCGGGTTCGCAAGGCATCGATACGAAGTCGATCGGTTCTGACAGCGATTACCCGGGCGACCTGTTCCATTATGCTCGCTGGCGCATCACCATGGCGGCGCGAGCAGCGAAGATCGATGCCATCGATGGCCCTTATGCCGACTTCGGCGATGAGGAGGGATATCGGCGCGAGGCAGTGCGCGCTCGCTGCCTTGGCATGGTCGGCAAATGGGCGATCCATCCATCGCAAATAGCCCCCGCGCTTGACGTGTTCAGCCCGAGCAACGCTGAGATTGCGAACGCGCGCAAGCAGGAGGAAGCGTACCGGGCGGCCGAGGCGCGAGGTCTGGGTGCGGCTCAGGTCGATGGCGTTATGATCGATGTTGCCGTTCTTCGCCTTACTCGTAATGTGCTGGATCGCGCGGAATTGTATGGGATGTAGATATGCGCTCCATCAAGTCGGCGGAACGCACGCTCGCGCTTTTTGAGCTGTTTACGAAGCGCCAGCGGCCGCTGAGCGTCGGCCGAATTGCTGCCGAGCTCAACATCCCGCAACCCAGCACGTCGATGCTGCTCTCCAACCTGCTGCAGCTTGGCTATATCAGTTACGACCGGTTCGCGCGGACGTACACGCCCACTATCCGGGTGGCGCTCTTGGGAGGGTGGATCAATCATCGGTTCGATCAAGCTGGCGGGTTGACCGCGCGGTTGAAAGATCTCCAGCGTCGCGTTGACGAGACGGTCTTCATCGGCATTCAGAACGGTGCTCACGCCCAGTATATTTTCAACCTGCCGCGCGACAAACCGAACGGGATGCAGGTCGTGAATGGCCATGTAAAACTGCTCACGGGGTCGGCGGTGGGAAGGGCGCTGCTGTCACTTAAATCCGATCAGGAAATCCTAAAGCTGACTCATCGCTGCAACGCGGAGGCGGGAGAAGCGAGGTTGCGGGTGGTCCCGAGCGACTTCCTCGCGATCGTCACGACCGTGCGAGAACGGGGTTATGCGCAAACCCGGGGTGACATCACTCCAGACTTTGGGGCATTTGCCGTCACGGTCGACGCTCCGCATGAGCTTGTTCCGATCGCGGTCGGCGTCGGGTTGCCCATCGACCGCATAGAGCAGAAGCGTGACGTCGTGATCGAGGCCCTTGCAGAGCTGAAGGGCGTGTTCGCGGAATACATCGCGCCAGAAGCTGGAGAATCGCAAGACAGCGACACCGCAGCGTGAACTGGGCAAGCCGGCACGCGCCGAAGGCGCTGACGAGGTCAGTTAGCAAGTGCCAACTGGGGGGCGCCTTGATACCCGAGCTCGCGCGATACACGCAGCGCCGCTCTGCTGAGGGTATGAACGAGTGGCTCGATCTCCTCGTTGGGCAGATGCTCAAGAGTGCCACCAGCGGAAACGGTCGCTACCAAGCGGCCGTTTTGGCTACGTATCCCAGTAGCAACGTGGCGCATGTTGTAGGCGAGCTCTTCCGTTTCCGTTGCAAAGCCACGGTTCCGCGTGGCCGCGACCTCCGTCACATACGCGTTCGGTTCCGTAATCGTGTTTGCGGTGAAGGGATCCATACCCTGACGCTGAAGCAGCGCCAGCAATGCGTCCTCGTCGATTTCGGTAGCAAGCATCTTGCCTGGCGCGGAGGCATGTACTGGTACGACCGCAAAGAGGCTGACGTCGCGGTGGCTCGACGCGGTGGCGCGAGATCGCATCACGATGATGCGGCCTCGCTCGAGCCTGCTGAGGCTGAAATAGAGTTTGGACCGGCTCGCCATTTCGTCGAGAATGGGCATGGTCAATCGATCGATTTCCCGACGGTCAAGCGCATCCGCACCCAAGGCGGTCAGGCCAAGGCCGAGATAGCAGCGGCCGGTTTCAGGATCCTGATGCACGAGGCCACCGCTTGCCAAAGTCGCAATCAGCCGAGACACGGCACTGGTCGACATCTCAAGCCGCATGGCAAGGTCACTGACCCGTAAGGGCCGCCGGACCTCGGAAAGCGCATCCAGGATCGCCATAGCCTTGCGCACCGACTTGATGGGAAAGTCTTCCGTCATGATAGTGATACTCATTTCTTCGACGTGCGTCAGCCGAGCTTGGCCTGCATGAACCTACCGATCTTTTCGATTGCTTCGACCCCCTCGGGAAGCACGTCGGCGAAAAAGGGCCAGATGTGGATCATGTCCTCCCACACGTCGAGTTCGACATCGACGCCGGCGCGTTCGGCCTTGTCTGCGATGCCTGCGGCATCGTCGAACAGCATCTCACTGGTTCCGACCATCACAAGCGTCGGCGGGAGGCCATGCAGGTCGGCGTACAGGGGAGAGGCCAACGGCGTCTTGGGATCGGTCTGGCCAAGATAGCGCGCCGCATGCGCGGTGGTTGCCTCGAGATTTACGATTGGGTCGAGGTGAGCGCGTTCCCGGACCGAGGCACCTTCACGCGCAAGGTCTGTCGACGGTGAAATGGCGACGATGGCGCCGGCACACGGAAGGCCCTGCTCGCGTGCCAGTGCGGCTGTCGCGAACGCAAGCCCGCCCCCGGCTGAGTCGCCGGCAAGCACGACATGTTCGGCTGCCACATAATTTTCTATCAGCCAGCGATACGCCGCCACGCAGTCTTCGACTGCGGCCGGGAACGGATGTTCCGGAGCGAGCCTGTATTCGACGGACAGGGCGCGCATCCCTGCCGCTCGCGACAGTCGGCCGACGAAGCTGCGGTAGCTGGCGACCGATCCGATACTGTAGCCGCCGCCGTGAAAATACAGGATCACGCGATCGTGCCGGACGTCGGGCGCGTCGGTCCACTCGACGGGAACGGTGTCGGCGATTTCGGCTGAAAATACGATATCGGCCGCCGGTTTGAAGCTCGCCGTGAAGGCGTTCCAATTTGCGCGCAGGTCATCGACGGTTGGGGCGTCGAGCCGAGGCGCGGCACGAATCGCGGCCACAAGGTTTTCAAACTCCGGCGAAACCACATTCTCTCTCCTAGAATCGCAAACAGCGTGCATAATACGGGAAGGGGATCCCCAAATCCGGCCATTGCCGATATTACATTTGCGATGATCCTTGGGGAGAGATTGTCCGCTCTGCCCGTCCTGCATAGAAATGCACTAAGGTTGCCTAATACGCAACAGCGTCCCTTAACGAGCGGCGTGCCGCGACCGGGTGCCGTGCGATGCGAGAGGATGAAGATGGTCGAAGATATTGCAAAAGCCGTTTTGCTCCGTCTGGCCGATGCGGAGGGGCTCAATCCTGATCTGCTCAAAGACAGGTACGTTGCAGAACGAAACCGGCGGATCGTGCCGACCGGCAATGGTCAATACACCCCGACGGTGGAAGGCGCCTTTGCCAATTTTGGCAGGGATCCCTGGGCCGATCCCAATTTTCAGCGCGATGCTGTCCTGGGACATTCCGAAGTCATCGTGGCCGGCGCCGGCTTTGGCGGTCTGGTGAGCGCTGCCCGGCTGCGCGAGGCGGGATGTAACGATATTCGCGTCATCGACGAGGCCGGCGATTTCGGCGGCACCTGGTACTGGAACCGATATCCGGGCGCGATGTGCGACATTGAGGCGCACATCTATCTGCCGTTGATCGAGGAACTGGGCTACGCGCCAAAGCATCGATATTCCTATGCGCCCGAGATGCTCGATGTCAGCCAGCGGGCCGGCCGGCACTATGGACTTTACGAACAAGCCTTGTTCCAGACGAGCATCCTGGACGTACGTTGGCTGGAAAGCGAAAAGCACTGGCTGGTCGAGACCAACCGAGGCGATCGGCTGACCTGCGACATCCTGGTGATGGCGTGCGGTCGACAGAGCTTGCCGAAGCTTCCAGGCATTCCCGGGATCGACCGCTTCAAGGGGCACGCATTCCATTCGAGCCGCTGGGATTATGCCTATACGGGTGGCGACTTCCATGGCGGAATGACCGGATTGGCAGACAAGCGGGTCGCCGTGATCGGCACCGGCGCCACCGCCATTCAGCTGATCCCCGAAGTGGCCAAGGACGCCAAGGAACTGCTGGTATTCCAGCGTACCCCGTCCTCGGTCGGCGTGCGGGCCAACCGTGACACTCCGCCGGATTATGCTGACAGGAGTCGACCCGGTTGGCAGCGCGAGCGGCGATACAATTTTCAGTCGATAATCTCGAACATTCCTCAGGACCAGGATCTGGTCGGTGATGGCTGGACCGATTTCACGCGGAAGATCAAACCGCCCACGCCTATCGAACTCGCGGAACAGCTTGGTCGCCAGCCGACCCCTGAGGAGCTGAAGCTCGTCGCGGAAATCTTCGACTACCGCGTGATGAACGAATTGCGCGGGCGCATCGACGACATCGTTGCCGATCCGGAAACGGCTGAACTTCTGAAGCCTTGGTATCGGTGGTTCTGCAAGCGTCCGTGTTTCCACGACGGTTACCTCGAGACATTCAACCGGCTCAATGTGCGCCTGATCGATACCGGTGGTCTCGGCGTCGAGCGCATCAGCGAGACAGGCATCGTCGTCGACGGCGTCGAGTATCCGATCGATTGCCTGATCTTCGCGACCGGATTCGAGGCAAACATCTCCTACAAGCGACTGACCGGCTTCGAAGTCTATGGTCGAGGTGGACTTGCGCTAGGTGACCATTGGACCGGTGGCGTTCGGACGCTGCATGGCATGATGACGGACGGCTTTCCGAATCTGTTCATGGTCGGTGGAAATCAGCAGACTACAGCCGCGGTAAATGCCGTGCACCTTATCGATGAGCAAGCCGAGCACGTCGCGTATATCTACCGTCGTTTCAAGGAACTTGGCCTCAGGCAAATCGAGCCGACGAGCGATGCGGTAGACGATTATGTGCATATCATCCGCTCCTCGCCGGCCAACGCCGCCTTGGTGGATTTCTACAAGGACTGCACACCCGGCTACTACAACGCCGAAGGCAAGGCGACGCGCAGCGAGGACATCTTTTTCGGGGGCCGTTATGGCGATGGCCCTATCCCTTTTTTCCGCATGTTGCAGGCTTGGCGGGCGACAGGTCAGATGGAGGGTCTGACGCTGGGCGATTATACGGGCGAGCATGTCGGCTCTGGCGACTACGTGTCGAACATCATCAGCTGAAAGAGGCTGCGCTGCAAGAACGGGGGTGGCAACGCCGCCTAGGCTCTGCATTGGAATAGAGCTCCAAGGCTCCGGCTGTCGCGATAGTAAACCATCGCATGTGTAATTGCGACGGCCGTTGTCGCTGTCGAAATTTTCGGCGATCCACTTCTGGCGGCCCCGCATCGGAAAAGAGTAAAATGACCGATATCAATACGGAGACAACGCTTTACCTCACGGAAGAGCGACTGATGATGCGGGATCTGGCCCGCGAGTTCACCCTCAACGAAGTCTTGCCGATTGCAAACCAACTCGATCCGATCAAGGGCGACATACCGAGGTCGCTGATCGACAAGATGGGAGAGCTCGGCTTTTTCGGCATCATGATTCCGGCAGAGTTGGGCGGGCTCGGGCTTGGAGCGTTCGAATATTGTCTGGTCGCGGAAGAGCTCGCACGCGGCTGGATGAGCGTCTCGAGCATCATTGCTCGTGGCAATGGTCTTTACAAGTCCATTCCCGGCGATGAGGAGGAGCGCGCAGAGAAAACCAAGCTCATGGCAGCAGGCCAGTACCTGGGGGCAGCAGCCTTGTCCGAACCGAGCACGGGGTCCGATCTCTCAGGTGTGAACTGTCGGGCTCGCAGGGACGGCGATGACTGGGTGATCACCGGAAACAAATACTGGTGCACCTTTGCTGATGGCGCCGACTTCATCAACGTGCTCTGTCGGCTTGATGGCGCGGAGGTTTCTGAGGGTGGGCGAACGCCGACCGTGACAATCGCGGTCGAAAAGCCACGTGGTGTATTGCCGGACGGCGTGACGGGCAGCCCGATCCCGAAGATCGGCTATTTCGGCTGGAAGACCTGGGAGCTGCATTTCGACGCGGTTCGCGTCCCCTACCGGCCGCCGGTTTCGGACGCGGAAACCGGGCGCGGCTTCCAGGCGACTGCCGAATTGCTGGGTGTCGCCCGCGCGCACACAGCCGCACGCTCCATTGGCCTTGCACGCGGTGCGCTCGAAGACGCTGTGGCCTATGCCCGCGAACGCGTGCAGTTTGGACAGCCCATTTCAGATTTTCAGGCGATCCGCTTCAAAATTGCAACGATGGCCACGGAGATCGAGGCGGCCCGCCAATTGATGTACTATGTCTGCAGCCAGATTGATGCGGGTCGCGATGCGCGAACCGAAATCTCCATGGTCAAGCTTTTCGCCGCGGAGATGTCGGAGCGCGTTACCAGCGAGGCTCTGCAGATCCTGGGTGGAGCAGGATACACGACGCACTTTGCTGTCGAGCGGTACTGGCGGGATGCGCGCCTCACGAAGATCTTCGAAGGCACGTCGGAAATTCAGCAGCGGATTGTCGCCGACATCCTGCTTGGGAAGCCGACGCGACGCGGTTCGAACTGATACGGCACCCGGCGCGGCCTGCTCGTTAGGGTTGCGCGGTCGGGTGCGCGCAATTTCCGTGAACGAATAGGGGAATGCTGATGAGTCAGAAGCCGCGCCGCAGTGCGCTCTACATGCCCGCATCGAACGCGCGTGCGATCGAGAAGGCCCGGACACTCGAGGTCGATGTCGTCATCCTCGATCTGGAAGACGCGACCGCGCCGGATGCGAAGGACGCGGCGCGGAAGCAGGCCGTGGCCGAGATTGCCAAGGGTGGCTTTGGCGAGCGCGAGGTGGTCCTGCGTGTAAACGCGCTCGATACCGTATGGGGTGCTGAAGACCTGGCAGTTGCTGCCGGATGCGGCGCGGACGCCGTGTTGCTACCCAAAGTCTCCGGTCCCAAGGCATTGGCCGAGGCCCGGGCAGCGTTGGGCGATTCCGGTGCCGATCTTTGGGCAATGATCGAGACGGTTCGCGGCATCGTGGATCTGCGCGCTATCGCCGAGGCGGCCGAGAAATACAGGCTGGTGACGCTCGTAGCCGGGACGAACGATTTGGCTAAAGAGCTTCGCTGCCGCCCCGGCAGCGACCGGGCGCCGCTCCTGGGTGCGCTTGGCGAGATCGTACTCGCAGCGCGCCTGACGGGCTTGGTTGCGATCGACGGCGTCTGCAATACCTTGACCGACGCGGACGTTGTCCGGGCCGAATGCGAACAGGGGCTGCGGTGGGGTTTCGACGGCAAGACGCTGATCCATCCGGCTCAGGTTGCGGTGGCGAACAGGGTCTTTACGCCAAGCGACACGGAGATTGCCTGGTCGAAGCAGATTCTCGACGCCTTTGAGCAACCCGACAATGCCGGAAAAGGGGCACTCCAGCTTGGAGGGCAGATGGTCGAGTTGCTGCATCTCGATGAAGCGCGCCGGATTTTGTCTATCGCGCAGGCGTGCGGCGTCGCCTAGTCCCCGATCACACGCCCGAAAGATGAAAAGAATGCCCCGCGACGGATGACCGTCGCGGGGCATTTTAGCTGCGCATGCTCCTGCCCCAGCCAAGCCGTTGCAGCGTCATTTGCCAGCGGCCGCTGCCGCCGCCGACCGACGCTCGATTGGCTCAGAAATTATATCCCAGCCGGACGCCGTAGGTAATCGGCATTGCGGCGTATCGATTCACGGTGTTCGTGGTCGTGACGACGTTAGTCCAATAGTATTTGTTGGTGAGATTCTTGCCGTAAATCGCGATGTTGAGCTTGTTGTCCATCAGCGACAGGCCAATATCGCCGTCAAGGACGCCATACGCATCGATTTGGCTAAGCGATCGGCCGGCGGGGATGGCGACGGCGGGATTGGACTCGCCGCCAACAACGGTAACCGCCTTGGTCCGGTAGTTGAATTGCAGTCCAGCGGTCAGTTTTACCCCGTCCGAGATGGGGCGAGTGATGCGCGGCGAAATAGCAAACTGCCATTTCGGCGAGAAGGGGACGGCTGTCCCAGCGAAATCGCCGGCCAGACCGGCGCCGTTGATGCCCGAAAACTCGTCGATCGTCGCATCGAGGTAGGTCACGGCGCCTGAAAGGCTGAGTCCGCCGCCAAAATTGAGCGTTGCGTCTGCGTCGACACCGCGAACGCTCGATTTCGGAATATTCTGCAAAACGTCTAGGATGCCGAAATTGGCATCGGCGACTTTGGAGCGCAGCTGTTTATTTTTATAGTCGTAGTAGAAGCCGGCGGCATTGATCTGCAGCAATCGGTTGAACATCGTTGCCTTGATGCCGCCTTCGATCGCAAGAACTGATTCCTGCTTTACCGGCAAGTACGAACGGAACGAAGAGCTCGAGACCAGCGGGAATGAGCCGGCTTTGTAGCCCTTCGACACATTCATATAGAGAAGAACGCCCGGATCGACTTTCCAGTCGACACCGGCTCGCCACGAGACATTGTGTTCGTGCAGCGTATCAACATAGGGACCGGGCGCACCGGCGGCGACGCCGTTGATCGCTCTGCCCTGATCGTTGATTGGGAAGCATTTGCCGGCCGTGTAGGGGCCGTACGCGCCGCCCAGCAGGCGCGTGTAGAAGAACGCGCCAGCATCGGTAGGCAGATCGGTGATCGATTGGTTGCAGGTGTAGCCGTCATTCTTGCTGTCGGTGTATCGCACGCCGCCCTTGATGGTCACGTTCGAGACGACGTCAGCCTCGACGTTTCCGAAAAAAGCGTAATTCAGGATGTCCTGATTGGTGGTGAACCGGGCACCATTGATGAAATATCCGGTGCCGAGGAAGATCGCATAGACCGAGCTCGATTGCGGAGTGATCACCTGCGCGGTCTGGCGCACATCGCTCTTCTCGAGATTTCCGCCGACGACCCATCGGATCGGCTGGTTGCGGGCGTTTGAGAAGCGTAATTCCTGGGTGAATGATTTTGCCGTCCCGCGATCAATATCGAGGTCGAGCGCCGAGAGCGGCAATCCGTCCTGATCGGTGCGCTGATTCTGGCTGTACGTCACATAATTGGTGATCGACGTCAGTTTGACTGCGTCGCTAAGCGTTTTGTCTACGCGCAAAGTGGCCTGAACCTGTGAATTGCGTGCGAAGGGAAGGCCCTGCTTCCAGTCGGCGGCGCGCGCCACCTCGGGCGAGAAAGGCGATGCACGCAGGGTCGGATCGATGAGCGCTCCGGCCACCTGCAAAGCGATATACTGCGTGGCCTGCGGCTGACTGTGGTCGATCCAGCCGTTGACGTTTAACTGTATATCGAGTCCGTCGTTGGGGTTATAGCGCAGAATGCCGCGGCCCATCGCGTTGAGGCGCCTGCCATTCTGGTCATTCGGCCGGCTGTTGCTAATCTGCCAGGCGTCGGCGCGTTCGAACCGGCCGGCAACGCGGAACGTCAGATTTTCGCTGATCGGGCCCGTGTAGAAAGCCTCGGCATTGACCTCATTGAAGCGACCATATGAAATCGTTGCGGAGCCGCGGGGCTGATCGCTGGGCTTGCCCGCGATGTAGTTGATGGCGCCACCGGTGGCGTTGGATCCGAATAAAGTGCCCTGCGGGCCTTTGAGAACCTCGATCCGCTCGAGATCGTAAGCCGAGTGCTTTGACATGACTGGAAAGGGCAGCGGGGCCTCGTCGCTGTAAACAGTGACCGCCGGATACGCACCCATCGATGTATCGTAGAACCCGACGCCGCGCAGCGTATAAACCGGCGTGTTGTTCGCACTGTTGGTATAGGACAGGCCGGGAATCGCATTGGCGATGTCCTCAAGGCTGCTGATCTGGCGTTGTTTCAGTTCGTCCGCGCCAAGAACGCTGACGGTGAGGCCAACGTCGCTCAGGCGCTGAACGCGCTTGTTGGCGGTTACAACGATATCGGCAACTGTGTTGTCCGGATTCGTGGCCGGCGAAGCGGGCGCCGGCGCCTCCGGGGTCGATTGTACGCTTTGTTGGTCAGTCTGAGCCGCCGCCTGCTCCGCTGGCGATGCCGTCGATGCAATGGCTGAGTGCGACGACGTTGCGAGCAGCAACACCGCGGCAACTTTGGAAACATTCTTGACGGTATTCATAATATCCTCCCCCTCGTATTTTGTCTAAGAACTGCGACGGGGCCGCATTTAGGTCAACCGCGTCCGAGGGAGGTTTCGGGCCTTATTACATGTGCAATGGATGGTGCTAATCGAGCCGCAAAGAGAGACAGGCACTCTAATCCACGACTAATAGTTCGCTAACTGAGCGGTCTGGTAATCGAGCATGATTGCCAGATCCAAGAAAGGTGCCCGTGCGCCAAATTTACTGGTGGGGATGTCTTAATGGGCGTGAATTATGACTACATCATCGTAGGGGCTGGCTCTGCCGGCTGCGTCCTGGCGGAACGTCTCTCGCAGGGGAGCGAGCGCGTGCTTCTCATTGAAGCCGGCGGCCGCCCGATGCATCCGATGTTGCACATTCCGGCCGGGTACTCGTACAACCTAGGGCCGCGTCCCTACAATTGGGGGTACGAGACCGAGGCAGAGCCGGTTCTGGGCGGTCGAAAGATCAAATGGCCTCGCGGCAAAGTGCTCGGTGGATCTTCCGCCATCAACGGCATGATCAATGTCATCGGTCAGCGGGAAGACTATGATCACTGGCGCCAGCTTGGCAATGAAGGCTGGGCCTGGGACGACGTCTCCCCGTATTTCCGTCGGCTTGAGCGTTTCCCAGAAGGCGGTGCCGATCGAGGCAAGACCGGTCGGCTTGGCATCACCCCCATGGCGCCACATCCGATTTCGGAGGCCTTTATCGGCGCCCTCGATAGTCTTGGCACGAAGCTGACCGACACCAATTCCGGTGATCAGGAAGGCTGCACATATGTGGAATCGACCGTGTTCAAGGGCGTTCGGCAATCGACGGCGAAAGCCTATCTCGAGCCAGCGCGGAAGCGTCCGAACCTCAGCATCATGACCGATGCCCTCGTCGAGCGCATCGTGTTCGACGGGAATCGCGCAACCGGTGTCGTGGTGCGGCGGGACGATCGCGTCGAGACTGTCGCAACGAAAGGCGAGGTGATCGTCAGCGCTGGTGCGGTCAACAGTCCGCAGCTCCTTGAACTGTCAGGTATCGGCCATTCCGAGACGCTTGTTGCCGCTGGCATAAAAGTCTTTCACGACCTGGCCGGTGTCGGCGAGAACCTGCAGGATCATTATGCGGCGTTCGTCTCGTATCGGGTAGCTGGCGCGAAGACGGTCAATGAGCTCTCTCGCGGCCTCCCGCTGGTGGGGCAAGTGCTTCGCTTCGCCTTTCTTCGCAAAGGCCTTCTGACTTCGGCGCCGGCGCATGTGCTCGCCTATATCCGCACGCGTTCGAACCTTGCCTCACCCGACATTCAGTTGGCGATGATGCCTGCGACGCTCGATCCGCAAACCAACGCGCTGGAACGGGAAGCCGGAATGACCTGTGTGGCCTACCAACTCAGGCCGGACAGCCGGGGCTCCATCCACGTCACTTCGGCGGATCCGAGCAAGCCGCCGCGTATCATCGCCAATTATCTGAAAGAGGCAGGCGATCAGCAGACCATCGTCGAAGGCATAAAGGCGATCCGCACGATCATCGGGCAGCCGCCACTGGACCCATTCCGGAGACAAGAGCTGACTCCAGGCGCTGCGCGGCAGTCCGACGCCGATTTGCTCGCATTCGCGCGCGAGACCGGGTCCACGCTCTACCATCCTGCCGGAACCTGCAAAATGGGGAACGACGATGCCGCAGTCGTGGACGCGCGCCTCCGCGTTCGCGGCCTGCGCAACCTTCGCGTCGTCGACGCGAGCGTTATGCCGGTTATCATCTCGGGCAACACCAACACTCCGACGATCATGATCGCGGAAAAAGCTGCAGACATGATCCTTGCGGATGCGCGCTGAGCAGACCGACGGGTCGGTAGCGACGAAGAGGTTCACGACGAAAGGAACTGCCGGCCGCGAAAATTCGCTCGGCTGTCGGTTGTTGTAGGAGAAGTCTGATGAAAGCGATTGTATATCACGGTGTCGGGGATGTTCGGTTTGAATCTGTTCCCGATCCCGTGCTGCCCTCCTCGAAGGGCGCGATCGTGCACATCACGACCTGCGGTATTTGCGGCAGTGACCTGCATCCCTATCATGTAAATCCTGGTCTTGGATCGTTCTGCATTGGCCATGAGGCGGTCGGGACGGTCGCGGCGGTCGGATCCGACGTCCGCAACTTCAAGGTCGGAGATCGCGTTCTGGTGGCCGCGTCGGCCGGGTGCGGCGAGTGCGCGCGCTGCGAGCGCGGAGAGGTCATCCTGTGTGAGCGCTCGACGATCGGTCGTGCCTTTGGCCAGGGCCTCCCAGATCTGAGCGGTTGCCAGGCAGAAGGGGTTGCCGTGCCGGCCGCGGATCGCAACCTCTGGCCACTGCCGGAGGAATTCTCCGACGACGTCGGCATCATGCTGACCGACAACCTCTCGACGGCCTGGTACTGCGCGCGCGGTGCCAAGGTCAAACCCGGTGACACCGTCGCCGTTATCGGGCTTGGCTCGGTGGGCTTGAGCTGCGTTATGGCAGCAAAGGCGATGGGCGCGGCGAGGGTTTTCGCAATCGACCTACTCGCCGATCGGCGTGCCGCCGCCGCCGCTTTGGGCGCAGAACCGATCGACGTCGAAGACGTCCGTGCCGCCGTCTTGGAGATGACCGACGGTGCCGGCGTCGACGCCGCTCTCGATGCGAGCGGCGGGCGCATCACTACGCCGTTGGCGGTGAGCCTCGCGCGGCGCGGTGGAAGCGTCTCGGTCGTTGGTGTCACCGAGCAACCCGCGTTCGAGTTCCCCGTGCTCGAGTGTCTGCGCAAGAACTTGACATTCGTGACAGGCGTTTGTTCGGTTCAGGCTCAGTTGCCCGAGATCGTGTCGGCGTTGAAGAGCGGAAAGCTCTCGGCCGACCATATGGAGTCGCTCGTGACGCATCGTATTCCCCTCTCTGAGGCGCGAGATGCGTACAAGGTGTTCGACGAGAGGCCGGAAGGCTTGAAAAAGATCCTGCTCACACCGTCGGGCTGATCGAACTTGTTGATAACGCCTATTTCGAAGTAACTATGTCATTGCGTATGCAATAGCTTCTCAAGCCACTTGAAGCGTTGCCTGGCGCTGCCAATACTGTTTGCGATAGTGGCATCGATCAGGACTGGAGAAGTTTTTTGCACGTCGACCGGACAGTTCAACAACGGGTGGCGATCATTCGTTTCACGTCCCCCCCGGTGAACGCCCTGTCCATTGCAAATGGTCTCGTTGCCGGTCTGGCAGCGGAGATCGATCAGGTGAATGCGCTGGAAAATATCGACGCGATCGTACTCGCGGGATCCGCAGGCACCTTCAGTGCCGGTGCGGACATCAAAGAGTTCGATCATGATCGATCCCGGCTCGATGTATCGCGCGCGTTGTTCGAACGTGTTGCTGCGAGCCGCTACCCGGTCGTGGCTGCGATTGACGGCACGTGTCTCGGCGGCGGCTTTGAACTGGCGCTGGCTTGCACCTGGCGGGTCGGGACTGCCAGCGCCCGCATAGGTCTGCCCGAGGTCACGCTCGGCCTGCTGCCCGGCGGCGGTGGCACCCAGCGATTGCCGCGTCTGATCGAGCCGGGTGCCGCACTGGACCTTATGCTCACCGGCACGATTCTCGATGCGGATAAGGCGGCACGGGTCGGCATCCTTGATGCGATTATCGCCGGCGACGTCATCGCGGGCGCCATCGAATGGCTTCAGACCAGCGGCGCTCAACCTCACCGCGAGGTGTCAGCGACCAGCAAAATCGCCGCTGCCGTGCACGCGCGTGGTGATGTGCGTGGCGTTGCGCAGCGGGCGATCCTGGCCTGTGTGGAGGCAGCGGGAACGCTTCCGCTTGCCGAAGGGCTGGCGATCGAAGCCCGCTTATTCGACGGATTGCTCGACAGTCCGGAATCTCTTGCGCGTCGGTATGCCTTCGCCGCGCGGCGGATCGCCGCACGTCCTCCGCTGGGCGTGGACGGCATCGCACATCCGCTTCAATCGGTCTTGATCCTAGGTGCTGGGACGATGGGGATCGGCATTGCGACAGCGATGATCAACGCCGGCATCGACACCCAGCTTTTCGACCCCCTCGACGGGGCACTTGATCGCGGGCAGCGCACGATCGCTTCGACGCTGGAACGTGAGGTCACCAAACAGCGCCTATCTGCGAACGAGCGCGATGTGCGTCTTGCGAGGCTTGGGATGGTGACCGACCTGGAGGCGGCTCGTCCAGCAGATCTGTATATCGAGGCGGTCTTCGAAGACCTGTCCGTCAAAAAGGATGTCTTTGAAACCCTTGATCGCTTGGCGCCTGAGGGTGCGCTGCTCGCCAGTAACACGTCCACGCTGAACCTCGACGTCATCGCGGGCTTCACGAAGCGGCCGGCCGATGTTGTTGGCCTGCATTTCTTCAGCCCGGCCAACATCATGCCGCTGCTCGAAGTAGTGCGCGGGGCTAAGACATCGCCAGCCACTGTGGCGACCGCCATGGCGTTTGCGAAACGTATTCGCAAACAGGGGGTCGTCTCAGGAGTCTGCGACGGCTTCATCGGAAACCGTATGTTCGAGGAGTATTTGCGGCAGAGCTATTTCCTGCTGGAAGAGGGCGCTCTGCCGCAGCAGATCGACCAAGCCTTGGAACGGTGGGGCATGGCGATGGGGCCGTGCCGCGTCCTCGATCTCGCAGGACAGGATATCGGTTGGAGCGTTCGCAAGCGCCGCGCCTTGGAGCAGCCCGATCGGCCCTATTCCCGTATCCCAGACATGCTTTGCGAGATGGGCCGATTCGGACAGAAATGCGGTGCAGGCTTTTATCGGTATTCGAATGGTCGCACCGCCGAGCCGGATCCCGAAATCGACGCGCTGATTGTCGCCCATTCCGCCGCGATCGGCGTAACCCGTCGCGCGATCTCGGAGGAGGAGATCGTCGAGCGTTGTATTTACGCCCTCATCAACGAAGGCGCGCGCATTCTCGATGAGGGGATAGCATACCGCCCTTCAGACATCGATGTCGTCTATCTCGATGGTTATGGGTTTCCCGCCGATCGCGGCGGTCCGATGTATGAGGCGGACCGCGTCGGCCTGCCCGCGGTGGTCTCGCGAATGCGGGCATTTGCCCAACTGCGCCAAGGCTGGGCCTGGCAGCCGGCACCGCTTCTCCTTGAATTGATCGAGCAACGCGGAAATTTCAGCGCGCTCAATGCTTCGGCGTAGTCGCTTGGCTGTGAGGAATGACCGATGAGTGATGCTTTGATCGTGCGGCGAGACGTCAGTTTCCTGCTCTTCGACTGGCTCGACTTGGGGAAACACCATGATCGCGCAACGATCGACAGTGTGCTCGACCTTTCCGAGAAGCTTGCCGAACAGGCCTTCCTTCCGCACTACAAGGGTGCGGATGTGCACGAGCCGCAGCTCAAGGATGGCCAGGTCTCGATATATCCGCCGATCGGCGGGGCGCTTCGCGAATATGCAAATCTCGGGCTCTTTGCCGCCGGCTTTCCCGAGGACATCGGTGGCCTTGCGTTACCCAGCGCCGCTTGCTGGGCGAGTTACGCGTATTTCGCGGCGGCGAACATTGCCATTGCCGGGTATGCGATGCTCACCGTCGCCAATGCGCGCCTTATCGCCACTTTCGGATCTCCCAACCAGATTGAGCAATTTGCGCAGCCCGAGATCGAGGGCAGGTGGTTCGGGACGATGTGCTTGTCCGAGCCGCAGGCCGGTTCAAGCCTTGCCGATGTGCGCACGCGGGCCGAGCCAGACGGATCGGACGATCTCGGGGCGCGATACCGGCTGACCGGTAACAAGATGTGGATTTCCGGCGGCGACCAGGATGCGAGCGAGAACATCGTACACCTCGTTCTTGCCAAGGTGCCCGGTGCCGATGGCAGCTTGCCTGCCGGCACCGAGGGGCTCTCGCTCTTCATCGTTCCAAAAACGCTTCCCGACGGCTCGCGCAACGACATCAGCGTCGCCGGGCTCAACCACAAAATGGGCTTCCGCGGGACTGCGAACTGCCTGCTGAACTTTGGCGAGAAGGACGGCGCAATCGGTTGGCTCGTTGGAGAGCCGGGACGCGGACTGCGACAGATGTTCCAGATGATGAACGAGGCGCGGATCGGCGTCGGCGTCGGCGCTGCAGCGCTCGCTTATCGTAGCTATCGGCTGTCCGTGGCCTATGCCGGAGAGCGTTTGCAAGGACGCGAGATCGGCACGCGGACGGGCGACCCCATCGCAATTATCCGCCACCCCGACGTGAAGCGAATGCTGCTTTCGCAGAAAGTCTATGCGGAAGGCGCGCTGGCGCTCTGCCTGCTTTGTGCATCACTGGTGGATAATGAGGCGGACGCTGAAGCGCGCGAGTTGCTCGCCTTGCTCACACCGGTCGCGAAGACTTGGTCATCAGAATACGGGTTGGCCGCGAACGATCTCGCGATTCAGATACATGGCGGATACGGCTATACAAGGGATTTCGACGTCGAGCAGCTCTGGCGCGACAATCGGCTAAACCCAATTCACGAGGGGACTACCGGCATCCAGGCAATTGATCTACTTGGCCGCAAGGTCCTTAACGACGATGGCGCAGGCTTGGCGTCACTCGAGGCGCGGATTGCGCGGACGGTCGGACGCACGGTCGGAACCGACCGTGAGGTCTATGCCCAACAGCTCGTTCGACTCTCGGGCCAGATCGCCACGTGCATCGAGGCATTGCGTCAGCATCACGCCCCGCTGGCCAACGCGACCACGTTTCTATCCGCCTTCGGTCACGTCGTCGTCGCTCTTCTCTGGCTGGAGCAGGCAAATGCGGCATCCGCCCTCGAGGGAGAAGACGCTTTCGCTGCGGGCAAGCGTCGAGCGTGCCGCTTCTTCTACGAATACGAGGTGCCGCGGGTCGATGCCTGGCTCGCCATCGTGCGATCCGGAACCGATGTCGCGGGCAACGCTCCACTGGAGACCTTTATATGAGCGGCGCAATCGATCTTCACGGACGTGTGGCAATCGTAACCGGAGCAGGCCGGGGTCTCGGACACTCCCACGCCCGCGCGCTGGCGGCTCGTGGCGCAAGCGTCGTGGTGAGCGACCTTGATCTCGTTGCAGCCGAGGCAGTCTGCGCGGACATCACTGCCGGCGGCGGGGACGCCATGGCCTGTGGTGCCAACGTCACAGACGTTGCCGCAGTCGAGGCGATGTGCGCGGCCGTCAAGTCTCGCTGCGGTCGGATCGACATTCTCGTCAACAATGCCGGCATTGTGCGCGACAAGAGCTTCGCGAAGATGGATCTGGCGGCATTCTCGTTGGTACTCGATGTCCATCTGCGCGGTGCCGCAATCTGCACGATGGCGGTCTGGCCCATCATGCGAGCCCAAAAGTATGGACGCGTGATTTTTACGACCTCTCCGGCAGGCCTCTACGGCAATTTTGGTCAGGCGAACTACGCAGCGGCCAAGATGGGTCTGGTCGGGCTCATGCAGACGCTCTCCATCGAGGGTCTTCGTGACGATATTCGCGTCAACTGTCTAAGCCCGGTTGCAGCAACAGCGATGACCGACGCGGTGTTTTCCGCTGAGGATCTGGCGTTGCTGGATCCCGCTCTGGTCTCCCCGGCGGTGGTCGCCCTTGCGAGCCAGGATGCCCCGACGCGGGCTATCGTCACGGCGGGGGCAGGCTGTTTCGGAACCGCTCACGTGACCATGTCGCCGTTGACCTATCTCGGCGATGCCGATGACGCGGCCGAGCTGGTGCTGTCGTGTGTGAAGGCGGACGCCTCGGCGCATGACACGACTCCGTCGAGCGCCGAGGCGCAATGGCTCGCTGCCCTGCCGCTCGCGCGATCTTCTCAAACCGAACAGGCCTGACATCATGGACCCTATCTATATTACCTCGGCAAAGCGCACTGCGATCGGCACATTCGGTGGCAGTCTGAAGGATAAGTCACCGAGCGAGCTGGCGGCGCTGTGCGTCAAGGCTCTCCTGATCGAGAGCGGCATCCCGATCGATGCTGTTGGACATAGCGTGTTCGGCCAGGTTCTGCCGACGTCACCGCGAGACGCCTATATCGCGCGCATCGCGGCGGTCGAGGCCGGGCTGCCGCACGAAGTGCCGGCACTGACCGTCAACCGCTTATGCGGATCGGGCCTTCAAGCCATCGTGACCGCCGCCCAGATGCTGATGCTCGGCGACGCGTCGGTCGCGGTCGCCGGGGGCGCCGAGGTCATGAGTGCGGTGCCGTATCACGCGCCGACCGAGCGCTGGGGGAAGCGCATGGGCGATGCTCGCCTGGTCGACGCCTTGGAGCGTGCCCTGGACGATCCGTTCGGCGGTGGCGCGATGGGGGTAACCGCCGAGAATATCGCCGAACGGTACGGCGTCTCGCGCGATCGTCAGGACAGATATGCGCTCGAAAGCCAGCGCCGCGCCGCCAAGGCGCTAGCAGAGGGTTATTTCACCGATCAGATCGTGCCGGTCGAGGTCCAGCGCGGCCGCTCGGTCGAGGCCTTCAGAGTCGATGAGCATGTTCGCGGCGAGACCACCATCGAGCAACTCGCCAAACTCCGGACGCTTTTCAAGCAGGATGGAAGCGTGACGGCGGGCAACGCCTCCGGCATCAACGATGGCGCAGCCGCGATATTGCTTGCGACCGAAAGCGCGGTGACAACACACGCACTTGCCCCGCTCGCGCGCATCGTCGCTTACGGTCATGCTGGGGTTGATCCCAACTTTATGGGGATTGGTCCGGTGCCGGCATCGCGCATCGCTCTTGGCAAGGCCGGCTTGTCGGTCGATGACATGGACGTGATCGAGTCGAACGAGGCATTCGCAGCCCAGGCCTGCGCCGTTGCCGACCAACTGGGTTTCCCCGCCGAACGCGTCAATCCCAATGGCAGCGGAATCTCGCTCGGGCATCCGGTTGGTGCCACCGGCGCCATCATCCTGACGAAGCTGGTACATGAACTGCGCCGGCAAAACGGCCGCTACGGGCTCGCAACCATGTGCATCGGCGGCGGTCAGGGCATCGCGCTGGTGGTGGAGCGGGTCTGAGGCGCGCGCCCAGATAACAACTGCCGCAGGTTTCTTCTTGGAGGTCATCGTGTCGAACGAATTCAAATTGTTGATCAACGGTGCCCTTGTCGGGGCCGCAAACTCCACCCCGGTTCTGAATCCGGCGACACAAGAGGTCGTCGGGCTTGCGCCACGGGCATCGGTCGAACAACTCGAAGACGCGATCGGCGCAGCCAAAGCCGCCTTCCCGGGTTGGGCCGCGACGCCGCTCGACGAGCGGCGGAAGGTGCTTGTTCGGATCGCGGATGCGATCGACGCGGAGGCTGATACGCTGGCGGAACTCCTAACGCGGGAGCAGGGGAAGCCGCTGCCTGATGCGCGCGCCGAGGTGGGCGGGACGGCGTACTTCTTCCGGTATTTCGCTGCGGTCGAACTCGAGGACCGTACAGCGACGACGGCGAGTGGCCGCACCGCCGATATCAGCCGGGTGCCGCTGGGAGTAGTGGCAGCCATCGTGCCGTGGAACTTCCCGCTGAACTTGATGGCTGCGAAGGTTCCGCCGGCGCTACTGGCAGGGAATACTGTTCTTCTCAAACCGGCGCCGAGTACGCCGCTTTCGACGCTGGAAATCGGAAGGATCATCAAGGATATCTTGCCGCCGGGCGTGCTCAACATCATTGCCGACGAAAACGACCTGGGTGAGCGTATCACCGGACATCCGGACATCCGCAAGGTGAGCTTCACCGGCTCAACGCAGACCGGTCGCAGAGTAATGCGCAGCGCTGCGGAAACGATCAAGCGGATCACGTTGGAGCTCGGCGGAAACGACCCTGCGATCGTGTTGTCTGATGCGGACCCCGTCGCGGCCGCCGAGGGCATCTTCCAGTGCGCCTTTGCGAATAACGGCCAAGTCTGCCTCGCGATCAAGCGCGTGTACGTGCAGGACAGTATTTACGACGTGTTCTGCGACGCGCTGGCCTCCAAGGCGGATGCTGCAAACGTCGGCAATGGCCTCGACGCCGGAACAGAGCTCGGGCCGCTTCAGAATAAGGCCCAGTACGAGCGGGTGCTCGATCTAATCGAAGACAGCAAGATTTCCGGCAAGATCATCGCGGGTGGCGCGGCCATCTCCGGGGCCGGCTACTTCATCCGCCCGACAATCGTCCGCGATGTCGGGGACGGTGCGAGGATCGTGGACGAAGAACAGTTTGGGCCGATCCTGCCGGTGGTGCGCTTCGGCGACATCGACGATGCGATCGCGCGCGCCAATCGCTCGGAATATGGCCTCGGAGCGTCGGTGTGGGGCAACAATCCTGTAAAGCTTCGCGAGGTAGCCGCCCAGCTGGATGCCGGGACCGTTTGGATCAACGGCCATCTCGACATGTCGCCGAACGTGCCCTTTGCCGGAGCCAAACAATCCGGCCTCGGCGTCGAGCTCAGCGAGCAAGGCTTGCATGAATACACGCAGTTCAAGGTGATCAATTCACCCGCATAAGCTTGATCAAGGGGGGCGGGTTGTCGCTTACGTCGGGCGTATAGGCCGCGTCCTTCGCCCCAAACGGCTGCCCGCACGGTGGATAGCGGCACGAGGCCGGGATCGGCCACGACGGCCGCCCGGTTGTCGATATCGTTGAACGTCTGGAAGAGGTCGCTCCTGAAGATCGAGAAGGGTACTTCCCGGTTGCGGGCACGCTCGACCGCGCGGATCATCTCTTCGGCGCTCGCTCCGAAAATCCGGACAGGATCCTTGAACATCGGCCGATACTTGTTGCCTGACGCATCGCGGTAATCGTCGCCGACAGCGCCGTCCTGGCTCGCGACGCCGCCGATGGTGAAGGCCGCGACATTCAATCTTTGCCAGGGCTAGAGGTCCGGACGCAGTACGACCGCGATCTTCATCGGCTGGCTGTCATCTTGCGCCGCCCGCGACTCGACAATTGTGGATCGATTGTGTTGAAAAAGGCGGTTCTGGGGCGGGTAGGATGATGCCCGCGCGGCGCAGATAAGCGGCGTCGGCACTTACCGGGCTGCAACCACGTCAGGCATTGGGATAAGCTTGGCGAGCTTGCGGAAGTTCTGGGCGGTGGCGGCGAGGAGGAATTCATCCTTCGCACCGTTGGGGCCTCGCAGTCGAAGGCGCCCGAGCTTCAGGATGCGTTTGAGGTGCGCGAACAGCATCTCGACCTTCTTGCGTTGCCGGCGGGATGCGACATACGCGTCGGTGGTGGCGATATCGCGCGCCATGTCGCGAGCGCCCTCGTGGATCGAGCGCAGGATCTTGCGGGCTGGCGCGTTGGGGCAGCAACGCTGCTTCAGGGTGCAGGCGTCGCAATCGAGCTTGCTGGCGCGATACCGGGTCATGCCCTCGGCATCGACGAAGGGGCGCGCTTCCCGATAGTGCTTCTGGCGCTGCCGCAGGCGCATGCCGGCGGGGCAGACATAGCTGTCGTCGTCATGGTCGAAGATGAACTTCGCGCGCTCGAAGGTGCCGTCGTGCCGGGCTGACTTGTCGAACACCGGGATGTGCGGCTCGATGCCGCGATCCTCCACCAGCCAGGACAGGTTCCTGGCGTCACCATAGCCGGCATCCGCGGCAAGCCGCTCGGGCCACAGCCCGAAGCGCGTGTGGGAGCGCTCGATCATCCTGCGCTGGGCGGTCACCTCGGCCTGGCGGACGGCGGTGGTCGCCTCGACATCGACGATCACGGCATGGTCGAGATCGATCAGATAGTTGGTCGAATAGGCGAAGAAGGCCCGCTCGCGCGACGCCGCCGTCCACCGCGCCGCCGGATCGGTCACCGCCAGCTGCTTGGGCGGCACCGGGGTCGCGCCACCGAACGCGGCATCGTCGAGCACGGCCAGATACTCCCGTACGGCGTGGCTGGCGCTGGCGGGCGGAAGCTGTTCGGCGCGATCGACGGCGTTCTGCCGGCTGACGTCGGCCCGGATCAGGCTGGCATCGACCGCAAAGCCCTCGCCGCCCACCAGCTTCTCGGCGATGCAGCGCGCCACCGTCGTCTCGAACAGCCGCCGAAGCAAGTCGCTGTCGCGGAACCTGCCGTGCCGGTTCTTGGAGAAGGTCGAGTGGTTGGGGACGTCGCCTTCCAGCCCGAGCCGGCAGAACCAGCGATAGGCCAGGTTCACATGCACTTCCTCGCACAGCCGGCGCTCCGAGCGGATGCCCATGCAATAGCCGATGATCAGCATCCGCAGCATCAGTTCGGGATCGATCGAGGGTCGCCCTGTCTCGCTGTAGAACGGGCGCAACTGCTCGCGCAGATCCGACAGATCGACGAAGCGGTCGATAGAACGCAGCAGATGATCCCTCGGTACGTGCCGCTCCAGGCTGAAGCTGTAGAACAGCGCCTCCTGCGACACAGTTCGCTCGCCCATCATCCGCACGTCTCCCGCCGACCGGCAGAAGTGAATCAGACACTCACCTCGACTTCAAGGACGCCTTTTTCAACACAATCGGATCTATATCAGACATTCCGCGGCCTCCGCCGTTCAAGGTCGGGGTAGCGGCTGACAGGGTGTTCAGTCGGACGGTTCGAGTTGGTAGATTTCCGGCTCGCGCGCTAATATCCTTTCCGCTTGCGCGAAGAACTCCTGGACGTTGGGCTTGAGACGGTGAGTGTCCGAGTGCTTTTTGCTTTCCCAGATCTCGTACAGGATCCAGATCGGGGCCTCGACGACCTTATGATAGTTGAAGGTGATGAGGCCTTCATCCTTTCGGGTCTCGGTGACATTCTCGCTTACTCTGCGTGCGAACTCCTCCTCATGTTCAGGCTTGATATTAAGGAGGACGCATAACGCATATTGATCGGACATGATAATCTCCGTTTGTGCGGGCAAGGCGCTCGTCGGGTGCGGGAACTCCCGCCCGCCGATGCCTGTCTCACGCGTCTGAGTTCGACAGGGTTCCGGATGACGACTCCTGCATTGCTCTTCTGGGTTTCGCCTCTATATTGATGACATTCATCATGTTTGTATAGGGCTTATGATCGTCGCAGGAGCGTGGTCAAGGCTGGTCCCGGGGAAGTTGAAGATGAAGGTCAGTCGGGAGCAGATGGCGGAAAATCATGTCCGTATACTGGACGAGGCCAGCCGGCTGTTTCGCGAGAAGGGGTTCGAGGCCGTCACCGTGGCGGAGGTGATGAAAGCGGCCGACCTGACGCATGGCGGCTTCTACGGGCATTTCGAGTCCAAGGACGATCTGGTCGCGCAAGCGATCGAACGGACGCTCAAGGCGGCCGCAGGCGGCAAGTTCGATCTCGACGCTTTTATCGACAGGTATCTCTCCCCGCGTCACCGTGACAATCCTGGCGCGGGCTGTCCGATTGCCGGTCTGGTCGCGGAGACCCGCCATCAGAGTCCGGCGGCGCGAACGGCGATGACGGAGGGACTCCGTGCGCAAATCGAGAGGATGAGCAACGCGTTTCCGGGAACGAGCGACGCCGAGAGCCGTCAGGAGGCCATCGGAAGCTTGGCGGCAATGGTCGGCGCGGTGATCCTCGCCCGCGCGATCGACGATCCCACGCTTTCAGGCGAGGTACTCGAACAGACGCGCAGTTGGATCGGATCCGGCGGCTGCCATATCCGCGCGGGCCGGCGACTGTAGGCATGGCCGATATCGATGCGACCACCGCAGGTGGCCCTATGGACGTGCGAACTCGGCGTCTCCTCGAGGCGCCGATCGTCCCGCTGCTCCTCAGCATGGCATGGCCTAACATTCTGATCATGGTGGCGCAGGCCTCGACCGGTTTGATCGAAACCTGGTTCGTGGCGAAGCTCGGCACCGACGCGCTCGCCGGGATGGCGCTGGTATTCCCTCCCGTCATGCTGATGACCATGATATCGGCCGGCGCCATGGGCGGGGGCATTTCGTCCGCCGTCGCGCGCGCATTGGGGGCCAGGCGTCGCCGGGATGCCGACGATCTCGTCCTGCACGCGATCGTGATCAACGTCTCGCTGGGACTGACCTTCTCCGTGATTTTCCTGATGTTCGGCCGACCGATCTACCGGATGATGGGCGGGGAAGGGGGCGAGCTTGAAGCGGCTTTGATCTACTCGAACATTGTGTTCACCGGCAACATCTTCATCTGGCTGATGAACGGCCTCGCCAGCGTCATCCGCGGCACGGGCAACATCCTCTTTCCGGCGCTTGTCATCTGCGTCGGCCTGGTTTTCCTCATCCCCCTCTCGCCGGTCCTGATTTTCGGCTTTGGGCCGGTGCCGGCGCTCGGTATCGCAGGTGGCGGCGTTGCCATGATCCTCTTCTATGTTGGCGGCACGGCTGCGATGCTGTCGTACATCCTTTCGGGGCGCAGTTCGGTCCAATTCCGCTGGGCGAGACTTCAGTGGCCCGCTCTGGCGAGCATCCTGCGGGTCGGCGCCGTCTCCGCGATCACGTCTATCCAGACGAATGTCATCATCGGCACCGCGACGGCGCTGGTCGCCACCGTCGCCGGGGTCGGCGCGGTTGCCGGCTTCGGCACGGGGGCGCGCCTGGAATATCTCCTCATCCCGCTGATCTTCGGTATCGGGGCGCCGCTGGTTGCCATGGTTGGCACGAACATCGGTGCCGGGCAGCGTGATCGAGCGTTGAAGATCGCCCTGGCGGGTGGTTCGCTCGCGTTCATCCTGACCGAGACGATCGGAATTGCCGCTGCAATCTGGCCTGCGGTGTGGTTGAGCCTGTTCAGTGCCGACCCCGAAATGATCGAGACCGGGAGCACCTATCTGCGGATCGTGGGGCCTGCCTATGGCTTTTTCGGATTAGGGCTTTCGCTCTATTTCGCGTCGCAGGGAGCCCGGCGACTGTTCTGGCCGCTGACGAGCGGCTTTCTGCGCATCGCCGTCGCGCTGGGCGGCGGCTGGGTCGCCATGAAACTCACCGGCTCGCTGAGCGGGCTATTCGCCGCCATCGCGCTGGGGCTAGTGGTCTACGGGCTGACCATATTGACGGCCGTGCGATCGGGCGCCTGGTTCCGCTGATCCGCTCTGCCGCAGTGGAATGAGCACAGCAGTCGCAAGCGCCGGCCGGCAGCGAGCGGGCTGAGCATTCTTACGCTGTCGGCGGTCTCCTAAAGACCACGAGATTGCCGACCGATACCTGCACCGTCTCGTTCTTCTGGTTCAGCGTGGTGGTGCGGACCTTGACCATCCCCTGTTCGGGCTTGGACCGCGATGGCCGAACCTCGAGGACTTCACTTTCGATATGCAGCGCGTCACCTGGGCGAACCGGGCGCGGCCAGCGCAATTCTTCGAAACCCGCGCCGATGATCCCACCGGCAGGCCTGATATCGCTCCCGACCAGAAGCCGCATCGTGATCGCGGCGGTGTGCCAGCCGCTGGCGGCTAGTCCGCGAAAGAAGCTGTTTCCTGCCGCCTCATTGTCCAGATGAAATGGCTGCGGGTCGAACTCGCCCGCGAACCGCTTGATGTCGTCCTCCTCTATGCGCAGCGGCCCCGCGCTGAATGTCTGACCTACGGCAAAATCTTCCAGATGGTGCAAAGCCATTATCGGGTTTCTCCCTGCTTTCCCCGCGCGCGGGTTGCCCGGAATAGGAACAACCGGTCGGCGATGATGATGATATTCCTGTCAATCGCTGCGAACGACCACCTTCGCTCGACCGGCCTGAAGGCGATGTCCTGTTGCCGGCAGATCGGGCAGCAGGTCGCGCATCCGCGCAGCACCGTTCTCGAGAGGGGAGCCAGGCTCTCACGGCTACGCCCGCTGTGCCGCATGGATCGATCCGCGCCGCGCGCAGCGCAGCATCCATGGTGAGAGAGACGCCCGCAACGTAGTGTGCAAAAGTTGCGGGACAGGGCGGCTCAAACTTGTGCGCCCGCCATCAGTCTTCGTTCCGCTGTCATGTCGCTCGACATTTCAAGGGTGACATCGCGCGGTCCGACCCCGTCGCCGCAGCGCGAACAGCTCAGCTCAAGTTGCATCTCATGGCCGCAGGACGCATGACGCAGTTTGAGCGGAACGCCCGATGGCCATTCGTGCCAGCGTTCGCCCCATTCCTTGAGCGTGATGATGACCGGCCACAGGCTGATGCCCTTTTCGGTCAGACGGTATTCGTAGCGTTTCGGGCGCTCGAGGTAGGCCTGGCGCCGAACGATATCCGCTTGTTCGAGCTTTCGCATGCGCACGCTCAGAAGGTGTGGAGACATCCCGGTCATGGCCTGGATTTCGTCAAACCGGCGGTTCTTCAGAAAGAGCTCCTTCAGGATCATGAGCGTCCAGGGATCACCGATCGTCGACACCGTCTTCGCGACGGCACAGGTCAGGGAGCGGAGGCCGTTTAACGACATGCTAGACTCACTTCATAATTTGAAGCTACACTAAGTCCAAGGAGGCGATTCATCAATACTTGATCGGAGATGCCAGGAGGCGGATGTCTGGGACGGGATCCGTTCCATCGCGTGCGCCCACGGTTTCTCCATCCTTTTTCCGAGGGAACCGATGGCCGCCGTGCCCGAACGGCGTGGTCTCCTCTCGATGTCGATCGGGGACATTCTTCGTCAACAGGGCCGTGCGTCGTGTCGCTCCGGTGAAAGAGTCGCTTGAAGCAGGAGGCAAGGAACGGTGAGCGAATATATAGTGGTGAGCCAGGTCCGGGCAGTTCGGACGATCACGATCAGTCGCCCGGAGAAGAAGAACGCGCTCACGCGGGTCATCTACGACGATCTGGCGGCGGCGATCCGATCGGCCGACGACGATCGATCGGTGAGGGTGATCTGCATCACGGGCGCGCAAGGCGCGTTCACCTCAGGCAACGATGTCACCGACTTCGAGGCAAATCCGCCAACTGTCGGCGGCGAGATCGGACCGGGTGCGTTGTTTGCCGCGCTGCGCCATGTTGAGAAGCCGGTCGTCGCAGCCGTAAACGGTATCGCGGTCGGCATCGGAACGACCCTGCTGCTGCATTGCGACCTCGTCTACGCTGCGGCAAGCGCCCGCTTCAAACTGCCGTTCGTCGGGCTCGGCCTCGTACCCGAGGGGGGATCCACCGGTCTGCTTCCCAGGTTGCTCGGCATGCGCCGCGCAAGCGAGCTGCTGTTCTTTGGCGATTGGATCGACGCGCAGAAGGCGCTCTCATGGGGGCTCGTCAACGACATATTCGAGGACGCCGAGTTGCTCGCTGCCGTCCAGTCCCGGGCCGATCGGCTTGCGTGCCAGCCCGGACGCCTGCTGCGTCTGACCAAGCGGCTCATGAAGCAATCGCCGGTCAGCCTCGATCAGCGGATCGACGAGGAACTCGAACTGGTCGCCCAGAACATCCCGCAACCGGAGGCACAAGAGGCTCTCCTGGCGCTCCGGCAGAAACGGGCGCCAGACTTCGAGCAGTTTGAGGCATGAGTCGGCCGGCTTTGCCGGGTCACCATGCACGCCTAATCTATCTTACCTCGCCTTCAACGTTCCCAATTTCATCGGGGTCCCCATGACTGCAACACTAGATGCGCCTCTGACCACCGCCGCCCGCCTCCGTTCCCGCGTGACGCTCCCTGTCATCGGCTCGCCATTGTTCATCATCTCGAATCCAGCGCTCGTCATCGCGCAATGCAAGGCGGGTATCGTTGGGTCCTTCCCCGCGCTGAATGCTCGTCCGGCGTCGATGGTGGACGAATGGCTGGCGCAGATAACGGAGGAATTGCGGGCGTGGGATCAGGCCCATCCCGACGCGCCGTCGGCGCCGTTCGCGGTCAACCAGATCGTACATCGTTCCAACGACCGGCTCGAGCAGGATCTGGAGCTGTGCGTGAAGTACCGCGTGCCCATCGTGATCACCTCGCTTGGAGCGCGGCCTGAGGTGAATGCGGCGGTGCACTCCTATGGGGGCGCGACCTTTCACGATGTCATCAACACGGCGTTCGCCCGCAAGGCCGTGGAAAAGGGGGCGGACGGCCTCATTGCTGTTGCCGCCGGCGCCGGTGGACACGCCGGAACGCTGTCGCCCTTTGCGCTTGTTCAGCAGATCCGGGCCTGGTGGGACGGTCCGCTCGTGCTGTCGGGCTCGATCGCGACGGGTCGCGCGATATTCGCGGCCGAAGTCATGGGTGCGGATTTCGCTTATATCGGTTCCGCGTTCATCGCCACGGAAGAAGCCAATGCGTCGGAGGCCTACAAGGCTGCGATCGTCGAGAGCGGCGCGGAAGATATCGTGTACACCAACCTCGTCACCGGTGTGCATGGCAATTATCTGAGAAGCGCGATCCTCGCCGCCGGTCTCGATCCAGACGCCCTGCCAAGTTCCGATCCGTCGGCCATGAATTTCGGCTCGGGCAGCGCCAAGGCGTGGAAAGACATTTGGGGTTCGGGCCAGGGCATCGGTGTCATTCAAGCCGTCTCGCCGGCGCGGGAGCTGATCGATCGCCTGAAGCGCGAATATCGCGAGGCCCGCGCGAGATATTTCTAGGTCTGGGGCGGATCGAGTCCGATGGCTGATCATCCTGCGGGTGCGAACCTCGATGTTGAAGATGGAAAGGAGCCGGCGCTTGATCACGACCGAACTTGTCGATGGCATCGCGGTCATCAGGCTTGCGCGCGCAGCGTCGCGTAACGCGCTGGGAATCGAGGACTGGGGCGCGTTGCAAACGGCGCTCGAGACGATCGCCTCGCCATCCGCGCGGGTGATCCTGCTGGAGTCCGCGGTCCCTTCCGCATTCTGTGCCGGATCCGATCTCAAGGCGATGGAATCCCTGGTCGGGCGGCCCGATCGGGCTGCCGAATTCCGCTTGCGAATGCGGTCCGCGATCGAGGCTCTGGCCGCGGCGCCGGTTCCCACCATAGCCAACATACAGGGCGATTGCTTCGGTGCCGGCGTTGCCCTCGCGCTGGCGTGCGATTTTCGCGTTGCCGGGGACGGCGCGCGATTTGGCGTAACGCCGGCGAAGCTCGGGCTGTCCTATCCGGCTGAGGATGTCGCGCGCCTGGTCAGCACGGTCGGCGCAGGGCAGGCCAGCCGCTTGCTGATGAGCGCAGACACCATTTCCGCCTCCGACGCCCATTGCATGGGCCTGGTGGAAGTTCTGGGCGGCGCTGACGAGGCAGTGCGGATCGCGACTGCGGTCGCGCGCAACGCTCCGCAAAGTGTGGTGACCGCCAAGCATGTGATCGAGGCCATCACGCGCGGAGAAGAGCTGGCATTCGATGATGTGTTTGATGGTTTCTTTGCGTCCGCGGCGTTCGCGGAGGGTTTGAAGGCCTTCAAGGAGAAACGCCGGCCCGTCTACGCCGACGAACCACGCCCGGATGTAGCGCGTGATGCGGGCCGCCGTTGCCCTTAGGTTATTCCGATTGGCCCAGGTAGAATGCCACACCGGTCCAGAAGGTTCGCGGTGTGCCGAGGTCGTCGGACAAGACCGGAGTGCTGACGCAGCGAGTATAAACCCGAGTGTCGAACATATTCTCGACCCGGCCGATGATCGCGACGCCGCGGCCCAGCGGCGCGCATGCGAACGCATCGCGAGTCAATGCGTCGGGCAGGGAGTCGACGTTGAGGTCGTCTTCATATTGCCGCTCCGCATAGCGAAGCGTCGCGGCGAGGCGCGCGCAGCCCCCGGGTTGCCAGGCGAGGGTTGTCGATGCGGCATGTTGCGGCTTTTGCGCGGGGTCGAGACTGTCGAGCGCGGCGCCCGGCGCACGCACCTTTGAATGGCTGAACGTGTAGGCCCGGCCAGATTGAACGCGCCGAGCCTGGCTGAAGCCGTCAGCTCGATCCCGTGCGCTTCGATCGCGCTTACGTTCCGGGGTTGGCGGACGTTCACGCCAGTGGTGACATTGGCGATGGCGTCGTCCAGCTGGTTGTCGAAGATGGTGAGGCCGACGGCGATCCCGCTGGCCGGCGCCAGCTCCACGCCGCGCAGGCGCTCCGGCTTCAGGTCCGGATTTGCGTTGGTGACGACGGGAAGGACCGTGAAGCTGCGATACAGCTCGTTGAGCGTCGGAAGCCTGAAGCCGGTATAGGCGACGGCGCGCAGCGCGACGGCTGGATTTAGCTTGTACATCGCGCCGGCGTGACCGCCCCCCTCCCACGGGGAGCGGTCAGGATATCGCTATCCGATGACAGGGCGCCCGCCAGCTTTCATACCGTGCGGGAACGGACGCTGCGGTCCGCTGGCTCCCCGGCTTGGTCTGGAAACCATCACCGCGCTCATAGCGGCCGGAGAGCGAGACGAAATCCTCGCGCGAACCGAATGCTCTTTGCTAACTGGGCGGAATTCGTAAGCCCTGACGCCAGAGCTGGATCGATGCAATCGCCGAACCCGACAAAGGCGCGAAATGCCAAATAAGAGTCGTGAACGGACAAGTTCGAAAGATCGTCTGCTGGCAGCATACAGGGCTGCTGAAAGCGGGTCGGAGCTTCTTCGTCCGACAAGCGGGAACAGATCGCTATCGCGGCCGAACGGCCCTCAAAGGTCAGAAAATAACTAATGGAGAGACTGTCATGACGCGTTTCCAGGGCAAGACCGCCATCGTAACGGGCGGCGGCGGGGGTATTGGCTCTGCCATCGTGAAACTGCTGGCCGCAGAAGGCGCCACGGTCTTCGCCGCCGACATCAAAAAGGCGGTACTCCAGCATGATGCGGAGGGTGTCACGAATTATGTCTGTGACGTTACGTCGAGCGATCAGGTCACCGCGATGGTGCAAGCCGTGGTCGATGCCCATGGCCATATCGACATGGTGTTCAACAATGCCGGGACCGGTTCGATTGTCGAGGTAACCGAAACCACTGACGAGGACTGGGATCGCGTGCTTAAGGTCAACCTATCAGCGATCATGTACGCCTGCCGCGCGGCGGTACCGCACATGCGTCGCCAAGGCGGGGGCGCAATCGTCAATACTTCATCGGTTAGCGGGCTCGGTGGAGATTACGGGTTTGGCTCGTACAGTGCGTCGAAGGCTGCGGTGATAAACTATACGCGGACTTTGGCGCTGGATCATGGGCGGGACAATATTCGGGTCAATGCCTTTTGTCCCGGCTTTATCCCTCAGACAGGCCTTACGCTCAGCGTCGAGGGTCTCCCGGTTCGGCAGCAGTTCAACGATATAATCCCGCTGGGGCGGGGTGGTACGCCCGAGGAGATGGCCAATGTCGCGGCCTTCCTGGCCTCCGATCAGGCATCCTATGTAACCGGAGCGATTCTGGTCGCCGATGGCGGTATCATGGCACACACGGGCCAACCGAATGTGATGGCCGTGATGCGCGAATTGTCGGCCCGAGCGCCGAGTTCTTCGGCCGCTTAGCGGACACGCAAAATGGGATCCGCGAAGATTTGCCTGGCAGCGACACGAGGGGCTGGAGTCGACCATTTTGCGTCTGTTCTAGATCGAGGCATCTTGGCTTCATCGATATGATGTGACGGACAGTCCAAATCGGAGCGTTCCAGGGTGGTTGCAGCCGTTCCAATTGTCGCTGCGACGGAGGTATATGAGATCAGTCTGCTATCCTCTCCGGCCGCTTGAGGATCAATCCCCAGCCTATGTGGCAGGGCGCGTGGATCGCCGCCCAGGCCGGTTACGAGCGGCGCATAGTCGACCGGGGTGGAACCTGAAATCAGATCGATCATGATCATCTGTCCCCAAGCCGGCCGCGCTTGAGGGCAGGGTTTTCCGAATTCGGGGGACTGACTGATCGTCATCCCGGAAGGTGCGGAGACCAGACATTGGTCACGCAAATCCCGGAAGCTCACGCGCAGACTTTTCCAGCGTATCTCTGAAATCCGGATGTGCGATCGCAATCAGCGCTTGGGCGCGCTCCTTCATGCTCTTCCCCTTGAGTTCCGCGCTGCCATATTCGGTTACGACGATATGCGTGTCGGTGCGCGGCGTGATCGCAGCCCCCGACAGGGCGGGAACTACGCGAGACACCGAACCGCTCGCGGCTGTTATCTCCTCCGATCAACGCGCGCTTCAATCCCTTCGGCGCCTTTGCGATCCCGGTTCGCCTTCATTGCGAGCGGATGAAGCGGTCAACCTCAGCGGCGGCAGCTGAAGTATCGTCATGCTGCGGTTCGCAGATCTTTTCTGAGGATTTTGCCGGAGGGTGATTTGGGTATGGCGTCGATGAAGGCCACGCGTCGGATCTTCTTGTGGGGGGCGACCCTGGCGGCGATGAAGGCCATGACGTCGTCGGCGCTGAGCGGTGCGTCACCCCGGCGAACGATGTAGGCCATGGGGATTTCCTCGCCGTCGTTGTCGGGCACGCCGATGACCGCCGCGTCACCGATCGCTGGGTGGGTCAGGAGCAACGCTTCCAACTCGGCCGGTGGCACCTGATAGCCCTTGTACTTGATGAGCTCCTTGAGCCGATCGACGATGAACACACGGCCCATGCTGTCGATCCGCGCGAGGTCGCCGGTATGCAGGAAGCCATCGGCGTCGATCGTCTCGGCGGTCGCTTGCGGGTTGCCGAGATAACCCAGCATCACATTTGGCCCGCTGACCAGCAATTCGCCGGGCTTGCTCAGCCCTTCCGTCGGCGGCAGGATGTCGTTGCCGGTCGCGGGATCGACGATCCTGTTGATCGTGTTGGGAACGGGCCAGCCGCACGAGCTGAGCGGCGCCAGCTCGCCGAACAGGCGCAAGCCGCGATCCGCGGGCATCAGGTGGCTGACGGGGCTGAGTTCGCTCATCCCATAGCCATGGATCATTCGTACCTTCAGACGCTCCTCGACCGCGGCGCCCAGCTCGCTGTCGAGCGGGGCGGCGCCCGACAATATGGTGTTGAGCGAAGAGAGGTCGTACTGGTCGACTAGGGTGTGCTTGGCCAGCGTGACGGCCACCGGTGGCGCGATGAACCCATAGGTGATCCGGTGACGCTCGATGGTGTCGAGGAACTCCGTCAGATCGAATCTGGGCATGACGACGAGCGTCGCGCGGGCTTGCAGCGCGGCGTTGAGCAGGACGGTCATGCCGTAGATGTGGAAGAAGGGCAGCACGGCGATGATTCGGTCGTCGCGCTTTATGTCGAGCAGGGGCCGAATCTGCGCCATGTTGGCGACCAGGTTGCGATGGGTAAGGATCACGCCTTTAGGATTGCCGGTGGTGCCCGAGCTATAGGGCAGGGCGGCCGGGTGGATGGCAGGATCGAAGACGGCCTGCGGAGCGTGGACGGTTCGCGCAAGAATGTCGGCGAGGCTGGGATGTCCGGTCGCGATTCGGGGCCCGCCGTCCAGCAGGATCACATCCTCGCGCGCGATTCCGGCGGTCGCTGCCGCTTCCAATGCGTGTGGCAACAGCGCCGTCGCGGTGATGAGCAGTGAGGCCTTCGCGTCGATGAGCTGCTTGGCGATGTCGTCCGCTGTGAACAGCGCGTTGACCGTGGTCGCCGTGGCGCCAGCCCGCAAGATGCCGTGGAAGGCGATGGCGAACTGGGACGAGTTCGGGGCGAGAAGCCCCACGACACTGCCCGGTCCCACGCCGCGCAAGGCCAGCGCTCCGGCCATCGCAATCACCCGCACGCGCAGCTCGCGGTAGCTGGTTTGCGCGCTATTGGCGCTGTCGATGAGGGCAGTCCGGTCGAGGTCCTGCTCGTCGATCTCGGCAAACAACGCATCGAAGACGCTCGACGCAGGAATTTCCACGTCCGCAAAGGGGCTGGCGACGCTCACGTCACAGGCCCTCACCATGGCTTGACCCAGCGGCGCGGTGGTCTCGATCGCGTCGAGGGGGAAGTGCCTCTGACTGGATGGCGGATTTGAACAACATGGTCTCCCAAGGCAGGAAAGGCGAACTCACCCGCGCTGCGCAGAGGCAAAGATTGCGGGCAGGGCGGTCCATCGGGGCGAGGCGGCGAAGCGCGTGAGCAGGCGTCCGGTTGTCGCGGCCGTGCGGTTCGTGACGAACCAGGGCGGCCGGGGTGATAGGGTGAGCTCGCCATGCAGCGCAGGTCGGAACGACCCGCGCAATACGGTCCGCTCCGACCCGTCCAGAAACAGCGCGTTACGCACAACCTCGATGCCGCTCTACACGTTTTCGATCGTGTGGCCCGGAAAGGCGCCCCAGTTAGCGGTCGCTGTCAGATACCCGAAGCCGGTTCAGGCATTCAGTCCACCATGCTGTGCCGTAGCGTAATTCGGCGATCGCGTCTGTGACCACGGGGCCGAGTTCCGTAATGAGATTGACCCCAAGCATTCGCGACAACCGTTCCCGCCGACACGATTACGGCGTCTTTCAGGGGAAGCGACATCCGATGCCCAGCATGAGCGTCCAGGCAACCTTGCAAAGCCGCCTGAGCTAGTCCAGATCAAGGTGCACGGACATCGGCTTCATGGTCCAGGGGACCAGCACCGATCAGGCGGCCTGTTGTTGGCGGCTGATCAGGCCGAGATTGGCTTTTCCGGTCTCCCCGATATTTGCTGCGGGATGTTCCCGGATCACGACGTTGATATGCTCGCACGACGAGCCGATCGCTTCGTTCGTTACGGCAACCATGCGTTTGACGATTTCGATCTTCTGCTCGTCCGACAAGCCCAGTTCGATGTCGCATTGAATGAAAGGCATGATCATTCTCCATGGTGTGGTGTTCGGGAAACCTTGCTCTTGGCTTCGTTGCGCAGACGCAGCTGCGCGGCGCCGGCGATGTCTTCGCCATTCGGTCCCGGCACATAGTCAGGTATATGTTCGCCGGCGTCGAGGAAATTGAAGCCGGGCATCTCGCGAGTAACGACGAAGATGTTGTCGATCGACACGCCGGCGACATCGATAAGAACCTGGCTCAGTCCCTTCGCGAGCCGGCTCTTCTGCTCCTTCGTGCGTCCGTTGCGAATGTCGCATGTAATAATCGGCATTAGCCTTCCTTTCTCAGGCTCACAGTCACTCCACGTTGATCGCCGCGCCTATGGCCTCGGCTCAAGCCCTGATCCGAACACATACTTCCACTCCTGAATCTCAACGGATCCATAGAGTTCGAGCGCGCGGAACGGATCCTTGGCCGCCCAGTCCTCTGCGGCCGCAAGGTTCGCGACATCGAGCAGGAAGAAGCCGCCCACGGCATGTCCGTCAGGACCAATCAGCGGGCCGGCAGCGACGATACTCGAGCCACTGCCCTTGATATATTCAAGATGGGCCGGACGGTTATTCAACCGCACCTGCTCCATCGACGCGTTATCCCGGCAGTGCACTGCAAACATCCTAGATCCTCTCACACATTCGATATGCCCTCAGGCGCACTCCCATCACGAGCGCCTGAGACATATGACTGGTGTCAATCGACGGCCGAAAACTCCACGGATCCAATGCCGGAAAAATGAGCCACGAACCTGTCGCCAGCGTGGATCGGCTGTTGGCGCAGGAACGAGCCCGTCATGATCAAAGAGCCCGGCACGAGTTTGGCGTCGTACCGTTTCAAACGCTCCTTCAGCCAGAGCAGCGAATTGAGCGGATTGCCGAGGACTGCGGAACCGTCGGCCGAACCGACCGTCTCTCCATCGACCTCAAGGCGGCATTCGACCTTCGAAAAGTCTAGATCAGCGGGGATCGGGATGCCTTTGCCAAGGACGATGGCGGTGTGCTCGGCGTTGTCAGCCATCGCTCCGCCGAAGTCGGTGATGGGCACGCGTTTTTCGATAAGCTCGAAAGCGGGAAAGCATTTCAGCACCGAGGCGCGGGCGTTGTCGAGGGTCTCCGCCGACAGGATATCCGCGGTGATCTCGAAGCAGATCTCGCATTCCGCATGGGGCTGGACGAGTTCGGCAATGGCTAGCTCATGCCCGTTGGGGTAGTTGCGCGACGTTCGTAAACTCCCGAAAGCCGGCTCGGTGATGCCCAGTTGCTGCTGCACCGCCGGATTCGTCGCGGCCACCTTCCATCCGATGCGCATGTCGCCTTCGCGGTCCCGAAATTCCTGCATGAGGATCTGGACGCGAAAGCCGTCGTCGGCGTCGAGAATATTGGCATAGCGATTGGGAACGCCGACAGCATTTCGGGCTTCCCAAAAAGCCTCGGCGACTTCAGCGATGTTCGACAAGATGCTTCCCCTCTGCCGCCGCATTGCCTTGAGATGCATCTTCGTTCGCGATGACATTTCGCAACAGGCCGATTCCCTCGACCTCGATTTCGCAAACGTCGCCATCCTTCATCCACAAGGGTGGAGTGCGGCCGGCACCGACGCCTGCAGGGGTTCCCGTGATGATCACATCGCCAACCTCAAGCCGCAGGGTCTGGCTCAGATCCGAGATGAGCGCGGCGACCGAGAAGACGAGGTCACGGGTGTTGGCGTCCTGCACCACCACTCCGTTCAGCCGCGTCTGGATCGAAAGCCCTGATGCGCCTGCAGGAAGCTCATCGGCGGTGACGAGATAGGGTCCGAAGGCACCGGTGCCATCGAAATTCTTCCCGATCGTCCATTGCGGTGTACGCAGCTGAAAATCGCGTATCGAGGCATCATTGAACAGCGCGTAGCCAAGCACATGCGACAGCGCATCCTCGGGCGAGATATAGCGCCCCCCTTTGCCAAGCACGACGGCGACCTCGCCCTCGTAGTCGAGCTGATCGGATTGCCGCGGCTTGAGGATCGGCGCCTCGTGACCGATGAGGCTGGAGGCAAAGCGGGGAAACACCGTGGGATGGTCGGGAACTTTGAAACCCGTCTCCTTGGAATGGTCGGCATAGTTCAGGCCAACGCAGATCATTTTCGAGGCGCCGGTTATGGGCGGGAGAAAATCGATCGCACTCAGATCAATCTGCTCGCCGGCGGACAGGGCCTCGCCGAGATCGGAAACATCCTTTTTCGTAAGCAGGGCTGGTGTGAGGTCGCCTGGATACCCCTCTTGCGAAGCGGTGAAACCGTGAAAGCTTTTGCCGTCTCCCACCGCAAGGCCGACCTCGCCATCCTTTGAAAAGCGCAAGAAGCGCATCAGCTTTCCTCCATCCACGACAGTTTCGTTGTTCTGACCAGGCGACGCGCTCGGCGGCGGCGAAGTCCGTTGATCGGACGCTCGCAGGGCTAATCACCGGTATCCATCGAGTCAAATAAAATCTTTTTTCTGGCGTTTGACGGGATTCCGTCGTTCGCTTAGGCTGAGGCGCATGAACAAACCTTCGAGCGTCAGCCTGACTGAGGCCACCTATCACCGTACCCGCGCCTACATCCTGAGCGCCCAGGCGAAACCCGATGACAAGCTCAAGGTCGCCGATCTGGCGGCTGTGATGGGGGCCAGTCCAAGCGTCGTACGCGAAGCCCTTTCGCGTCTTGTTTCCGAAGGGCTTGTGGTGGCCGAGCCGCAGCGAGGGTTCCGGGTAGCCCCTTTGGAACTGTCCGATGTCCGTCACCTCTTTGAAGCGCGTATCAAGATCGAGTGTGCATGCCTGTCGGGAGCGATCCGCAATGCGGACCTGGGCTGGGAAGGCCGGGTCGTGGCAGCGCTGCACGAGCTGGCTCGGACGCCTGAGGAACGCGGCGTGCGGGAAGATAGCGTGTCGGCCCATTGGGCCACCGCCCATTCGATTTTTCATCAAGTTCTGGTCAGCACCTGCCCCAATCCATGGTATCTGAAAATCAGAGCCAACTTGTATCTCCACAGCGAGCGCTTTCTGGCGCTCGCGATGGTGTCTCGCCCTACCGACAGGGACCTTCTTACAGAGCATAACGAGATTGCGGAGGCTGCCATCGCCCGCGACGAACCTGCCGCATGTGCGTTGATGACCTTGCATCTCAACCGGACCGTGAAAGAGTTCTGCTTGAGCGAGTGATCGCTCGCGCCACGCTGCGCAGATTCCAAGATGTTCACCGGCGGCCGGCCTCGTCCAGGCGGTAGCGGCCTGTTCCATGCGCGCGCCTTTGCGTCCGCTTCTTGGGGTGAACACCGCCCTCCGGAGCGCCTAACGGCGCCCGGCGCTCCAGATGGATCGTCACGGCGGCGCGGACCGTCGCAAAAAAGATGTTGTTGATAATATCGAGATTATTGACGCGAAGGATTTTGGCGACTAGACCCGCCGGACGCTCATAAAGACACGCCGCGATCTGTGGTGAAGTCGGCATGTGCAAGTGGCCACGCGACGCGAGGGTGGTTTCCCGCCCCATGGCCTCGAGGACGTCTGACGAGACGGGCACGAATGCCCGCCGACGGGTTCATGCCGTCCGTGCCGCATCGTGCGGTGATCGGATGGGATCAGGTGGGGATAAATAGTGGACGCTGAACGCTCAGGAAAACAGGGCCTGCCCAGTCGGCATGTCACGGAAGGCTATGAGCGCGCATCCCACCGGGCGTTACTATATTCGATGGGCCTCACCAAACAGGAAATCGACCAGCCGTTTGTCGGCGTGGTTTCCTGCTGGAACGAGGCGGCTCCGTGCAACATAGCCTTGATGCGGCAGGCGCAAGCCGCGAAGCGCGGCATCGTCCGCGGCGGCGGCACGCCGCGCGAGTTCGCGACGATCGCGGTCACGGACGTCCTGGCGATGGGGCACGAAGGGATGCGCTCCTCGCTCCCCTCTCGTGACTGCATCGCCGACTCGGTGGAACTGACGGTACGCGGTCATGCCTATGATGCCCTGATCGGTCTCGCCGGCTGCGACAAGACATTGCCGGCCCTGATGATGGCCATGATTCGGCTCAATGTCCCGTCGATCTTCATTTATGGCGGCTCGCAACTGCCTGGTTCGCACGACGGGGCGTCGATCACCGTGCAGGATATGGTGGAGGCTGTGGGCAAGCATTCCGTGGGCGCTCTATCGGCCGAGGAGTTGGAAGAGATGGAGCGGGTGGCGTGCCCCTCGTCCGGTTCCTGTGGCGTCCAGGCGACCGCGAACACAATGGCATGCGTCTCGGAGGCGATCGGCCTCGCCCTGCCGTACTCCTCTGGCGCGCCGGCAGCCTATCTCAGCCGTGATGCGCTCTGTGTCCTGTCTGGCGAAAAGATCATGGAACTGGTCAGGAACCGTATCCGCCCTCGCGACATCGTCACCCGGCAGGCGCTCGAGAATGCCGCCGCTGTTGTAGCGGCGTCGGGCGGCTCCACGAATTCGACGCTCCATTTGCCGGCGATTGCGCATGAATGCGGGATCTCGTTCGATCTCTTTGATATCTCTGCGGTATTTAACCGAACGCCTTATGTTGCGGATCTCCAGCCTGGTGGGAAGTACAACACCAAAGAAATGTTCGACGCTGGCGGCGTTCCTTTGCTGATGAAAACGCTTCTCGAGGGCGGCTACATCCACGGGGACTGTTTGACCGTGACTGGGCAGACAATTGCCGAAAACCTGGCCGGCGTGAAGTGGAACCCGAACCAAAACGTCATCAGTGCGGTTGGCAATCCCAAAAGCCCCAGGGGCGGCGTCACTGCGCTTCGCGGAAACCTGGCGCCTGAAGGCGCGGTCGTTAAGACGGCGGGCATCGCAAAGACCAGCTTTAGCGGTCCGGCGCGCTGCTTCGACAATGAGGAAAGCGCGTTCGCGGCGGTTCGGGATCGGCAGTATGAAATGGGCGATGTGATCGTCATCCGCTACGAGGGCCCCAAAGGGGGGCCCGGCATGCGTGAAATGCTGGCGACGACAGCGATGCTCTACGGGCAGGACACCTCGGGAGAGGTAGCGCTGGTCACCGATGGCCGCTTCTCTGGTGGGACCAGGGGCTTCTGCATAGGTCATGTCGGCCCCGAGGCAGCCGAGGGCGGCCCGTTGGCGCTGCTGCGCGACGGCGACATCATCGATATCGATGTTGTCGAAGGCACGCTCGACGTTCGTCTGACCGATGACGAGTTGCGCGCGAGGCGTGCGGCCTGGAAACCCCTTGGACCGGGCCGGTACCGGTCCGGTGCGATCTGGAAATATGTTCAGCAAGTCGGCCCCGCGTACCAAGGCGCGGTGACCCATCCTGGCGCCCTGGCTGGGGAGGCAACTTACGCAGACATCTGAAGCGTTCTCCCCAGTGCGGAAATTTGCGTGGTGAGCGGCCAAATGAACCAAGCGTATTGATATAGTATAAGTAAGGGACGTATCCGGGACAAGTCCAGACGAAGAAAGCAATTCAAGATGAGTGGCGTGGGCTATGAAGGATTTTCGGACGCGGCGGCGTTGGATGGTTTCACCTTGCTGAACGCCCCGGCCGTGGCTGGGAAACTTGAAAAGCAAAATCAAGATTCAGGTAGTGGGTCCAAGGCCGCGAGATCTGAGATACCAGTTCCTCAAATCGACAGACTGATTGATTACCCGAACCGGGCGTCAGCATCGTGACGGCACATAAGCGACTCCTGGGCGTCCAGAAAGTCCTGATCCCCACCGCGACGGGATCGGCCGGACACTTTGCGGCATTGAGGACTGAGATTACCGCCGGACCGGCCGGGATCGCTTGGCAGTTGCCGTACCTGAGAGGGAACGATCGCGTTCCAGCTTGTTTCATCCGCAGGGTCTGCTTCAGCGATACGACGTTCTGCAAGCGTCGGACAGTCGCCGTGTATGTGGGGGAAGCGCCAAGTTCTTCCTCTCCAAGCACGCGAGGCGCGACCCTCGATATTGGTCCTAGTCGTTTCAACAGCGCGAGCCCGACGGTGTTCATCAGCCAATGGGCGAATAATCGGCATCTGGAGCGATCAAAAGGACCACTGGAAGGAAACTATCTCAGCAACGCGGCGATCGGCCGGCAGGAGTTCAACACGGGCTGGATCATGCGTGATCGGGATCCCTCCGCGGGTCCAGGATGGAGGCCATGCTCATGAAGCCTTCTCCGCAGCTGGGGAGCGGATCGCCGGGTGACACTATCACGCCGTTCTCCGTATCTGTGCCACAGGCCGATCTTGACGATCTGAGGCGACGTCTGGCCGCCACCCGCCTGCCCGATAAGGAGTCCGTCGGAGATTGGAGCCAAGGGGTACCGCTGGCGAAAGCACAATCGCTTCTCGACTATTGGCAGGATCGTTATGACTGGAGGAAATTCGAGGCGCGCCTCAACAAACTTCCCCAGTTCCGTACCACCATCGATGGGATTGGCATCCATTTCCTGCATGTCAGGTCGGTTCATGCCGAAGCGCTGCCTCTCATTCTCACGCATGGCTGGCCGGGTTCGATCATTGAATTCCTCGATGTGATCGAGCCCCTCGTTGACCCCGTCCGCCATGGCGGGAGCGCCGAGGATGCCTTTCATCTGGTGATTCCCTCGCTTCCAGGCTTCGGCTTTTCGGATAAGCCGGTCGAACCTGGTTGGCACCTCGGACGAACGGCGCGAGCCTGGGCTACCCTGATGAAGCGGCTCGGCTATCCCCGCTGGGTCGCCCAAGGGGGTGACTGGGGAGCGGGGCTGGCGATCGTTCTCGCACAACAACAGCCGGATGGCCTTGTCGCGGCGCACGTCAACTGGCCGATGGTCTTTCCAAAGGAGTTGCCCTCCAGCCCGACTCCGGAGGAGCAACGTGCGATCGACGATCGGGCAGGCTTTCTGGCATCAGGATCGTCATACTTCCGGCAGCAAGCAAGCCGGCCCCAGACATTGGGCTACGGTCTGGCGGATTCACCTATCGGCCAAGCCATGTGGATCTATGAGAAATTCTGGGATTGGACCGACAACAAGGGAGCCCCTGAGGATGCGTTGTCGACCGTGGCGATGCTCGACAACATCACTCTCTACTGGCTAACGAACTCCGCGACCTCGTCGGCTAGGACTTACTGGGAGAATACCCAAAGTGGCCATGTCGGACATGGCAAGGGGCGTGTCGAACTGCCCATGGCAGGTACTGTATTCCCGCGCGAGATATTTCGCGCGCCGAGGATTTGGGCCGAGCGGGAATGGCCGAATCTGTTCTACTGGAACGAACTGGATAAGGGAGGTCACTTCGCGGCGTTCGAACAACCCACTCTTTTCGTCAGGGAATTGCGCCATGCTTTCGCCGCGATCCGTTGAAGGCAGGGTCGATGCCGAAGACGCAATCCTGGGTCAGCTTGGAATCATGCGTGAGCGCCGAAGTGCTCAGACCCGAAGCGAGTCGCGCAAAGGACATCCTTCTCGAAGGCGAATGTGGCCGAGCATTCGTTCAGTCGGTGGCGACGTCGAATTTCAAAGTTCAACCAGCATCATCGCGATCTGCTAAATTTGAGGAGTGTTGTGACATGAACATCGAGGTCCATACGAAGGCTGCGGCTTGGCACGAGCGTATTTATGTGGGCGGGTCGTGGGAGGCGGGCGCGGGGGGCGTGGTGGACGTTCGCGAGCCGGCGACTGGGGATGCGATCGCGACGGTCGGCATGGCGGGACCGGCGGACGTTGATGTGGCTGTGGCGGCGGCGGTGAAGGCGCAGGTGGCGTGGGCGGAGACGCCGGCGACGGAGCGGGCGCGGGTGCTGCGCACGGCGGGTACGCTGCTCGAGGAGCGCAAGGAGGAGTTCATCGAGTGGCTGGTGCGCGAGAGCGGCTCGACCCGGTTCAAGGCGGGGTTCGAGGTGGCGAGCTTGGCCGAGCTGTATGAGGCCGCGGCGCTCCCGACGCAGCCCGAGGGCATGGTGCTGCCGTCCGGCTCGGCCGTGCGGATGAGCTTCGCGCGGCGCGTGCCCGTCGGCGTGGTGGGCGTGATCACGCCGTGGAACTTCCCGCTGGCGATGGCGCTGCGCGCGGCGGCGCCGGCGCTTGCGCTCGGCAATGCGGTGGTGCTCAAGCCCGATCCCAAGACGCCGGTGTCGGGCGGCATGCTGCTGGTGGGGCTGTTCGAGGAGGCGGGCCTTCCGCCGGGCCTGTTCAGCGTGTTGCCCGGTGGCGGCGACGTCGGCGAGGCGCTCGTGGGGCATCCCGATGTCGGGATGATCTCGTTCACCGGCTCGACGGCAGTGGGCCGCGCGATCGGCAGGACCGCGGGCGGGATGCTCAAGAAGGTGTCGCTGGAGCTGGGCGGCAACAATGCGCTGATCGTGCTGGAGGATGCGGATCTGGACAAGGCGAGCGCGGCGGGCGCCTTCGGCTCCTTCTTCCATCAGGGTCAGGTGTGCATCGCGTCGGGGCGGCATTTTGTCCACCGCAAGATCGCGGACCAGTATATCGAGCGGCTCGCGGCGCGCGCGAACAATATCGTGGTGGGTGATCCGTTCCGCCAGGATGTGGGGATCGGGCCGATCATCAGCGCGCCGCAGCTCGCCAAGATCGATCGGCTGGTGCAGGAGAGTGTCGGCGCGGGCGCGAGCCTGGCGGCCGGCGGGACGCATGACGGGCCGTTCTACCGTCCGACCGTGCTCGCCGGCGTCACCTCGGGCATGTCGGCCTTCACCAACGAGATCTTCGGCCCGGTCGCGCCGGTGACCGTGTTCGATGATGAAGACGAGGCGGTCGCGCTCGCCAACGACACCGAATATGGCCTGTCGGCGGCGGTGATCAGCCGGTCGCCGATGCGGGCGCTGGCGGTCGGGCGCCGGCTCAAGAGCGGCATGGTCCATATCAACGACCAGACCGCCATCTATGAGGTCCACGCCCCCTTCGGCGGCGTCAAGTCGTCCGGCAACGGTGCGCGCCACGGATCGCTGACTAACCATGAAGAATACACCGTCCTCCAGTGGGTCACCATCAACGACGAACCCCCAGCTTACCCGTTCTAATTAAAAGAGAGACGGGTGGCTGTTCGTAAGAACGAGCCACCACGTCTCCTTCACGAAGGAGAGGACAATGGAAATGCTAGGAAATTCCGGATGTATCCGTCAGTTTGCGCGATTTGCCCGGGAGCAGGGTATAGCTCTTGAGGCGCTGATAGACGGAGACTTGAGAGAGGTTCTTAGGGCCAGCTATGAAAAGGATAGGGTTCCGGCGCACGCAATCGTCGATATGCTGCAAATATGCTCGGTCAAGATGGATCGCCCCGCTCTCGGAGCCTCGACAGCGGCATGGGCTAAAATCAACGGCGGCTTTGGTCCGCTCAGTTTGGTATGGGACCATGCTCCAACGCTTGCCGATGCACTGCGCGTCAACCGTCAATATATCCATCTGGAAAATGGTGCTGTTGGCTTCAACCTGTCGGATGAAGACGAAAACATCGCCCTCGAACATATATTAATGGTGCCCGCGCGTTTTGGCGCATCGCAGTTCGTAGAAGCGTCGCTGACACTCGAGGTGCGCATTATACGCATGATCCTGGGCAGTGAAAACTGGTCTCCGGTGCGTGTCGAACTCGCTCATCACGCACCGCCTACCATCAGGATTCAGCAAAATATCTTTCGTTGTCCTATGGATTTCAACTCGGATCGTAATGCGGTTGTCCTTAAACGGCGGGACTTGAAGCAGCCATCGCGCAACGGCAATGCACAGATGTTTGCGTTTTTGGAGCGGCAGATCCGAACCGAGGACTCTGCCGCGCCCGTGGAACTTCCCAGACGAGTCGAGCAGATTATTGCGGCCAAGCTCGTAAGAGGGGAAGCCACGCTCGAACATGTGGCACATGGGCTTGGCATGAGCCCGCGTGCATTGCAGCGGCACTTAGCCGGGCACAATCTAGCATTCGCGGATTTGCTGATCGAGGTGCGGACCAGGATAACCGACGAATATTTTGGCGGCGAACGGCGTCCAAACCTTACGGCGCTTGCACATCGATTGGGCTATAGTGACAATAGCGCGGTAAGCCGCTTCCTACGTAAGCATTTGAATACGGGCGCCCGCGCTCTACGGGCTCAGAAGGGGGCAATGAAATGTCGGGAACCCGCGTTGCATTAGGCGTCAGGCGGTTACTGCTAGCCGTATGCGTTACGCAAGTGCGGGGCCTTAGTCCTCCGTAGGGCCACCTGCTGCCCTCGCCGGACTGCGCGCGGCACGCCATGGGGTCTTTGCCCGGAACCGAGCGGGAGCAACACTGTCGCGATCGGTCAATATTCTGGCGCGCATCGCAACGTCTTCGGGACGCTCATTCGATAAGATCCATCCAAGAGAAGGCCGGGGGAGGAATCGCCCGCAAGCCCAAGGAGTGGATATGACCGGAAGTGTTGCTGAGGTCTCGCGCGATCACGCCAGCGTGGAATCGCTCCGCGCAAAATATGCGGAAGAGCGCAACCGCCGTCTCGATCCGCGCAAGAATGAGCAGTTTATCGAAGTAACTGGCGAATATCGTCACTTCGTCGACGATCCGTGGATCGAAGCGCCGATCACGCGGGGTTCAATCGAAGAGGTCGTCGAGGCGCTTGTGATAGGCGGGGGATTCGGTGGACTCCTGGCATCGGCGGGTCTGAAGAAGATCGGGATCGACGATATCCGAATTGTGGAAAAAGCAGGCGATTTCGGTGGAACTTGGTATTGGAACCGGTATCCGGGCGCACAGTGCGACATCGAGTCCTACATCTATCTGCCGCTGCTTGAGGAAACGGCCTATATTCCCACCGAGAAATACGCCCACGCGCCGGAGATTTTCGAGCATGCCCAGCGCATCGGCAGACATTTCGGGCTATACGACAAGGCTCTGTTTCAGACCGAGATCACCAGCATGGATTGGGACGAGGCGGCATTGCGCTGGACCGTTCGTACCGATCGCGGTGACCTGATCCAGGCGCGCTATGTGCTGACCGCCAGCGGACCCCTCAATCGCCCCAAGTTGCCCGGTATCTCCGGGATCAGCCGCTTCAAGGGTCACATGTTCCACACCAGCAGGTGGGATTATGGCTATACCGGCGGCGATGCAAATGGGGGCATGACGCGCCTTGCGGACAAAAAGGTTGCGGTGCTGGGCACTGGCGCGACGGCGGTCCAGTGTGTTCCCTATCTCGCGCGCGATGCGCAACATGTTTACGTGGTACAGCGCACCCCCTCCAATGTAGGCGCGCGGGGCAACAGACCGACGGATCCGGACTGGGTAAAATCCTTGGCTCCCGGTTGGCAGCGCGAACGGATGGAGAATTTCAACGCCATAGTGTCCGGTGCGCGCTGTGAGACGGACTTTGTCGCCGACGGGTGGACCGAGCTGTTCAGCGACATGTTGACCAACTGGCGACCCGAGGATGGCCGGGAACTAGCCCTTCCTGAGGCCATGGCGCTGATGGAACGCGCCGATTTTCAGAAGGGCGAGGAAATGCGCGCCTGGATCGCGGCCCATGTGGAACGCCCGGAGGTCGCGGAGGCGCTCAAGCCTTGGTACGGTGTACTGTGCAAGCGCCCCGCCTTCAACGATGACTATCTGCCCTCCTTCAATCGGGACAACGTCACGTTGATCGATACGCACGGGGCGGGGGTCGACGAAATCACCGGGTCGGCCATCGTATGTAACGGCGTTTCCTATCCTGTCGACTGCATCATCTTCGCGACCGGTTTCGAGGTTGGCACGACCACCAATCGCACCGCCGGCGCCGCCATCCGCGGTGTCGGGGGTGAACTCCTGGCCGGCCATTTCGCGGATGGTCCCCGCACGCTGCACGGCTTCTATGTCCATGGATTTCCCAACCTGTTCCTTCTGGGGTCCGGCAATAATGCGGTGAAGCCCAATATCACCGACATGCTGGCCGAGCAGGTCGATCATCTCGTCGATCTCATCGCCAAGACGCGTGCAGTCGGCGCCAAGCGGATCGAAGCGACGGCGGGTGGCGAGGCGGAATGGCGCCAGATCATCGTGGCGAAATCGCAGGGCATAAGGGCCATGCACGCCCAATGCACGCCGGGCTATTTCAATGCAGAAGGCGATATCGAGAAGAGTTGGAGCGCCAACACCTACGGTGGCGGAGCCCTCGAATTTTCGGCGCTGCTCAACGAGTGGCGCGAACGCGGCGATAATGCGGGATTGAAGATTTCGTAACGCAGATCGCGGCTGCTTCCGACACAAGGAACGCCACGTACAACTTGCCATAGGGATTAACGCTGGAGTGAAGAAGCAGGGATAGGGTCAGACGTCTAAAGAACGAAAACCATAAAAGTCAAAGGAGGGGAAAATGAAGCTCTTGAATAAGGGAGTCTTTTCGGTTGTCACGCTATGCAGTTCGACTTCTCTGTTTGCACAAGTGGCGGCTGCTCAGCAGGCTGGCAGTGTGGTCGCACCTGCATCTCCGGTCGTGCAAGCATCCGGCGTGACATCAAACGAACCGCAGGTCGGCGATATCATCGTTACGGCACAAAAGCGGTCCGAGCGTCTCAATGATGTCCCGATGTCGATTACGGCGAGCACCAGTGATCAGTTGAAGTCGGCCGGAGTAACAAGCACCGATGACCTCGCGAAGATCGTTCCCGGCTTCACCTTCCTGAAAAGCAGCTATGGAACACCGATCTATTTCATACGCGGCATCGGGTTTAATGATACCACGCTCGGCGTAAGCCCAGCCGTTACCGTCTATGTGGACCAAGCGCCGCTTCCCTACTCCCCGATGTCGCGCGGCGCCACACTCGATCTCGAGCGCGTCGAAATCCTGAAGGGACCGCAAGGTACGCTTTTTGGGCAGAATTCTACCGGCGGCGCGATCAATTACATCGCTGCCAAACCGACTGACCATCTCGAGGCCGGGTTCGATCTGGGATTCGGCCGCTTCAACGCCGTCGATACCGAGGCGTTCATCAGCGGTCCGATCACCAACACCCTCAAGGTGCGCCTCGCTGTTCGCCAGGAATATCAGGATGACTGGCAAAAGAGCTATGTCAGCAGTGATACCATCGGACAGAAAAGGTTCATCAATGGTCGGGCGATGCTCGATTGGGACCCGAGCAGTACCTTTCATGTCGCATTGACTGCTTCTGCGTGGAAGGACACATCTGATACCCAGCAGCCGCAATTCGTGCTGTTCCGCGGTCCCGATAGCGCTCCCGCTCACCTGCCTATTCCGTATCCTATCGATACCTTCCCGGCAGCGCCAAAGAACGACCGGGCAGCAGCATGGGATCCGGGGGTGAGTTTCGCAAGGAATGACAGATTCTATCAGTTCACCGGGCGGGCTGACTGGAACTTGATGGATGATATCGCGCTGACGTCTTTAACATCGTACGCCAATTATAAGACATTCACGCCGCTCGATCTCGACGGCACCATCTATCCGGTCTCGCGCACGGTTGTCTCCGGCATGATCAAAAGTTTTTCTCAGGAATTACGGCTCAATGGGACCGCAGGAGACAGGCTGCGCTGGATGTTGGGCGGAAGCTATCAGAAAGACACGGTCAACGAGGAATTCCGATACGATCCCCAATTCACGACGAATGGAAATATAGGGCCCTTCGTCTATCACGGATTTGGAGTGACCAACGATCAGAGCATCAGGACAGCGGGGGTGTTTGGAAGTTTAGATTTCGCGATAACCGATAAAATCACGCTGCAGGGATCGGCTCGCTACACCGACCAGCACCGCCGTTATCAGGGATGCGGGAGAGATGACGGTGACGGGGATCTAGCAGCAGCCTTCGATTACCTGGCTTTTCTACTGAGTGGAACTGCCGGAAACATTCCTCCTGGAGGTTGCGTCACACTGAATGCCACCACCGGCGTGCCGGGTCTCGTGCATGATCAGCTCAATCAAAACAACGTCTCTTGGCGCGCGAGTGTGAATTACAAGCCGAGATCGAGCATGTTGTTTTACGCGAATGTAACAAAGGGCTACAAGTCAGGCAGCTTCCCGACACAGCCCCCGCCTACCTCCGCAGCTCTTAATCCGGTAAACCAGGAATCGGTTCTGGCTTATGAGGTGGGGACGAAAATCGATCTGTTTCGCCGGAAAGTGCAGCTGACTGCTGCGGCCTTCTATTATGATTACCGCGACAAACAGCTTCTTGGTACTCTCAATCTTCCGCCATTCGGCGCGCTTCCTGCATTGGTCAACATCCCTATGTCGAGGGTTGAAGGTGCGGAATTCAATGCAACCCTGCTGCCGCTTCACGGCCTGAGACTTAATGTGGGCGGCACCTATGTCGATACCAGGATAAAGAGCGATCCGCCCAATCCCACAGGCCCTTTCGGCAGTCAGGGCGGGAGCTTCGTCGGTAGCCCGTTTCCCTTTACGCCCAAGTGGCAGGGCGTTGCGGATGCCCAGTATACCTTTCCGATCTCGTCTGGCCTGAACATGTACTTGGGAGGCAACGTGACGGCTCGAAGCAAAGCGAACGCGTCGCTTTTCAACGGGGGTTCGGCCGTTTCGCCTTACGACGGCGCATCGATCGCAGGTCTGGAGAAAATGCTTGTCATTCCCGGATACGCGCTGCTGGACCTACGGGCGGGCGTGGAAACGCCGGACTCGAAACTCCGCATCGAGATCTGGGGCCGCAACGTGGCGAACAAATTCTACAGCACCAATATCGTTCGAGTATCAGATTATGTCTATCGATTTGCTGGCATGCCCGCAACGTACGGAGTGACCTTGAAGTTTCGCTTCGGTCAATGACGCTGATGGACGCATATTTGGGAATGAAATTTTCATTGATTGAGAAGGAAGGTGGTCTTGACTGCCTTCTCGGCTGAGGGAGCTTCTATGGCGGAACGCCTGGCTGGGAAGAGCGCGCTGATAAGTGGCGGCGGGGGCGGCATCGCGCGTGCGACCGCACGCCGTTTCGTCGAGGAAGGCGCCAGCGTGGTGCTGGGGGATATCAGTCTCGCGCTTGCTGAAGAGGCGGCCAAGCCGCTGGGAAGTTCGGCGGCTGCCGTCGCGATGGATGTTCGCAAGGAGGACGATTGGCAGGCAGCCGTTGATCTCGCCGTATCGCGATATGGCAAGCTCGATATCGTCTGCAATGTCGCCGGCTTCGGTATTCCTGGGACGATCGAAGACATGAGGATGGAGGACTACCATCGCATGCTGGCGGTCAACCTCACGGGCACGGTGATCGGGTGCCAGGTTGGACTTCGCGGCATTCTTGCGTCGGGCGGCTCGGGCGCGATCGTAAATCTGTCGACGCTCGCCGCTTTGCTCGGGCCGGCGGATGCCGCCGGCTATGCAGCAGCTAAGGGCGGCGTTACCGCTTTGACGAGGACGGTCGCCATGCACTGTGCGCAGCGGCGTTATCCTGTGCGCTGTGTCGCGATCCATCCGACCTACGCCGATACGCCCAACATTGATGCCGTTGCCGCTCAGGTGGAAGGCGGGCGCGCCGCACTTTTGAGCGCGATGGCGACTCAGGTGCCGATGGGCCGCGTTTGCACCGCCGATGATATTGCATCCTCGATCCTGTTCTTGGCCTCGGATGAGGCCGCGATGATCTCCGGTTCCAGCATCGTCATCGACGGAGCGCAAAGCGCCGGCCCTCCAAGTATCCGGCCGCTTGAATGACGTAGGCGATTTCATCGAGGGGCCACGCGGGTTCCTGCAATGAACCATTAATTGAGGAGTGTTGTGACATGAACATCGAGGTCCATACGAAGGCTGCGGCTTGGCACGAGCGTATTTATGTGGGCGGGTCGTGGGAGGCGGGCGCGGGGGGCGTGGTGGACGTTCGCGAGCCGGCGACTGGGGATGCGATCGCGACGGTCGGCATGGCGGGACCGGCGGACGTTGATGTGGCTGTGGCGGCGGCGGTGAAGGCGCAGGTGGCGTGGGCGGAGACGCCGGCGACGGAGCGGGCGCGGGTGCTGCGCACGGCGGGTACGCTGCTCGAGGAGCGCAAGGAGGAGTTCATCGAGTGGCTGGTGCGCGAGAGCGGCTCGACCCGGTTCAAGGCGGGGTTCGAGGTGGCGAGCTTGGCCGAGCTGTATGAGGCCGCGGCGCTCCCGACGCAGCCCGAGGGCATGGTGCTGCCGTCCGGCTCGGCCGTGCGGATGAGCTTCGCGCGGCGCGTGCCCGTCGGCGTGGTGGGCGTGATCACGCCGTGGAACTTCCCGCTGGCGATGGCGCTGCGCGCGGCGGCGCCGGCGCTTGCGCTCGGCAATGCGGTGGTGCTCAAGCCCGATCCCAAGACGCCGGTGTCGGGCGGCATGCTGCTGGTGGGGCTGTTCGAGGAGGCGGGCCTTCCGCCGGGCCTGTTCAGCGTGTTGCCCGGTGGCGGCGACGTCGGCGAGGCGCTCGTGGGGCATCCCGATGTCGGGATGATCTCGTTCACCGGCTCGACGGCAGTGGGCCGCGCGATCGGCAGGACCGCGGGCGGGATGCTCAAGAAGGTGTCGCTGGAGCTGGGCGGCAACAATGCGCTGATCGTGCTGGAGGATGCGGATCTGGACAAGGCGAGCGCGGCGGGCGCCTTCGGCTCCTTCTTCCATCAGGGTCAGGTGTGCATCGCGTCGGGGCGGCATTTTGTCCACCGCAAGATCGCGGACCAGTATATCGAGCGGCTCGCGGCGCGCGCGAACAATATCGTGGTGGGTGATCCGTTCCGCCAGGATGTGGGGATCGGGCCGATCATCAGCGCGCCGCAGCTCGCCAAGATCGATCGGCTGGTGCAGGAGAGTGTCGGCGCGGGCGCGAGCCTGGCGGCCGGCGGGACGCATGACGGGCCGTTCTACCGTCCGACCGTGCTCGCCGGCGTCACCTCGGGCATGTCGGCCTTCACCAACGAGATCTTCGGCCCGGTCGCGCCGGTGACCGTGTTCGATGATGAAGACGAGGCGGTCGCGCTCGCCAACGACACCGAATATGGCCTGTCGGCGGCGGTGATCAGCCGGTCGCCGATGCGGGCGCTGGCGGTCGGGCGCCGGCTCAAGAGCGGCATGGTCCATATCAACGACCAGACCGCCATCTATGAGGTCCACGCCCCCTTCGGCGGCGTCAAGTCGTCCGGCAACGGTGCGCGCCACGGATCGCTGACTAACCATGAAGAATACACCGTCCTCCAGTGGGTCACCATCAACGACGAACCCCCAGCTTACCCGTTCTAAAGGGTCCGGACGGCACGCCCCGACGGTCGACGATCATAGAATGCTGCGTGATCTGGGGCGGCCAGCTCGTGAAAATCCGCTCCAGGTCATTGCAAAATCAATCGGATCGCAGTGCTGCTGAGGAGTTGCGGTCGGTTCGTAGGGAAAAGGAAGGACGATGATCAACAGGATTCTCATTGCCGGCGCAGGGCTGGTCGGATCGGAAATAGGATTTTACTGTGCGACCCGTGGGTTGGATGTCGTCATGTACGACATATCGGCACAATCGCTCGACACTTCTCGCGCCAGCCACGGAACATATGCAGACGCATTTCGGGCCGAAGGAAAACTCAGCGAGGAAGAGGCGGCCCTGGTTCTCGCGCGCCTCAGCTATGAAAGCGACCTGTCGAAGGCGGCTGCCGATGTCGACATCGTGAGCGAGTCCGTCACGGAGGCGCTCGACATCAAGAAGGCAACCTACGAGGCCCTTTCTACGCATTGTCCGCCCCGGACGATTTTTACCACCAATACATCCACGATGCTGCCGAGCGAGATTGCGAAATTTACCGACCGCCCGGGTCGGCTGTTGGCCTGCCATGTCGCCCGACCGATCTGGGATCATCCGATTCTCGAAATCATGCCGCACGCGGGCACCGACCCAGCCCTTGTCACCGACATCGTCGACTTCGCGCGGCGGATCCAGCTGGTGCCGATTCTGCTCAAGAAGGAGCAGCCGGCCTATGTGTCGAACTCCATCATGGCAGCGTTCATCACGAGCGCGCTGGATCTCGTGTCACGCGGAGTTGCGTCGTTCGAGGATGTCGATCGCGTATGGATGATCGGCACCGGTGCACCGCTCGGTCCGATAGCATCGGTGGACATGATGGGCATCGGCACCGTGTATAACGCCCTGAGCCATCTCGCCGAGAATGAGGGACGGTCTGAGCTCCTGCCGATAACCGAATATCTCCGCACGAACTTCGTCGACAAGGGCGCACTGGGCGCCAGAAGCGGTCAGGGCTTCTACACCTATCCCAATCCGCATTTTGAGCAGGATGACTTCTTCAAATAGGCGGGTCTCGAACCAACCGCCGACACGGGTCTCGGCTTTCGACGGCAAGGCCGCATCACATCGATCGCGCTACGGCGCGATGGAGCGAAGTGAAGGAAACGCAATATGAAGATCGAAAACAGCTTCATCTTCGAGCGCGTCAACAAGACCGCCCGGCACACGACATTCTATCTCGAAGCCGGCTCTGTGTCCGCCACGCCGATCATCTTCGTCCATGGCTGGCCCGAACTGTCGGTGTCCTGGCGTCAGCAACTTGTCGCATTCGCCGGGCTCGGACTGCGCGCGATCGCGCCCGACATGCGTGGCTATGGACGGTCGACCATCCACCCGCGGCACGAGGACTATGCGCTCGAAGAAGTCGTGACCGATATGATCGAGCTGCTCGATTCCCTGGGCGCGCAAAAGGCCATCTGGGTCGGCCACGATTTCGGCGCGCCGGTGGTATGGCTGATTGCGCAACATCATGTCGATCGTTGCCATGGCGTCGCCGCCATGTCGGTGCCCTATATTCCCGATGGCTTGTCCTACCGGACATTCATCCCGTTGATCGACCGCAATGTCTATCCGGAGAGCACATTTCCAGCCGGTCAGTGGGAGTACATGCTGTTCTACGAGGAGAATTTTGAGAAGGCCCGTGCCGGGTTCGAAGCGGATATCGGAGCGACCGTACGGGCACTGTTCCGGGCGGGAGCACCCGGAGGCATGGGCCAGCCGGCGATCACGGCCTTTCCTCGCCGCAATGGAAGCTGGTTTCCGCCGGACAATAAGGCCCCCGACATGCCTCGCGATGACACCATCCTCACTCTTGAGGAGGAAAATCGGTACGTTGCGGCGCTGTCGCGAACCGGCTTTTTCGGTCCCGACAGTTATTATATGAATAATGATGCCAACATGGCTTATTCTGCCCGGGTGAAGGATGACGGACGTCTCTCGCTGCCTACTTTGTTCGTTCATGCCGCCTATGACTATGTCTGCGCCACAGTCGACACCCGGCTTGCCGATCCGATGCGCGAGGCTTGCGACGATCTTACCGAAGCGGTCGTGAAATCTGGCCACTGGATGGCGCAGGAAAAACCGAGTGAAGTGAACGCCGCTATCGCGAAATGGTTGGCGGCGCGGCTGCCCGATCTCTGGCCTGGCTGACGCCTCATCGGCTGGCTGCCATCCTGGCAGTGCGGGACAGGTGGAAGCAAGGTGCAGTGGTTCGGCTAATGGGACGATGACTGCGATGACCGATGATGCGAGAAATAACAAGTCGGGCGCACCGCGTCCCCTTCGCTCGGCCGAATGGTTTGGCGGCAAGGGCAAGAACGCGATCATGTCCCGCTCATGGATGAAGAATCAAGGCTTGCCGGCCGACAGCTTCGACGGCCGCCCGATCATTGGCATCTGCAACACTTGGTCCGAACTCACACCCTGCAATGCCCATCTCCGGGACTTGGCCGAGCGGGTCAAGCGCGGCGTCTATGAGAGCGGCGGCGTGCCATTCGAGTTTCCGGTCTTCTCGGTAGGCGAAAGCACGTTGCGCCCCACGGCGATGTTGTTCCGCAACCTTGCCGCCATGGATGTCGAGGAGGCGATCCGCGGTAATCCTATAGACGGCGTCGTGCTGCTGGGTGGTTGCGACAAGACGACCCCGGCCTTGCTGATGGGGGCGGCATCCGTCGACCTTCCCGCGATACTGGTTTCGGGCGGGCCGATGCTGAACGGCAAGTGGCGAGGCCAGGACGTCGGATCGGGAACCGCGATCTGGAAGTTCGCCGAGATGGTGAAGTCCGGCGAGATGACGATCGATGAGTTCGTCGATGCGGAGCAGGGTATGGCGCGCTCGGCCGGGAGCTGCATGACGATGGGCACGGCTTCCACCATGGCTTCGATGGCAGAAGCGCTCGGTATGACCCTGTCGGGCAATGCGGCGATTCCCGCCGTCGACGCCCGCCGGCGGGTGATCGCGCAGCTTTCCGGTCGGCGCATCGTCGGCATGGTGCAAGAGGATTTGAAGCCATCGGACGTGCTGACGAGGCACGCATTCGAAAATGCAATCCGGGCCAATGGCGCGGTGGGCGGCTCGACCAATGCGGTCATTCATTTGCTCGCCCTTGCTGGCCGGGTCGGCGTCGGCCTGTCGCTGGACGATTGGGACCGTCTGGGACGGGACGTGCCGACGATTGTGAACCTGCAGCCATCCGGGCGGTACCTCATGGAGCAATTCTACTATGCTGGCGGCTTGCCGGTCGTCCTGAAGGCGCTCGGTGAGATGAGCTTGCTCCATAAGGACACCCTCACCGTAAGCGGGGGCGCGATCTGGGATGAGGTAAAGGATGCGGTCAATTACGATCCCGAAGTGATTGTTTCCCGAAAAGCAGCGCTTACCCAATCAGGGGGCATAGCGGTTTTGCGTGGGAACCTTGCGCCTCGCGGAATAGTGCTGAAGCCCTCCGCGGCTTCTCCGCATCTCATGCAGCACCGCGGGCGGGCGATCGTTTTCGAAAGCATCGAAGATTATCATCTCCGGATCAACCAAGAGGATCTAGATATCGACGAGACTTGCGTGATGGTCCTGAAATATTGCGGTCCGAAAGGGTATCCGGGGATGGCAGAGGTTGGCAACCTTGGCCTCCCTGCAAAGCTTCTAAAGCAGGGCGTCACGGACATGGTGCGTATCTCGGACGCTCGCATGTCGGGCACGGCTTACGGCACCGTGCTTCTACATGCGACGCCCGAGGCGGCCGACGGCGGCACGCTGGCGCTGGTCCGCGACGGGGACATGATTTCGATCGACGTGCCTGGCCGGTCGGTTCATCTCGAGGTGTCCGACGATGAACTCGCAACGCGTCGCGCGGCCTGGATTTCACCTGTCGAGAAATTCGATGGCGGTTATGCCGCGCTCTATGTGAAATCGGTCATGCAGGCCGATACGGGCGCGGACTTCGACTTTCTGGTTGGCCGCCGAGGATCAAGAATACCGATGGATCGCAATGGTCATTGACCGGCGGGTACGGGCGCACGTTGCGGATGGGGCAAAATGGGAGAGAGATGACGTCGCGAACAAGGGCATCGATCGAAATCATGTCCCCGTCGCGGACCAGTGCGAGGAGTTGGTGCGTGGCAAGACGGCCTCGCCACAGCCGATACAGAGTTACAAGCGTGGTGGCACTCGCAGTACGTGATGCCGGTGATGCGGGGTGACACGGAGGAGCTCACGACTTTCTCGTCGGCCGCCGCCCTAAACTGCCAGCGAACACGAAGTTACCTATGGTAAGCAGAATGGAAATCCAAATGCGCCAAACTATCAAAGACTTCAAGCTGAAGAGCAGCGACGTTACGTTTTTCGGCAAGAACCTCAATCGACCAGAATGTGTGTGGATCGATCGCGAGGGCATATGGGTCTCGGACAGTCGGGGTGGTATCGCAAGCGTCCACGATGACGACGAGCCTATGCTGATAGGCGCTGGCATCCAAGAGGTTAACGGTTTCAGCCGCCGCGCAAATGGCAACTTTGTTGTTGCTGATATTTCCGGTGGCGCCCTGTATGAGGTTGCTCCCAACGGAGACACGCACCTGCTGTTGGATGAGATTGGCGGTGCGCCATTAGGTGCGGTCAATCATGCATGGGTCGATCACGAGGACCGCATATGGGTATCGATCATGACCCGGCATCAACGATGGTATGATATGCTTAAATCAGGCCGCCGTGACGGCTACATTATCCGCATTGACGAACGAGGTCCCGTTATTGTCGCGGACGACATCGCCTGTACAAACGAAGTAAAGGTTGGTCCAGACGGGAAATATCTTCACGCGGCGGAGACTTTGGGAAACAAGATCATACGCTTTCCGATCTTCCCGGATGGTTCGCTTGGCGATCGTCAAACGGTCGGCCCGGAAAGTTTGGGTTACGGCGGTTGGCCCGATGGATTTACGTTTGATGCAGACGGGAATATATGGGTGACGCTCATTTGTCGCAACGGCATTTCGGTCATCACGCCGGACGGGGCTGCGAATGTTGTATGTGAAGATGTCAACAGATTAGCTCTCGATAGTCTCGTCGCTTCGGTGCAGGACCAAACAACAGATCCCCAGCTCATCCTCGCTTGTGCAAGTGGCTTTCTTCCTCTCCCTACCAGCATTGCTTTTGGCGGCCCTGACGCGAGAACGGCTTATGTCGGATCTATCGCGATGCCATGTCTGGCCGCATTCCCACTTCCGACGTCTGGTCAGTAAGTCGATTCGAGAGAGCGGTAAACTGAACCCAACCACATCCTCAGAAACACTCTTATTTGTCCTCTTTTGTCCGTCCTGCAGCTGACCGACGGAAATGCCAAACGATCGTTGGCCCGCACCAGGCAGCATGTACAGGGCCGCGACGTTTCACCCTTACCCGACGAACTATCGTAACGGTGCGAAACTGATCTGCACGAGTGACGCTCCGATATCCTCGCAAATCCGGGTATCAACCCCGCGTAAGCGCTCACTGTGCTTGCTCAATCTGGAAGCCGGAGATACTTTTGGCCGTTCCGGTGCTGAAATCACATTGCGCGAACTCGGCATAGCTCAGACGGCGTCCATTATAGGAATTTGGTAGGAATCCCTCCTTCGGACCGGTCGCCGGCACGGAACTCCTGATTAAGTGGCGAGGGTCAGGTCAGACCCTAGGGAATGCCTTCAGGTAGATATCGCCGTACTGCGTAATCAGATCGATAATTCGCGATAGAATCCGTCTGAAGATGGATTGTCCGCCCTGATCAATCACTTTCATAGCTCGCTCTCCTAAGCCCGAAAATAAATGGCCCGGGAAATCTCCGCCTCCCTATCCATTGAAACTTCTATCGGCTCCGTCGATAATATGAAAACGCGGCCAGCGATAGGCGGGATCAGCCATGTCGGTAGGGTCATCTGGCGTCAGCCCGCGAAACGAGATGCCGGTTGTCCCCTGGAGCCAGGCCTGCAGACGAATAGTCCTCCCGCACCCGGTGCGGCGGCCGCGCGATCAGCCATGTCCGCAGTGAATCCCACAAAATCCCAAAGCGGTTCGGGCAAGCGCCCGGCGGCAGTCGTAATGAACAACTCTCCAAGGTCGCTGCCCCCGAACTCGCAGCTCGTGACACCTATGTCCCCGACTTCGACTCGCCCGATTTCCGCGCCATCCGGCGAAAAGCGCCGAACATCGCTCGTTCCGAAAGCCGAAAACCAGACGCATCCTTCATCATCCACGGTCATGCCGTCGATTCCGACACCCTCACATCTAATCACGCTTCTACGATTCGAAATCGTACCACGACGTCCATCAAAATCGAATGCGTCCACTGCGCCGGTAAAGGAATCGATATAATAAAATATCGTTCCATCCGGGCTCCAGCCTAATCCGTTTGAAAGGCCGATCCCCGAGAGCAGCGTTGACACGCCGCCGTCTGGATCTATACGATAGAGTTCGCCTGAACTTGCGCTGCCGTCCAGAGCAAATGTCCCGGACCATAGTCGACCTTGAGGATCGCATTTGGCGTCGTTGAGCTGGACGAGGTCCGGATCCGCACCGGTTTCGGCAAATAGCTCAAGCTCGCCTTCGTGATCGAGGGTGTATATCTCAGTCCCGCTGGTTACGATCAAACCGCCCTCCCGACGAAGGATGACGGCACCTATCTTGCGATCCAGTGTCCAAGAGTTGGTCTGACCCCACTTACCGTCTTTATCAGCCTTCCCTTCATGGATAGTACCGGATGCCTTATCTATCCACAGAACACGATCGTTCAAAATGTCCCAGACGGGGCTTTCACCGATCATATCGCGGGAGTTAACGGCTAGAGTTGCCTTCTTATCAGCGCCCATCGTTCACTATCTCCGGTGAATTCTACATAGTTATTTGTGTCCGGTACGCCGAATGTGACCCCGCCGCGCCATAAGAGGCTCTCGACAGGGGCTTCGAGCGGGCGTTCGATCCGCAACAAGCGATAGAAATCCTGCTATAGCGGCCTCACTGCCCGAATCGATACCGTAACGTCGCCCCGTAGGTCACGGGCATACCGGTGAAGCGATATGTATAATCTGAAACACGGGTGGCGCTGTTGGTGTAATATTTGTTGGTCACATTCCGGCCCCACAACTCAAAGCGAATGCGGCCGTCCTGGGTTTCCACACCCGCCCTCAAATCCAGCAGTGCATAGCCTTTCAGATAGAGCAGGGCCTCCAGCGGTGCCTCTGCGGCACCTCCAGTGGTGAGCACGCTTTGCGTTCCGCTGCGAGCGGAAACGTTACCGCCAACAAAAGCGTCCAAAGCTGAGGATAGTGCGAATCGATACTCTGTATCCACCGTACCTTGCCATTTGGGCGTGAAGGGGAAGGCCTCTCCGACGAAGCTTCCTGATGTGCTATATGGGCCGATCGGATTGATCGGGTTACGCAGCACCTTGGAGTCAATGTAGGTTCCACCGATATTGATGGTCAGCCCACGGACGGGCCGCGCCAGAATGCTGAGTTCGGCTCCCTGAACTTTCGACTTGGGAATGCTGACGAGGGCGGGAAGTGTCCCGAAGGGTGGATTGGCCTTGTAACCCACGAGTTGCTTGTCGCGGTAGTCATAATAGAATGCTGCCGCACTAATCTGAACCTTGCGATCGAACAGCTCTGTCTTGGCGCCAACTTCATAGGCGAGTATCGACTCCTGCTTGATCGGTGCGAGCGACGCGGAAAAGCCCGCCGGAAGCGTCGGGAAACTGCCGGACTTGTACCCTTTCGTCACGTTGGCGTAGAACAATGTCCCGGAGCTGGGCTTATAGCTGACACCGGCGCGCCACGAGAGATTGTCTTCATTGAGGTTGCCAGTCACGAGCCCGGGCAGGCCCGTCTGGCTGTTAAGCGTCGCGCATGCACCAGGCGCAATTGTTGCTGGTGTTCCCGTGATGAGTCCCGACAAAAACCCCAGGGCGGCAGCGACGTCGCCGGTGCCATCGTCACGGCCGCAGCCCTCTCCATGACGCCTCTGATCGGTATAGCGGATCGAACCCTGTAACGTGAGCTGCCGGGTGATATTGTAATCGAGGCTGGCGAAGATGCTGCCCGTCTTCACTTTTTGATCATTGTCGACAATCAGTCCATCGTAGGTAAATGGTCCAACGCTCGCGCCGGTACTTAAATCGGGACCAAGCACCCAATGCTCTTTGACGCGATCATTCTGATAATTGCCCCCGAACATCCAGTGCAGATTATCACCGACTACGCCGCTAAGCCGGAGTTCCTGGGAAAAAGTCTCGATTGTGCCGTGCGTGTCCACGCGATCGACAGGGTAAATGGAGGCGTCGAGATCCAAGGGAGTTGACGTCTTGAAATGAGCATAGGACGTAATTGACGTGAGAGTGATGGCATCGCTCAAATCCACCTCACCGTGCAAAGCAAATTGGTAGAGACTATCGTTCTTCGCGAAATCGAAGCCGGGATCCCAAGCAGCGGCTCGGGCATTTGCTGGCGCTGCCGGAAAGGTCGCGATCGGGAAGGTCGGTGGACGGCCGGTTCCCGCGGGAAAAAGCGGCGTGAATTTGATAAATTGCCCTTGCTGGGTGTCCGACCTGTCCCTCCAGCCCGAAGCCGAAAGGGAGATGCGCACCGTGCTCGTTGGATCCCAGTCAAGGATGGCTCGACCATTCAGAAACCTTTTCTGGCCGATTGTATCGTTATTCACATAGCTTTTTTGCCAGTCGCCCTGATATTCATTTTCCACGGCGATCCGGCCTTTGAGAGTGTCCGTCAGGGGGCCACTGATGAACGCTTCTGTATTGACGCTGTTGAAGCGACCGTAGCCGAGATCAAATCCGGCCTGCAACCGGTTCGTCGGCTTTGCGGCGATATAGTTTATCGCGCCACCGGTGGAATTTTGACCGAACAATGTACCTTGCGGCCCCTTCAATACTTCTACGCGCTCGATATCGAAAAGCGCGCCTCGGGTCATAGCCGAATAGGGGAGCGGGACCTGATCGACATACACGGTGACAGCTGGACTGACGCCAAGTGTTGTATCGTTGAAGCCCACACCTCGAATATAGTAGATCGGCAGCCCGTAGGCGCTCTTTTGGAAGGTAAAGCCCGGGACGATCTTGGCGAGATCGTCTGTGTTTGTGATGCCTGCTGACTTCAGCTGATCGCCGGTGCTTGCCGTGATCGACATCGGCACCTCATTGAGACGTTCGGACCGTTTTTGGGCGGTCACGATAATGTCGCCGGTTTGGCTAGCGTCGGATGTAGGGCTGTTTTCGTTCATTGGACCCGCAGGGGTCAACGTGGCGGAGGTACGGGTCGACGGCACCTGCCCCAACTGTGACCCAGCAACCGCCTGTGCATTTGCCGAGGCCGGGCCGCACAGCGCGGAAACGAGTACGACCCCCTTGAGCGATGCACCCTTCATTATTCCCCTCCCGAGCAACTTTATCAATCTAGGCCACGAACCACAGGCGTCTGCGCGACCAGTTGGGTTGTGGTATTCAGCATGTTGAGCCGGACCAGCTTGGCGAACCGCGCCATAATGTTGACGGATCGCGTCGCGGGGGTTCGAACTCGCTTGAGAGCCTGCCCCGCTCCGACGGGGTTCACTCTTGCGAGCGGATATGCCCCGGCACTGAGGTGTCAGCCCTGCGGTGAGCGGATTTGGCTGCTATATCGTGGTGCTGCTGAAGCGAGTGAGATGCGGGTCGAAAGCTCCCGGCGCAGACCCTCGTATCGCTCCCAATCGTCGGCGTTCTGAAGCGCCGGAAGCGTCACGACTTCCCCGAGATCAAGTCCGGTCAGCGCCGCATCCACCATCTCGCCTGCCTCCATCACGATCTCTTTCGGAAGATTTTGGTGAGGAAGGCCGGCATGGCTCCAGAATTCAGTGGCGGTCGCCCCCGGCAGTACCGCCTGCACCCTTATCCCTTTGTCGCTCAACTCATGATGCATGGACTGGGTTAATGCGAGGACGAAAGCTTTGGAGGCGCCATAAACCCCATTCAGCGTTTCTGGAGAGATCGCAACGACGGAGGCAATATTGATAATGGTCCCGCCTCCATGCGCAACGAACGCAGTTGCTGCTGCATAAGTGAGCCGTGTGAGAGCAAGAACATTGAGATCGATGATCGCCGCCATGGCCTGGACGTCGGAGTTCAGCAACGGCGTGACGGCACCCACGCCCGCATTGTTCACGAGCATCGTGATGTCCAGGCGTTCGCCCAACAGTCGCTCAATGCGTGCGAGATCGTCCTGGTGGCCAAGATCGGCGGTCACAGTCTCGATGCTGCGCCCGGTCTCCGCGCGCAATCGCTCGGCGATCGCCTCCAGGCGATCACCGTTTCGCGCCACCAGCACGAGGTCGTAACCACGCCGCGCCAGCCGATCGGCATAGATGGCGCCAATTCCTGCGGATGCGCCGGTTATCAACGCGCTGTTACGGGCCATGGATATCTCCTTGAGTTGCTATGCGGGTGCTCAGCACCGCGTTCGGCTCGGACTCGGCATTTTGTCGGAGCAGCCTCTTGTCGATTTTGCCGACGCTCGTGCGCGGAAGGCTGTCGCGGAACACGATCTCGTCCGGAACGGCATAGGGACTGATGTGCCCACCTGTCGCGAATTGGGCCAGAAACGCTCGAAGTTCTTGCGGTGGCGGCGCTGCCGTTCCCGGTGAGCCCACCACAAAAGCTTTGGGGCGCTCACCCCATTTCTTGCTGGGGATGGCGATGACGGCTGCTTCCGAGACGGCGGGGTGCGACATGAGCAACGCCTCGATCTCGATCGACGACACCCATTCGCCGCCCGTCTTGATGACGTCCTTGATCCGGTCGACGATCCGAACGCCGCCATCTGGATCTATCTCGGCGATATCCTGGGTGTGCAGCCAGCCATCCTCCCACAGCGCGTCCGATGCGTCCTGGGCGGCATAGCCCTGGGTTACCCAGGGCGCACGCACCTGGAGTTCCCCGCGTCCATCCGGCTCTGTCCGCATGTGAACAAGCGGGATCGGAAAGCCGGCACGGCATTTGCTATCTATGGTGTCCTCCGGTCCGGAGCGCCCGATCGACAGGATCGGTCCCGTCTCGGACATACCGTAGCCGCAAACCGTCACGATCCCCTTCCTGGCGGCTTCCCGGGCCAGGTCTGGAGACAGCGCTGACCCGCCCACCAGCATTGTCCAGGGGGCCAACGACTCCGATGCGGCATCAAGGACCATCCGCAGCAGTGTCGGAACACCATGGGAGAAAGTGACGCCTTCCTGCTTCTTGAGTGCAAGAAGCGTCCCCGGATCATAACGACCGGGATACACCTGCTTCAGGCCCAGCATGGTTGCGATATAGGGCAGGCCCCAGGCGTGGACGTGGAACAGCGGGGTCATCGGCATATAGACGTCGCTCCGGCGCAGGCCTTGGCCATCTGGTTGATTGGCCAGGGTTGCGCTGGCAGCGAGCGTGTGCAGAACGATCTGCCGGTGCGTGAAGAATACCTGCTTGGGATCGCCCGTTGTCCCGGTGGTATGAAAGGTTGTGGCGATCGCGTTCTCGTCAAAGTCAGAGAACGGAAATTCAGGAAGCGCCGCCGCTAACAGCGCTTCGTAGGTGCCAGGCTCATCGCCATCGATGAGCCGAACGACATGCTCCAGGTCGGGAAGGGCGTCTCGCAGGTCCTCGACGACCGGTTCGAATTCAGCATGGCACAAGAGAAGCTTCGCGCCCGCCTGGCGAAGAGTGAATCCGATGACATCCCGTGACAGGCGCACGTTGACCGTCTGGAGAACGGCGCCCATCATCGGAATCGCGAAATAGCATTCAAGGTAGCGATGGCTGTCCCAGTCCATGACAGCCACGGTGTCGCCTGCCTGTACTCCAAGTGAGCGGAGGAGCGAAGCCAGCCGATGAATGCGCTCGCGGAGCGCGACATAGGAAAAGCGCCGTCCCGCGCTGACAATTTCAGTCGTCCGGTACTGCTTGACCGAGGCCAGCAACTGACCGATGAGCAAGGGATAGGAATAAGCCTCCCGCCCCGCGATATTCACCAGCCTCGGTTCTGCCACAGATCGAGTTCCTGTCGTCAAGTAGGAGAGGGCGAAGGTTGTCGTGGACCTTCGATGAATATTGTCGTGGAATTACGCCAGGAAACATTGCAGGATGTCTCCATCATTGACCGGCGGCCGCGCGTATTGCGAACGGAGCATCATTCTGCCAACGCGGCAACGCGATTCGGTTGGGTCTTCACCTCGACCTGGCGTGCCGTTCCACCCGAGAGGTAGGGAACCGTCACCCCGCCATTGGCCTGCGCCCATTGTTCGGTCAGTGCGCGGACGGTGACAGCGTCAAGCGTCGAGTGGAACTGCCCATCATCGGTGAAACCGATGTTGGCACCGTTCACGATGAACAACACCACCGTGTCTTCCGTGTTGGTGTCAGGGACGTAGAAGGTGTGCATCGACGAAGCCGGCTCGTACAGATAGGAACCCTGCACTTGGACTTGGTCGGGATACTCCTTGTAGATCCAGCTGCCCTTGAGCGTTAAGCCATGCACTGCACCGGTATGAAGATGCGTCGGAAGCGTGGCGCCCGGCGCAAATGTGCCCATCACCGTCCAGACCCCCATTTCGGGATCGAGAAGCAGCGGCTGAAAGCTGATGCCGGGGCCTGCACCATCCTTGAGAAGCGGCACCTCGTTCACGTTCAGTGTCAGTAGCCTGTCCTGCGGGAGGAAGAGGACGGGGGCGTTATCGGATGCGGCGGTGGCGGTCATGGTCTTCTCCTGTGTTTGTATCTCTGTAACTCCGCTTCACTGGCGGTCATCGATCATCACGGAATGACGACGATCTTGGCGTCTCGCTCTGGATCTTTGAGCCTTGCGAAAGCCTCGGGCACGCCTTCGAGACCGACATGGCTCGTGATCAGAGCGCCAGCATCGAGTTTGCCCGATGCGATATGATCGAACGCTTCCGCATATTCATCCATCGCGAACGCAATGCAGAAGACGATGTCCACCTCCTTGATGATGGCAAAGGAGGGATAGAATTTGTCGAGCTCCATGCAGAGACCTGCAACCACGATCTTGCTGCAGGGAGCGGCGCCGGCGAGGATCTGCTGGATGATGCCCGGTATGCCAACGCATTCGAACACGACCGACGGCCGGAATGCGTGGCCGGGAAACATCTGGGTCTGACGCCCGAACTGGCTGAGGTCGGTGGCGGCAGCCACGGCCCTCCAGCTATCATATGGCGAAGTCTCACGGGGATCGACGACGACATCCGCACCGATCATCTTTGCCATCCGGCGGCGCGACGGCGAGAAGTCCGCCGCAACGATCGGACCTATTCCGCGCATCTTGAGGACCGCAATCACGGCGAGCCCGATCGGCCCGCAACCGATCACGATCGGAACGTCATTGGCACCCAGCTTGCCGCGGTTCACAGCATGCAATGCGACGGCCAACGGCTCGGCGAGCGTCGCCAGATCACTGGGCAGATGCTGCGGCACCGGAATCAGCATGTCTTCCGATAGCAGCATATATTCGGCGTAGCCGCCGGGCGTCTGCGGGGTTCCAAAAACGAGCGAAACCGGTTCTGGCCTTAGCAGAAAGGGGGCGGAGACGGCGCGCGTGCCTGGTGAGAGGGTCTTGCGGCAATTGGGCCCGTATTCGAGCACCTCCGCGCAGATCTCGTGACCCATGATGACAGGATCATCAAACCCGAACAGGTCGATGCCCGCAACCTCCTTCGCACTTGACAGCAACTGACGACCGTGGGCGGCGCAGTGAAGGTCGCTGCCGCAAATGCCACACGCCAGAGTTTTCACGAGCACTTCGCGCGGTCCGGGCTGCGGAATGGGGAATTCGGCCAATGAGAGATCGCCGGACTGCATGACGACCGCGCGCATCATGCTGCAACCACCAACTCGACGGGCGAGATCCGCAACGCTCCGAAATATTCGATCCAGGCCACCATTTCAGATCCTCATCCTTCGCGGCAGACTCTATCGTCTACCATCTTGATGTTGCGTGGATCATACCGCGCCCGGTGTCGGCTAACTTGTCATTTCACGAGTATTGTTTACCATTTCGCGACCGGCTCGTGGGCGGTCAAACCGGGCACGTATCGTTCAAGCGCTCAATGGCCGCTTGTATCGGCTGGCGATCAGCTGACGGGGCGTTTGCCCGTACCAGCGCCGGCAAGCGCGCGAATAACCGCTCTGCTCCGAGTAGCCGAGCATATTCGCGATTTGTGAAGCGCGTGGGATGCGTTCCGATAACTGCCAGGCCATTTCGCGACGGACTTCGTCGAGAATCGCCTCAAACGAAGTTCCATATTCCGACAGCCGTCGTTGAAGAATGCGCGGATGCACGATCAGGGCTCGCGCGACGTCGACGAGATTGGCCTGGTTGATCTTGAGCATGCGATGAATAAGTTCGCGCACATGTTCGACGAGCGGCAGCGCTGACCCTATTTGAGAAAGGTAATTCTCCGCCATCGCCAAGATCGTCGGATCATGGCCAGGAATCGGCTTGCTTAGCACCGCTAGCGGCACATGTATGGAATTGAGTTCGCAGCCGAATTCGACCGGGGAGCCGAAGAATTGGCGATAAGCGGTCGGGGGCGAGATGGCGCGGTGCTGCATCGTGACCCGGAGCGGCGCGAAATCGGGTCCGAGCATCAGCCGGAATGCCTCCATCGTGAGCATCAGGCCTTTTTCAATCCAATGATCTCGATAAGCCATCTGCCGCAGGGCTATCTCAAGCGTGAACACGGCGGTGCTTCGCCCACGTCGCAGTGCCGCGATGTCGGGCGGCGCGCAATGATACAGATATCGCGATACGCCCTCGATGGCATCGCCGACCGTTTCGGCATGCCGGATCAGCACCGCGACGGGTCCGAGGCTTTGCACCCCCTGCTTGCGAGCGAGCCGCATGCCGAAATCGGGACAATTCAGATCGGCGGCGGTCTCCCCCACCAAGGTCGCCACCGCAGTGTAGCGCAAGAGCCGGTCTGCCACCCCCACGGCTGCCGGGGCGATGTTGTGCGCGGTAAGCAGCCGGTCCGGGTCGCCACCCAATTCCCTGACCAGGGCAGGATAGTTCAGCAGGACGGTCCCGGAGATCAGGTCAGCCATAGTCGCGAAAAGGTAAATCGGGTTCGCTTAATGTCAAGTTTCGTACGCCGAGGCGGCCTGAGAAAGGGTCGGGAAATTTGCGGAATATGTCGGGCGGATCCCTTTCCATGCAGGATGAGTCGACTCCATGCTCGGAGCGAGCTGAAGGTCGAGGGATCCGTGGACCGCTCCAGAAAACCGCGCCACACAAGCCGGTCCCGATCCAAGCGTCTCATGCTCCCAAAGGCGCAAAGCTGGCGTCGAAAGCATCGAGGTTCGGCATCGGGAGCACAGGATGGCTATCGAGATCGGCGACGTAACGGCGAAGCTGTTCCAACATTCCCGCCCGCTCATTCTGACTGAGATATGGCACGTGATAGGCGGTGAATGGTGCGATCACCTCAAGGCCGGTATAGCCAAGCGTGCCCTGCAGGAAGTGGCGCAATAGCCCAGTTTCCAATTCGCCATGCAGCGAGCCGGGGCCGAACATATGCTCCCTGCCTCCCAGGCTGAAGACCGCCAGGGCGCGCTTGCCGCGCAAGCCGCCACTGCCATAGATTCGGCGTCCGCCATAAAAGGGGCCCGAGATCCACACTCTATCAATCCAGCCCTTCAGGATCGCTGGAAGGCTGAACCAGAATATCGGGAAGGTAAATATGAGGAGATCGGCGGCCAGGACCTTGGCGATTTCCTCGGTGATCTCCGCCGGCAGCGTGCCCGTCTCGTAAGCATGTCGCTGCTCCAGCGCATAGACCAGATGATCTTCATTCTTGCGACTGGGGAAGTCGGAGGGCGACAGGACGGGATTGAAGCCCATAGCGTAGAGATCGGATTCCGTAATCGTCCAGCCCTCGCCGGCCAGTTCATTCCTGATGGTATCACGCATCGCCGATACGAAGCTGTCCGCTTCGGAATGGGCATGGATGAGGAGAACCGTGTGGGTTCCGGCCTGCTTTTCCGTTTCAGGGCTATCCATTGGCAATTCCTTCCGTAATTTCGAGTAGTCATTGCAAAGAACACCTGTCGAAACTGGGCGCTGAATATGATGCGCACGCGGCTCACCGTTGCGACTGCCGAAATATCTGGACGATCTGGCGCGCTATCTCCTGGGGCGCCAAGCGACCGTCCTTGTACCATCCACTCACATTGTTGAGCAGCGTCAGGAGCAGCAGACGGTAAACACCGCGGTCGACTGCGGGATCCAGCGGCAGATCGGTGACCAGGTCGCGAAAAATATGTTCGAATTCGTCGCGCTTTGCGATGAGTCGCGCGCGGATTTCCATTGGTACCGAGGCAAAATCTTTCATCAGCGGCATCGTCAGCGAGGCGGGGTCCAGCTGGATCTCCAGCATGGTTATGCAGGCCGCCTCGAGCCGGTCCCACGGGTCGACAAATTGTGAGATCGCGAAAGCAATGCGGTCCTCCGCCATTTGCAGGGCGATATCGTGGATGCGGACGAAGAGGGCCTCCTTCGATTTGATATAGTGATAGAGCGATCCTCCCAGCAGTCCGACCTGTTCGCCGATATCGCGGACAGAGGTTGCGGCGTAGCCGCGTTCCGCGAACAAGGTGGCGGCAGCTTCCAGAACATCCTTGTGTCGGTCGCTGACATTTTCCTGCTGCAATGCGCTTCCAAGCCTGCTCCGCGGCACTTTGGCATCCGGGTTCTCGTGTTCGGTCATCGCAAATCTGGCTGCCTTTCTGAGCGAATTATCATCACCGCATAACGGCGGACCGCGCTTGTCGCGACCGTCCGCTTCCGCTCCTCACATAGCAGGCAATCTCTGCTTGCTAACTGTATCGACCGTTTGATACAAGCGCCACGACAAAGCGACGCGCATCGGTGCCGCCGCGGAGGGCGCAATTCCAAATGGCCAGCAGCGCGGAGAGATTCGCCGATGATCGGCTCGGAATCGGCATTTTGGCGATCGCCGATCGGTTTGGCGGGTATCCGCACGATGCTCCGGCTGCGGGAGAATTCCGATCGAGATTCATCGCGACCGACCGGTTCGACACCAAAAATCCAGGCTTGAGGACGAGCGAAAATGACAACCGCCTACATTGTTGATTACCTGCGCAGCCCCTTTACGCCCGCCTATCGAGGTTCTCTCTCAACCGTGCGACCCGATGACCTCGTGGCCGAGATCATCAAGGCCCTGGTCGGCCGGTCGGGCATCGATCCGAATGAGATCGAAGACGTCAATCTGGGCTGCGCGTTTCCCGAGGGAGAGCATGGTCTCAACATCGCGCGCTGCGCCGCGCTGATTGCGGGCTTGCCGCAATCGGTCGGCGGCTCGACGGTCAACCGCTGGTGCGGTTCGTCGATGCAGGCAGTCCAGATGGCGGCTGGGGCCATCGCCATGGGCGCCGGGGATGTCTTCATCGCCGGCGGCGTCGAGACGATGAGCCGGGTTCCGATGATGGGCTTCAATCCGATGCCCAATCCGCGGTGGAGCGATGCCCAGCGCACCGCATTCCTCAACATGGGGCTGACGGCGGAAAATCTCGCAGATCGCTACGACATCTCGCGGGAAGAGCAGGACGCCTACTCTCTGGAAAGCCAGAACAAGGCGCTCGCGGCGCGTGCCGATGGACGACTGGCCTCCGAACTCGCGCCGATCGGCGATGTCGGCGCTGATGGCTGTCCGCGTGCAACGGACGCTGAAAAGCTTGCCGGTCTCAAGACCGCGTTCAAGGCGGATGGCTCCGTCACCGCAGGTAATTCCTCACCCTTGACCGACGGAGCGTCGGCGACGCTCGTCTGCTCGGAAGCCTTCGTGCAACGCAACAAGCTGACACCGCTGGCGCGAATCGCGGGTTATGCAATCTCGGGATGCGCGCCGGAGATCATGGGGATCGGGCCTGTCGAAGCCAGCCGCAAGGCTTTGAAGCGCGCAGGCGTCACCGCCGCCCAGCTGGACGTCATCGAGATGAACGAGGCGTTCGCCGCGCAAGTGCTCGCCTGCTGCCACGATCTCGATATCGAACCGGCGCGCCTGAATCGCGACGGCGGCGCGATCGCGTTGGGTCATCCGCTCGGCGCCACCGGCGCCAGGCTGGTTGGCAAGGCGTCGCTGCTGCTCAAGCGCGATGGAGGCCGGCACGCGCTGGCGACCCAGTGCATCGGCGGTGGCCAAGGGATTGCAATGGTATTGGAGGCCGCTTGAGCATGACCGAGATTCGTACTGCCGCAGTGATCGGCGCGGGCGTCATGGGCTCAGGCATCGCAGCTCATCTTGCAAATGCCGGGCTCGACGTGATCCTGCTGGATACGGATAAGGCCTTGGCGGATGCCGGCATTGCCCGGCAGCTCAAGGCCGGCGGCTTCATGGATCCCGCCTTCGCCAACCGGATCAGCACGGGGTCGACGGCGGACGACCTCTCGCGTCTTGTCGAAGCCGACTGGATCGTGGAGGCGGTGGCCGAGAATCTGGAGATTAAGCAGGGCCTCTATCGTGCGATCGAAGGTGTTCGAAAGGCCGGCTCGATCGTCTCCTCCAATACATCGACCATTCCGCTCGCGGATCTTGCGACAGGACTGCCGGAGCGGTTCGCCGCCGATTTCCTCATCACGCACTTTTTCAATCCGCCACGCATCATGCGCTTGCTGGAACTGGTCTCCGGTGAGGCGGCCAGGCCGGAGGTGACCTCGACCATCAGCGCGTTCGCTGACCGATCGCTCGGCAAGACGGTCGTCACTTGCAAGGACACGCCCGGCTTCATCGCCAACCGCATCGGCAATTACTGGCTGTCCGTCGGGCTGAATGAAGCGATCAGCCTTGGCATCGACGTCGAAGAAGCCGATGCCGTTCTCGGCAAGCCCTTCGGCATCCCCGCGACCGGCATATTCGGTCTGCTCGATCTCGTGGGCATCGACCTGTTGCCGATGGTCTTGCGGAGCCTGCAACGTGCAACCGGCGCTGACGACGCGATCCAGGATTATGCGGCCGAGCCGCTGCTGATCGCGCACATGATCGCGGAGAACCGCCTGGGCCGCAAGAGCGGCGCAGGCTTCACGCGCCTCTCGGCTGACCGCAGGACGCGCGAGGTGATCGACCTTGCGACCGGCGACTACCGCCCGCAGAAACCCGTTTCTTCCGAAAGCCTGGCTGCTGCGCGCGGTGATCCGCGTTCGCTGATGGAGCAGCCGGGGAGCGGTGGCCGCTTTGCCGCCGCCGTCATGGAGCGGACTTTGGCCTATGCGGCTTCACTGGTGCCGGATATCGCCGACACGCCGGAGGCGGTCGATGAAGCGATGCGCTCCGGCTATGGCTGGAAGCAGGGGCCGTTGGAACTGATCGACCGGCTGGGCGCCGCCTGGTTCAAGGCCCGGCTCGAAGCCCGAGGCGCGGCCGTACCCGCCTATCTGGCGCTCGCCGCCCGGGAGGGAGGCTTTTATGCGGTCAAAGGCGGCCGGCGGTCCAGCCTCCGCCCTGATGGTGCCACCGCACCCGTGAGCCGCGGCGATGATGTGCTGCTGCTGTCCGACCTCGCTTTGGCGGGCGAGCCGGTCGCCGTCTGGGAGACGGCGCAACTCTGGGATCTGGGCGAGGGCGTTGCCTGTTTTGAGATCCGTACCAAGCTGAATACGTTCAGCACGGATCTGCTCGATGCGATCGAGCAGGCGGTCGAGCGCTGTCGTGCCGACTTCAAGGCGCTGGTGATCGGTAGCGACGCGCCATATTTCAGCGCGGGTGCTGACCTGCGCGTGTTTCTCGACACGTTCGAGAAGGGTGGGCGTGGGGCGATCGGGGCCTTCATCGATCAAGGGCACCGCACGTTCAAGGCCATCAAGTATGCGCCTTTCCCGATCGTGGCCGCCGCCTCGGGTATCGCGCTGGGCGGCGGTTGCGAGCTCCTTTTGCACTGTGATGCCATCCAGGCCCATGCTGAGCTGTCCATGGGGCTTGTCGAGACCAAGGTCGGGCTCATCCCCGGCTGGGGTGGCTGCAAGGAGATGCTGGTCAGACAGTCCTCCGCCGCGCACGCTCCGCACGGCCCGGTTGCGGCGGCGCTTTCCGTTTTCAACATCATAGCCCCCGCCAGGACAACGACCAGCGCCTTCGATGCCCGAACGCTTGGTTTCCTGCGGCCGGCGGATGGCATCACGATGAATCGCGATCGCCTGCTCGGGGATGCCAAGGCCAAGGCGCTCGAACTGGCTGAGGGCTATGTTCCGCCTGAGCCGATCCAGATCGCACTCGCTGGTCCCTCCGGCGCAAGCGCGCTCAACAACATATTGGACGGCGAGGCGCTGGCCGGCCGGATCACCGCGCACGACAAGGTGATCGGCATGGCGCTTGCCAACGTGCTGACGGGCGGTCTAGCGGCCGACCCCGTGAAACCGCAGAGCGAGGATGCGATCCTAGCGCTCGAACGCGAAGCGTTCGTGGATCTTCTCGCAACGCCTGCATCGCTCGATCGCATCCGGCACATGCTGACAACCGGCAAGCCACTGCGCAACTGACGAAGATTAGGAAATCTCATGGCTGCCTATGTTCCCCCGATTGAAGACATAACGTTTCTGCTTGGTGACGTGTTCGATTTCGACGCCGTGGTGAGAGTGCTGCCCGGTTTTGAAGACATCGATACGGCGCTCGCCACGAGTATCCTCGAGGAGGGTGGCAAGTTCTGTGCCGAGGTCCTCGAGCCTCTCAATCGTCCCGGTGACGAGGAAGGCTGTCGTCTGGAGAACGGCCAGGCGATAACGCCGGCGGGCACGATCGATGCCTATAGCGCGTTCGTAGCGGCTGGTTGGCCGGGACTCTCAGGTGACGCGAAATATGGTGGGCAGGGCCTGCCGCGTGTCCTGCAGATCCTGCTCGACGAGATGATCGCCTCGGCTAATCTTTCGTTCGGCCTTTTCCCGGGCCTGACGCGTGGCGCGGTGGAGGCGATTGGCCACCACGCGAGCGACGCATTGAAGGCCACCTACCTGCCCAAAATGATCTCGGGCGAATGGACAGGCGCTATGGCGCTGACAGAATCCTCGGCCGGCACCGACCTCGGCCTGCTCTCCACCCGCGCCCAGCCCGTGGGCGACGGATCCTACGCGATCACGGGCACCAAGATCTTCATCTCATCGGGCGATCATGATCTCGGCGGCAACATCGTCCACTTGGTGCTGGCGCGGCTCCCTGATGCTCCAAAGGGGGTGAAGGGTATCAGCCTGTTCCTGTCGCCGAAATTCCTCGTCAACAAGGATGGTTCGCTCGGGTCGCGCAACGGCATGTCGGTCGGTTCGCTAGAGCATAAGATGGGGATCCACGCCCAGCCGACTTGCGTCATGAATTATGACGGTGCGATCGGCTGGCTGGTCGGCGAGCCGGGCCGGGGATTGAACGCCATGTTCACGATGATGAATGCTGAGCGTTTGTTCGTGGGAATCCAGGGGCTCGCGATCGGCGAGGCCGCCAACCAGAAAGCTGTCGCTTACGCCCGCGAGCGTTTGCAGGGGAGATCGGCCGATGGCGCGCGCGGGCCTGTTCCGATCATAGAGCATGCTGACGTAAGGAAAATGCTGATGACCGGGCGCGCGCTGACCGACGCCGGTCGTGCGCTTGCCGTCTGGACCGCGTTGCAGATGGACGTCGCGGCGCGTCATCCCGACGCCGAGACGCGGCGCGTGGCCGATGGTTTCGTTGCTCTCCTGACGCCAGTGGTCAAGGCTGCCTTCACCGACTTCGGCTTCGAGACCGCCGTCATGTCGCAGCAGGTGTTCGGTGGCCACGGCTATATCCGCGAGTGGGGGATGGAGCAATATGTCCGCGACGCCCGCATCACGCAGATTTACGAAGGCACCAACGGGGTGCAGGCGATGGATCTGGTGGGCCGGAAGGTGCCGATAGAGAATGGCGGTCTGGTCAAGCGATTCTTCGCGATGATCGCTCATGACCTGCAGGCAGCCGCTGGCGACGCCAACCTCGGCGAAGCCGTTAATGCTACCAGCGAGGCGCTCATCCGGCTGGAAGGATTGACCGACTATATGCTGGCGAAGGGAACGGATCTGGAAGAAGCCGGCGCAGCCGCCACAGACTATCTGCGTTCTCTTGCATTGGTGACCTATGGGTGGCTCTCGGTGCGGATGGCCGTCAAGGCGGCGGCCAAGGCAAATGCCGTACCTGGACTGACGCAGCGTAAAACAGCCCTCGCCCGCTTCTTTGCAGCACGCCTCCTGCCTCAGACGATCGCGCTCGACGCCGCGATCCGCGCCGGGGCAGCCGATGTCGTTGGGCTCGAATCTGAATTGCTTTGAATGATGATTTGAGGCCGGGCACGGTTCAGAGACCGCTCTCAGCGCTCTGCTCAACCGATAAGAACATGATCAGCTCGGCACCCGTTCTCACTGTCAGTAAGTCGTCCCAGGCGAGGCAACGCTCGGTGATTACGGTCAAGGTCAAGCGAGCAGTTCAATGCTGGTTATGGTGCTAGTGATCATCTATAGGAATGCGAGGTTCATTAGCATTCACGATGATGAAAGCAGCGCATCCGCTGCTCTTACGGAGTTTATGGAAGGGCGCTGGATTGAACGATTCGGTGAGGATTTTCCGGGTACTTCCTTATCAATCGAGGAGCGCACCCGCCGGTTCTTCGCGGAGGAAGACAGCACATATATTTTAGGGGAAGCGGACCTGTCGGAAGTCGAGGCCCACATCGATGCAGCGCTGCGCAGCTGAGATTTCGATGCGGCCTTTCGGGGACGAACCGCTTACGCTCGGCCGCATCTCGTGTGTGAATGCAGCGAGGGCGTCATGTTCGAATGCTTGATCATGGGCGATAGCACGGGCGTCGGAACCGCGAGCGCGATCAATGCGCGGCGGACGATGCATTGTGACGTGATCGCCGCGGAGCGCGCTACCGCGAAACAGATTCTCGCATGGCGCAAGTCGACGAAGACCTATGGCACTGCGATTCTTGCTGTTGGATCGAACGATATTCCGGGACCGGCGTTGGCGCGCGATCTCGCCAAAATGAGGTCGACCCTGGCGACGCGCCGGGTAATTTGGCTTCTTCCCTATTCGCGTCCCGCCGCCGGCGTCGTGAACTCGGTTGCAATTTCGTTCAACGACGAGACATTGGATCTCGCACGGTTTCCATCAAAGGATAGAGTTCACCCGGCCCGCTACGAGGACATCGCGAAGGCATTGCTCAAATAGGTTTCGCGCGTTCGGCAGGTCTATGAGTATAAGCTGTTGGGCCCGGTATAGACTGGAATGCGTAGTGGAAGCAGGACCTCTGTAAATAGGCGTCCAACCGGGACCTCGAGGCTGGAGACATTGGATGGCCCTTCTATCGCAGACTGAAATCTCGAACTGGATGGCCCTGTATGCTGCCGCGGGCCTCTGCTGTGGCATAGCCGTGACGCTTTCCATCGCGGCGTCGCTTTCCGAGCTGTATCGCGAACGAGCTTGGGTCGGGCTGAAATCCACCAGGGATGTTCTGCGCTTCATCCCCAAGACATGGTGGCTGTGGCAGAAGCGTTATCTGCTTTCTACGCCCATGACGCTTCTCATCGTGGGCTCGTTCGCGGCTACGCTGTCGTGGAACTGAATGTATCGATCGCCGGCGTTTAACCAGCCAATTTTTCGGCCAGGATCCCGCCGAGGCGTCCCGCTTCCAGATCCTCCGGTGTGATGCCGACGACAGGGGCGATTTGCGCCATGCGTGGATGCGTGACGGTCTTGGAAGCGCGATATTCGTCGCTGGAAAATCCCATAGCCTCGACGATGAGCTGCCGGACTTCGCCGGTGTGCCGCGAGCGTGCCTCCAGCAAGAAATCCGGTCGACACGCACCGAGCGGCGTTAGTATGTCGAATACCGGCTTCTCGATCGCAATATCGATTCCGTCGCGGTCGAAGGCATGGCGGAGACCGAGAAGGGCACGCAAGGTGTTTCGTTCGAACTCTGATTCGACTGGAACGAAGCGATTGCCCGAGAAAATGGGCTGCGCGTAAGCCCTCAAGGGTGCGTAGCCATGCGCTTCGGGATACTCACCGATGACAACAATGATGAGAAAGGGACCCTTGATGCGGTTGCCTCTCACAGACGGCGATTGGATCCGGTTCGCAACGGAAATTGGCTCGGAACCGGCCGGGTAGATTGTAGATCCCCGGAATTCCTGCGCGAAAACCGTCAGAAAGCCTTGCGGGGCATGTCCGCGGGGCCATTCTCGGGCAAGCTCGCGGATGCTGGCAAATGCGCGCTTGGTGTGAAGCGCCCTGGCATGCGTCCAGAGCGCCCGGCTGAGTTCGACGCCAGGGGCGATCTCGATCCTTGCCGCGGCCGCGCTCAGTGCCTTGAATTCCTGAGTGATCGAGCGCTCGGGTGGTTCCTCGGAGATCGGAGAGGAACGGTTGAGGCCGGAGGCGTTCAGCAGGCGCCACAGCAGGCGTGCCAATCTCGGCATTGAGGCGTTGCGTGTCCGGTCGTCGCTACTGTCCTCGTCGGGGCGTTGCGCGAGCTTCTCGGGCGCCGGGCGCAGGACTTCGAAATAGCCCACTGGCGGGTCGGCGGGCGTTTCTGGATTGCGGACTTCGCTAATGCGGTTGGTCGCCTGGTCGCGAAAGAACGGGCAGTTGGTGAGATGCTCGGCTCGTTTCGAGCCCGTGAGCCTGCGCAGATAATAGGTTTCTGCCTCCGACAGGAATGCCGGTGTGAGGATCGGCGGTTCGCGGTCGTTGCCAAGGCAGTCGCATGCGATCCATTTTTCGCCGATGCGCGCCTGTTGCACCAGCATGATGCCGGCCTCTTCGTCGGACCGGGAGCCGTCGCCTACATACCATCGTACGAGCGCGGCTCGAAGCGGTCGGGGAAGCGGTATGCGGGCTCTGCCAAGCCCGTCGCTATAGCGATCGATCAACCACATGAACGAGCCTGTGAGCGGGAGTTTGGATGACGCTTGCCGAGTCCCGACGGATTGACAATCCACTTTCGCTTGACCTCAACTTTTCCAAACTGTCGCTTTGGAGGTCGAGATGCGATCTTTTTTGCTGGTATGCGGTGCTTTTTGCTTTGGGAGCGCGACCGGATTTCAGGCTGCCGCGCAAACGGTCAAGCCGATCAGAACGGTTCAGCTCATCTCGATGTCTGCCGGCTCGATGCCATCGACATCTGCCGACGCGCCCCACGAGCCGCGTGGGGGCGCCCCGGATGAGGACGCCGTCATTCCCAAGGAGCGTCCCGAACTCGAAGACGCCTTTCGCGTCCACGATCTGAGCCGCCGATGGGTCGAGTTCGAGATGAAGAACAGCTTCCGGTCCTTCGCCCCGACTGCCGCGCCGGCGAGTGACGATGATGATCCCTTTGCTCATGTGGGGGTCGCCCGCATTGGCGCCGCGTCTTTGCCTATGGTCACGCCGATGCCGCGGCCGATCCCAATTCCCGCGTGGATGACAAGTGGGCTGGCCTTCTCGGCGGTCGCATCGAGATACGCTCCGCGGTGCGGGACGAGCGCATATCGTCCGGCAGGTTTCCTTGGCGCCGCGGCCGAAGCCCGGCGGCTTGGCTATTACGCAATGATGAGCGACATCGCATGCGAGTATGGAATTCCGACCGGGTTGTTCGATGCCATGATCATCAGGGAGAGCGGCTATCAGGCCGCGATCTACTCACCGCGGAATGCCTTCGGGTTGACCCAGCTTATGCCGGACACGGCCGAGGGTTTGGGTGTAAATCGATATGACATCGAGCAGAATCTTCGCGGCGGCGCCAGATATCTGCGGCAGCAGCTCGATCGCTTCGGCCAGGTGCATCTGGCGTTGGCGGCGTATAACGCGGGCCCTGGACGCGTGCGGAACGGCGTGTTGCCGCGGATCGGCGAGACACAGGCTTATGTCGACAATGTGCTTTCGAACTGGCAGCGATTAGCCGGCCTGGCGCGGACGGCGACGGTTCAACCGGCAGATATGCAACCTGCTGGCCGCCCGAAGATGCGTATCGGCCGCACCGCCAGCATTTCGACCTTCTAGCGCGGACGCCTCCCTATAATCCGAGGCGGCTAGTTTCGGTGAGAACAGCACGGCGCGCCATGATGTTGGTAACTTCCTTGACCAGTTTTTCGACGACCGCTTCCTTGAGTGGTACAGCCCATTCTCGTCGTATTTCGGTGCCGTCGATGCCGTCAATTTCGTCCAGCGCCTGGATGAGCATGGAGGGCAGGCCGGTGAAGAGTTCGGACAGCATCGCGAGCAACGTCACGAAGCGTTCGTCGTGAACGCTTTCTTGGTCGATTGCGGATTCGACGCTGATGATCGCCTGCACGATACTGATGTCCAGCGCGTTTAGAATCTTTTGAAATTCGACAAGGGATAGATTCGGCCGTTTGGTGGCATTGCTATGTAGCAGGAGGCCGAGCCGGCTCTTGCTGATGCCTGTCTTTGTGGCGAGCTCACGGATGTGCAGGCCTTTCCCGGACATCGCTTGCTGGATCAAAGGGATATAGTCACGCGGCCGGTCATCGGCGGGGGGATGAGAACTCGCGGGTTCCCCAGTCCTGGCAAGGGATGAATTCACGTTGCCCCCGATTCCAAAGCTCGGACCAGTGAGCAAATCACAGCAACCTGGAATAGGCAAGACGTTGTGATTTCGGGGAAATGCGTAACGTGAAGGTTAATTACCTGAGAGGGATGACGTTTCCGTCCTGCTCACCGCTCGCTGATGTTTTATCTCCATTTTGGGTCGAATCACCTAGCCCGATACGGTCCAGCAGTTGGCCGGCCCGTTTCTCGGCCACATAATCGAAGAGCAGAACGGAGATCGCGTCGGCAACGGTGATGTCCGATCCAAGCCTCCCGCAAAGGCGCGCGCGCGCTTCATCAAGGCTCTCGGCGCTAGTCTTCCGAATGGTGAGAGTGATCCGGATATCGCCTTCGGTTGGGATCGCGCAGAGGTGCTTTCGGAGCGTGTCGGTCTTGTGCTCGTCCTTGTAGCTGCCTGACGCTGCGCGTGCATTGATAAGGCTCTCCAGGGTCTCGAACCGGTGCGTTTCGTTCGAGTGAAGGCGCAGGCTCTCGGTCGATAATTTGAAAAAGTCCGTGGAAATGTCCAGCACGAAATTGCGGGTGTCCGCACTCATTTTCCTATCCCTGCCCCTAATTCCCTCGCCGACATGAATCCGGCGAGGGTCCCTCGTTAACGATATGCAAAAACCTCGCTCGCATCGAGTCCAAACCACGACTCGGTGATGCCGTCATTCGAAAAATGGGGCGCTCGGACCGTCCAGAGGTTGGGACGCCGTGTCCCGGCTCACCGGACGGGCCGTCCCGAAGCGCAGGACGCTGCGTCCCGAGATCGGGGACGTGCTGTCCGCGAATCCCAGACAAGGTCCGAATTTCGTGAAAATTCCTGCCAGCCGCCGGAGCGCTTTGTTGCGCGCCGAGTTTGGCGGGCCGCACCTTCCAATCGAGCGCGGATCCGTCGCGTTCGTTTTGAAGGGAAACTCTCATGCAGTCTGTCCTCAAGCACAGCGGCCGTGCGGAGCTGGCGATCCTCGCTCTCATCGCACTGGCGTTCGCGCTATTCATTTTTGCCGGACCCGCATTCGCGGGCGCCGATACGACGTTCGACACCGCTCTGACGAAGTTCACCGACTTCCTCGAAGGCTCGGGCGGCAAGATCATCACCGTCCTCTCGCTTGCGGGCGGCATCGTCGCACTCGCCTCGGGCCGCTTCTCGATGGGCCAGATCGCCATCCCGGTCGGCGTCGGCGTCGGCGCAGGCACGGGCATACCGATCGTCACCTCGACCGTGACGGCAACGATCTGACGGGTCCGACGGTCGGTCGGAATAGCAGATCCGGCCGGCTCTTGGAGAGGGTGGTGTAATGGCTGCGGACAAGTATGTCATACCGTCTCATCTAGACGATCCCGAGCTAATCGGGCTGTGGACGCTAGATGAATTCCTGGCGATGGTGATCCCGTTCGTCTGGGGTATCCTGTCTCAGCATATCCTTCTTGGCATGTTGCTCGCGGGCGCAGGCTGGTGGGGATTGAAGAAGGCTAAGGCAGGTCGGGCGGCGTCCTGGCTGCTTCACATGGCTTATTGGCATCTTCCCGCCGGCTTCACCGGCATGAAGGCCACACCACCCTCCTATCTTCGACTGATGGCGGGGTAAGATGGAGATCTCCTACACGCACGCGCAAAGCCAGCGCGTCCTCAGGCAGCGGAACCTGCTGGTATTGGTCGCGGCTGCGCTGGGTGCTCTCGCTGCGATCCTGCTTCTGGTCACCGCGACCCGGGATCGGGAAGTGATCCTGCAGCCGGTGCTTGGCTCGGCGCTCACGGTGAACAGCGCCGGCGTGTCGCGGGAGTATCTGGAACTGATCACCCGCGACACCGCGGTGCTCACGCTCGATCGCAGCCCGGCCAATCTCGAATATTGGATGAAGTCGGTCCTCGATATCACCGCGCCGAGTGCGCAGGGCAAGATCCGCGCCGACCTGATGAAGATCGTGAACGAGCAGCGCGGTTCGTCGATCTCGCAGTTCTTCACGATCCAGACGATGGAAATCGACCCGAAGAACCTGTGGTCCACCGTTACCGGCGACCTGCACACGATCGTCGGCAACAAGGTCGTGTCCAATGAGCGACGGACCTTCCGCTTCGATTGGCAATATTCCGGACTGTCCTTGAAGCTTGTCGGCTTCGGCATGGTGACGACCGGCAAGGAAAAGGATCAGTGATGTCGGTCTTTGCCATCGGTTGCGCCGCGATCGGCGCTGTATTCCTGTCGCGCATCTACTGCCTTTTGAGCCGGTGCCTCGGCGCCGCACTGCTGGTGATGAGCTTTGTGTTTACCGCCGCGCCGGCCTGGGCCGACCAGACGGTGATGGCCGCGGACGGTAGCCAGGTCGACTGCGCTGCGTCCGCCAAGGATCTGACGCGGATCAGCCTCGTCGAAGATGAGTTCGCGTCGGTGTCGAAGATCTCGACCGGCAATCCGCAGGACGACTTCTCCGTCGTGAACGAGCCGGTGCGAGGCGATATCTACCTCTCGGTTCCGGAAGGCTTCGGCCGCCAGGCCCTGTCGTTCTTTGCGACCAGCAAGCGGGGATATGTCTACAAGTTCGTGTGCCGGATTGCGGGCGACCAGGCGGTCCAGGTGTTCATATCGAACCCCGCGATAGCGAAGGACAAGGCCGCCGAGGCCGCACCGCAGACCGCCGCGCTGAGCCCGCAGGACGGCGCGGTCGAACTCGTCCAGGCGATGTATTCGAACCAGGTCGTCGAGGGCTACGAGATGCGCCAGCGCGCGCTTCGACCCGTCTATGTCGGCAACCTCGCGGTCCAGATGATCGCCGAGTATCGTGGCGCGGACCTCACCGGCCGGGTGCTGCGCATCGAGAATAAGGGCGGCGCTCCGATCATGCTCACCGAAGCCACCGTAGCGCCGAGCAGCGCGCTCGCGGTGTCGATCGCGGAGCCGAAGCTCGATCCTGGGAAGGTCACGACGGCCTACCTCGTCTCGCAAACCGGGAGGCAATGACATGGCCCTGAGCGATTTTCTCAGCCGCAAGCGCGCGCCCCTGGACGGCGGGGCGGAAGACGGGGTCTCTCCAGTCGCAAGCGACCTCACCGCCAACGAAGCGGTCCGTAAGAAGCAACGGCTCCTGCTGGCTGGCGTGGCCGGCGTCGGGCTCATCGCCTCCTCGTTCTGGATCTTCGGGGATGACCGCAACAAGTCGGCATCCGCGGGCGATGCGCCCGCAAAGGTCGAGGTTTCGACCAAGGACATGGTCAACAAGAACCTCAACCAGCAGGAGTGGATGGCCCTCTCCGAGAACCAGATGCAGTCGGTCGAGAACCAGCTGAAATCGGTCAACGGCCAGCAGCAGCGCATGGATCAGCTCGCGCAACAGGTCGAACTGCTCAAAGGCCAGAACCAGGCGATGCGAGCGGACGGCGCGCGGGTCCTCTCGGCCTACCAGCAGGAGAATGATCAGCTGCGGCGCGAGGTTGCGACCAGTCGCGCGGCTCCGCCGCCGGCCCCGGGACCAGCTGCCATGTACGGACCCGGCGGGACGCAAAATTATCAGCGGCCCGATGGCGCGGCTTCGCCGAGGGTCGCGCCAAACGGCGGCGCCGAAGTGAAGATGGTGAGTTTCCAGACAGCGGACACCGGCACGGCGACGAGAGTCGCAAAGGGCACCACCACCTACACCGACAGCATCAACTATCTGCCGCCCAACAGCTTCGCGAGCGCCAAGGTCATCGTCGGGGTCGACGCAAGCGCCGGTGTGAACAGCCAGACCGATCCGCTGCCGGTCGTGCTGCGCGTCACGGGGCCCGCGCGATCGGTCTATCAGAATGGCCGGCTGCTCACGACGAAGATCGAGGGCTGCCTGATCAATGGCGCCGCGCGCGGCGAGCTTTCCAGCGAGAAGGTGTACGTCAAACTGCAGAAGATGACCTGTCCCCAGCCGGGCGGTCGCTACGCGGTGTCCGAGGTGAAGGGGTTCATCGCGTTCGGCGGGAAGACGGGCGTGCGCGGCCGGGTGGTCTCGCGCGAGGGTTCGCTCGTAACCCAAGCGTTCCTAGCAGGCCTTGCTGGCGGCTTCGGCCGCGGCTTCTCCGCGAACGCGACGTCGTTCCTTCAGCAGCCCAACGTCACCGTCAACGGCCAGCGTCAGAAGCTCGGGGCCGGCGACATCGCGCAGGGCGGACTCGGCGAGGGCGTCGCGCAGAGCGCCGACATGGTTTCGAAATATCTGATCGAGCGCGCCGAACAATACCAGCCGGTGATCGAGATGCCGACGGGCATCGATGTCGAAATCGTCTTCCTGGAGGGTGTATATGTCCGCAATTGACCGCCTGCGGGGCTTGCCCGCGCTCTTTCGTCGTCGGACCTCGCTGTTGCTGCTCGCACCTATAATCGGTGTCGGCAGCGTGGCACTCGGCGCGGTGGTGTCGGGACCGGATGACGCCAAGGTCACCGGATTGCTCAAAGCCCGGCTGCCGAAGACCGAGGTGACCAAGGTCGATTGCAAGAAGATCGAAGGTATCTGCGAGATCACGGCGGGGTCGAACCTCTTTTACGTCAATCCCGGCGCCCGCTACCTCATCATCGGCCGGGTCTACGATATGGAGACGCGGCAGGACCTGACCGCGGCCCGGCTGCTTGAGATCAACCCGGATATGCTGGTCGGCGGTGCCGCCAAGGCCAATGCCGCCGCAGCGGAGGGACCCGACGAAGCCGCCACGGAGGTTGCATCGGCGCCGGTCGGCGCGCGCCGAACCACGGTGCCCGTGCGCCCGGCAGCGTTGAGCTTGGCGGGTCTGCCTTCGGACGGCGCGATCGTGTGGGGCAATCGGGCTGCAAGACAGACGGTTACCGTCTTCACTGACTTCCGCTGCGGATATTGCCGGGCGTTGACCAACGTCTTGCGCGACATGGACGTGCGCGTGGTCGAACGGCCGATTTCGGTTCTCGGCAGCCGCGACATCGCGGATCGCGTCTATTGCTCGAAGAACCAGGAACAGGCGTTGCACGCCGCCTATGCCGGCGAGCCGTTCAAGGCACCGAGCGCATGCGACACAAAGGGGCTCGATGCGAATGAGAAGTTCGCGCGAGCGCACGGCCTGAGCGGCACGCCGGTCATCGTCCGGAGCGACGGGGCGATGATTGAAGGATATCGGCCCAGGGAGTTTCTCGAGGCCTGGCTGAACGGGGCCAAGTCGTGAGCGCCCGCCACTATCCCAGGCCATGGTTGCGGGCGATCATCGCCACGGCCATGCTGGCGGCGCTCGGCGGGTGCGCGACCTTCGGTGGCAACGTCAAGGGCCGCTTCTCTTGCGCGGCACCCGACGGCGTCTGCGCACCGTCCTCATCCATCGACGATCGCGCGCTCGCGATGATCGCTGGCGACAGCAGTGCTTCCGATCCGACGCCGGCCGGTCCGTATATGGAGTCGAAGCCTCGGCAGAGACTGTTGCGCACGGCGGCTGCGAGCCAACCTCTTCCCATAGGTCAGGCGGACCCCCGGCGGACCCAGGAACGGGTCCTCCGGATCGTCTTCCAGCCTTATATCGACGGCCAAGGTCGCCTCCACGAAGCGAGCGCTGTCCACGCGGTCGTGCAGAGCGACGAATGGCAGCAGCAAGTGCTGGCATCGTCAACGGCGATTCCCGATCGGAACGCCCGCGCCACGCCCGCTGCGCCGGTGTCGCTCGCTGAAGCCGTCGATCAGGCCGATCCGGCGAACGGCGCGGTCGCAGCGATAGACCCGAACCTTCCTGATCCTGCGGTTGTCGCTGCAGCCCGGGCGCGAGCGGCCGATCCGGTGGGATCGATAAAATCCGAGGTTGCGGCCCGTCTCGCCCCCAAGGCGGGTCGCACGCCCCCGGCTGCGGTGGGAGCACCCGCGGCGCAGGTCAAAGCGACGGATCACCGCCCTGTTGGTGCGGCCGCGCCGGCGTCGCGCCTGCAGGCTACCGACCGGGTCGGTGTGCCGAGCTCCACCGCGGCGGAAGCGGCTCCTGTGCTTCCTCCGCGAACAGGTGTTGGCGCGGAGGCAGCGGCGAGCGCGAGGCAGGCCGAGGAAACCGCCCGAGCGGCCGCTGCGACCGCGCCACTCCCGGGCTCTAAGCCGGTCGTCTCGGGGACGGTCCGAGCAGCCAGCTTCCCCGCTGCCGTGCCGGAGGAGCACTGACATGGCCAGGACCTTCTTCGACGATCTCCTTGCTGGCGTCTTTGGCGAGAGCAAGCGGCCGGACGCCCAGCGTCCCGATCTTGCCGTGCCGATGCTGGCGCACTGGCTCCCCTATCGGAGCTACGATCCGAAGACGGGGATCTTCTACAACAGTTCATCGCGAGGCTTCGTGATCGAGGCTGCGCCGCTCGTCGGCGCCGATGAGCGCACGGGGGAAATACTCGCACAGTTTCTCTCCGAGGGCATACCCGCACCGGGCTGCCTGCAGTTTCATCAGTGGATGTCGCCACGCGTCGGCGAGCGCCTCTCGAAATGGTATCTGCCTCGCTATTCGGCACGCGGCGTCTACGAACGGATGGCCAAGCACCGCGTCGATTTCCTTACCGACGGCGTGTGGGAATCTCTGTCGGCCGACGCGCCGTTCTGTCTGCGGCACCATCGCGTTGCGATCTCCTACTCGACACCGGAATCGTCGAGCGTCTCGGTCGAGCAGATCGTCTCGGTGATGGAGGGAATCATCTCGGCCCTGACATCGATCAACGTGTCGGCCCGCAAGATGGACCCTGTCGCGCTGATCGGGTGGATCGACGACATTACCTCGCCGACCACCGCCGCCGGCGACGATGCCGTCAGCTATAATCCGCTCGATCCGATCGCTGACCAAGCCATTCGTCGCGACATCGAGCTGCAGGTCGAGCCGGACCGCATGCTGCTGCGTACGGAGCGCTTCCGCCCGACCGGCAAGACGCTCAAGGGCGCGCCAGAGATCGGCGAGATCTATCCGGACGTGTTCGACGTCCGATCTTTCTCCGTGCGGAACCTGCCGAACCGCTGGGCGCCCTGGGACGTGGCGCGGCTGATCGGCGACATGTTCACCGACAAGCTGCGCATGCCGTGCCCGGTTGCCACGAACCTGTGCATCGATTTTCCCGACGCGCAGGCTTCGACCAACAAGGCCAGCTACAAGTTCATGCGGACGACGAGCCTGGCCGACTCCAAATCGTCGAAGTTTCTGCCGCAGCTGCGCGATCAGTCGCAGGAATGGCGGTATGTGAACGAGGAGATCCGGCAGGGCCGCAAGCTCGTCCGCGTATTCTTCAGCGTGACCGCCTTCTCACCGAAGGGGAAGGGGGACAGCAACGAGCGGGTCCTCAAGTCCGTCTACCGTGCAGCAGGCTGGGACCTGCTCGACGATCGCTACCTGCAGGTCATGGGTCTGCTCTGCGCGATGCCCATGACGATGGCCAATGGGCTATCGAGGGATCTCGAGCGCATGAAGCGGATGCGAACGCTGCTCACCACCACAGCGGCGAACCTCGCGCCGATTCAGGGCGAATATCTCGGCGGGTCTATACCGCATCTGTTGCTGATCGGTCGGCGCGGCCAGCCCTTCTTTTGGAGTCCGTTCGAGAACGCCGCCGGCAACCACAACGTCGCGGTGTTCGGCAAGTCCGGTTCGGGCAAGTCCGTGGCACTTCAGGAACTCTGTGGATCGCTTTGCGGCGCCGGCGCGAAGGTCGTGGTGATCGACGACGGGCGCTCGTTCGAGCACTCGGCGAAGCTTCAGGGCGGCGCCTTCGTCGAATTCACGATGAGCTCGGGCTTCTGCCTCAATCCGTTCTCGATGATCGACCAGGGCCAGGCGGCCGACGACGAGGATTATCTCCTCGACTGCATGGCGATGCTCAAGGCGATCATCAATCAGATGGCGCGCCACATAAACCTGCTCGACGACACCGAGCGTGGATTGATTGACGGTGCCGTCAACCAGGTATGGGCAGAACATGGCAGCAAAGGCTCGATCGATATGGTGATCGAGGCGCTGGAGGCGACGGGCAATCCGCTGGCTTCCAATCTCGGCATCGCGATGCGCCCTTTCTCGTCCGCAGGGACGTACGGCCGGTTCTTCCAGGGCGAGGTATCGTTTGAGCTGAAAGCGCAGCTCACCGTGTTCGAGCTATCCGACCTGTCAGCGCGAGAGGAGCTGCGCGGCGTGGTGCTGACAGCGATCATGTTCATGTCGCAGCAGATGATGCGCAAAATGGACCGGTCGATCCCCAAGGCGCTTCTGCTCGATGAGGCGTGGCAGATGCTCCGCGGCGGCGCGATGGCCGACTTCATCGAAACCTATGCTCGCACGTGCCGCAAATATGGCGCGTCGCTGGTGACCGCGACGCAGTCGCTCAACGATTATTACAAATCGGCCGGATCGGTGGCAGCGCTCGAAAACTCGGACTGGTTTGTCATCCTGCAGCAGAAGCCGGAGACGATCGCGGACTTCAAGAAGCACGATCGCTTCGAAATGGACGACTATACCGATGCGCTGTTGCGATCGCTCAAGCGCAACGGGTTCGAATATTCCGACATCATGATCAAGGGCCCGGATACACTCGCGGTCGGACGCCTGGTGCTCGACCCCTATTCGGCCACTCTATTCTCGTCGAGCCCGAGGACCTTCGCCGCGATCGATGCGCTGATCGCCGAAGGCCTGAGCATGGACGAGGCGATCGAACGCATCGCCTTCCCCGACAACCCCGAAAAATGGGTCAGCAATCTCGCCCCGGTGGACGAGATCGCGATAGCCGCGGAGTAGCAAGATGGCGACCAACCTGAGCGAAGCCAATGCCATTCAGGAGGCCGGCGCGAAGCGACCGTCTGACTGGCGAGCGGTCCTGTATTTCACCCTTCATGGCTTCGGCTTCGTCGGGTCGACGCTTCTCATCACGTGGGGGCTCTTCTTCCTGTTCTTCCTCGCCATCGGCGGCTTCTCGTTCGACGGCCTCATCCACCAACTCAATAATTTCACCACGCGCTACGTCGCGGCCGATGCGGCGCGCACCGGCGCCTTCATCAACATCTTCGCGATCGCGCACATGATCCTCTCGGCCGCTGTCATCACATTGCGCCGGGACAGGATCCTTCCCGAGAGACCGTCGCAAGGAGAGCGGCATCATGGCTGAGCAGCCCGAACTCGATCTCCCGCCGGTCCCGCCCTCCGCGCCACGTTCTTCATCGGTACGGCGCCGCCCTGGGTTCGGAGGGTTCAGTCGGTCCCAGATCGTCATCGGCCTCGTGCTCCTCGCCCTTCTCATTTGGGGAATGTGGGTGACGCGGGCACTCACCGCGCCGAAGCAGGAGCACATCGTCTCGGCGCGGCTGTCGGCCCTGGTTGGCGATTATGTCGAGGCGCAGCGCTACTCGGGCTCGCCCCCCGAGCGTGTGCAGGCCGAGATGCGGGCGTTCATGGCGTCGCTCGACAAGGAGCTCCAGCGCCGCAGCGCCGACGGCCAGGTGGTCCTAGTCGGCGAGGCTGTGCTGACCAGGAACGTGCCCGACATCACCGACAGTTTGAAGAAGGCGGTGTTCGCCTCCGGCGTGCCAGTTCCGAAGCGCGCGTCCGTCCAGGAATTGCAGCGCATGCAGGAATTGTCGGCCGCGCAGGCGGCGCTCGCTGCGGCCCAGCAGGCACCCCTGCCATCTGGAGGTTCGATCGATCCGACGAGCGCCCTTCCGGCGTTTCCCCAGCAGGACGGGGGCGCCTCGGCGATACCGTCGCAGCAGATCGCGCCAGTCGGCCCGGGCGCCTCCGTCTCGACCTTCGGAGGGCCCGATGGCAACCCTCGTCCGTGAAGCGCCGATCGAGCGTTGGCGTCCCCGCAAGAAGCTGTGGGCGATGCTCGGTATCGCGATCGTCGGTACCACCGTCATCGGCGGGATCGGCAGCTGGCGGGATAGCCATTTGCTGCTGATCAATGCGACGGACTCGCTTCCCAACTGGGCGTTCATGATCCGTCGACACCAGCTGCCGGTGCGGGGCGACTACGTCTTCTTCGACCCGCCGCCAAGCGCGCTCCTGCGGCGTCATTTCGGCGCGAAGCCCCAGATGTTCGGGAAGATCGTCTACGGCATGCCGGGTGACGTGGTGGGTCATCACGGCGCCGTCGTCACGATCAATGGCGCACCGATCGCGCGCATGAAGCCTCGGACGAAATCCGGAGAGCCGCTCACGCCCGGCGCGGTCGGGACGGTCCCGGCGGGATGCTATTATGCAGGGTCGCCACATAAGGATGGCTTCGACAGCCGCTATGCCGAAATAGGGTTTGTGTGCGGCCGGCAGATCGTCGGTGTCGGGGAGCCGTTGCTGTGATCCGGATCCTCGCCGGCGCCGCGGGCATCGCCTTTCTCGGCGCAGCCGTCTTCGTCGCGAATCCGATGCGATCCGAAGCGCGGGACTACGGACAGGCCGGCCAGGCATTTCCCGTGATCGAGCCGGACCTGCTCGCCACGATCGAGGCTCGGCTGAAGCGCGCTGAATCGAGCGGCGAGCTTGCCCGCATGAACGAGATGTTCGCCAAACGGGTGGAAGCGAAAGTGCGGCGGCCAACACCGGTTGCGGGGATCTCGCCCGCCATCGCCGCGCGCGAATGGGACTATGACCCGTCGGTTCGCCTCGAGCGCGACATTCGCGACCAGAAGGGCAATCTGATCGCCGCGGCGGGGCAGACCGTCAACCCGCTCGACTTTGTCGCAATCAAGCAGGCGCTCGTCTTCATCGACGGCGACGATGCGGGCCAGATTGCCTGGGCGACAAATCATTACACCGATCTCGACGCCAAGATCATTTTCGTCAGCGGGTCACCGATCGAAGAGATGACCAGCCGCAGGCGGCGCTTCTATTTCGACCAGGAAGGCAAGCTGACCTCTCGCTTCGGCATAGAGCACACACCCGCTGTCGTGCGCCAGAATGGCCGTGTCATGCGTGTCACCGAGCAGGTGCTGAAGCAGGGGAGGGCGAGTTGATGCCGCTTTGGCTCGACCTCCTCCGCACGCCGATGGCTGCCCCGGAGACGGGATCCCTCCGCCGCCTGCGTTTGACCTGGCAGGGGCTGTGCCTCGCGACCGCGCTGGCGGTCGGGTTCTTCAGGCCCATGCGCCAGGCCCTCGGTCAGAGGGCACCCATCCTGGCCGCGGTCCTGCTCCTCGCGACCGCCATATCCACGGTGATCTACGTCGCCCGGAAGCAGCGCGCCGACAAAGCCTATCTCGAGACAAGCGGGAGCGCGGAATGATGCGACTTCTGCGATCCGTGTGTACCGCTGTGGTGCTCCTGTTGGGAGCGCTCGCCCTTTCGCCGCAGGCTCAGGCCGCGCCGACCTGCAATGGCAAGTTCGTCAATCCGATCACCGACGTGTGCTGGTCGTGCCTGTTTCCGCTCTCGGTCGGGGCGATGAAAATCTGGCCGAGCAGCCGGCCGGATCCAAGCAATCCGGCGTCGCCAATCTGCGCATGCTCCGATCCGCTCCCGCGCATCGGCATATCCGTGGGCTTCTGGGAGCCGGCGCGCCTGGCCGATGTGACGATGAAGCCGTGGTGCTTCCCCAATCTCGGCGGCATCCGGATCGCACCGGGGTTCGACATCGGTCAGGGCTATCTGACCGGGCCGTCGATGGTCGGCGGTCGCTCCCAGAGCACGGCGAAATGGCACGTCCATTGGTATGTCTATCCGCTGCTCTACTGGATGGAGATCCTGACTGACTTTGCCTGTTTCGAGCAGGCCTCGTTCGACATCGCCTACATGACCGAGGTCGACCCTCTCTGGCAGGATGACTCGCTCGCGGCGCTGATCAATCCCGAAGCGATCGTGTTCGCCAATCCGATCGCCCAGGCGGCATGTGCTGGCGACTGCATCGCCGGCACGGTGAATCTGCCGCTCGACCCGCTCTTCTGGTGCGCGGGCTGTCAGGGGTCGATGTATCCGCTCAACGGCAACATCCCGTCCTCGATCGGGCATGTCCAATCGTCGCGGCTCGCTTTGTCCCGCTTCGCCTACAAGATGCACCGAGAAGCGCTTGCCTGGGGCACGATGGGTTCGGCCGGACTGTGCAAGAAGTACCTGATGCCGATCATGCGGAAGCAGCAATATCGCTTCCAGATGGTCAATCCGATCCCGACCGTCAGCGGCCGCTTCGCGTGCTCGGCGATCGGGGCATCCACCATGCCGCCCGACGCGGGGCGCGCCTATCCCGCCGGCGGCGAGGACATGGGCTACCTCGTGTGGCGCAAGCGCAATTGCTGCGTGTTCTAGGGGTCTTGCGATGCGCCTTCTCACCATGGGCGTGCTGGCGCTCCTCGGCACGGCGGGTCTTTCGGCGGTGTTGGCCCAGACGGTCGACGGCGTCGATGTCCAAGCGGTCAAGAAGCGCGCCGCCGACCTTGCCGCCGAGGCGCAGGCGTTCGTGGATCAGGTCAAGGACCGGGGCGACCAGTTTCGCGATGACGCGGCGACGGTCCGCGACGGCGGCACCGAGAATATGCGGCGGGTTGCCGGCAACGAGCTCCCCAAGGGCCCGGCAGGGGCCGTGGACTTCGACGAAATCGTCCAGGGCGCTGCGAACAATGTCGGCGCTCGCAGCGGCGAGGCACCGCAGTTCATCGTGTTCGCCAGCCTCTCGATGCCCGACGCGGCGCTCAAGCAGCTGGTGCGCGATACGGCGAGCGCCGGCGGCGTGGTCGTGTTCAGAGGCTTCCCCAACAATTCCGCCAAGGAGTTCGTGGCGCGGATCAGCAAGGTGGTCGAGCGCGACCAGTTTGCGAACATCGGCATCGATCCCCGGCTCTTCCGAGCGTTCGACGTGCAGGCCGTCCCGACCTATGTCGCGGTGTCGTCTGACTTCGATCTGTGTGCTGGCTTCTCCTGCACGACGAAGCTTCCGCCCTATGATCGCATCGTCGGCAATGTGACCGTCGATTACGCGCTCTCGAGCTTCGCCGGCGGCAATGGACCGGGGGCGCGGATCGCCGCGGTAGCGCTCTCCAACATGCAGCGGGAACGGCAGTGATCATCCGGCGTCTCGTCGGCGGACTGTCCGCGATTCTGCTCGCCGCGCAGCCGATCGCCGCGCAGCAAATGACCGTCGAGCAGGCCCGCGAAGAGGGCAAGGCGATGGCGCAGGAGAAGAGGAACGATTCCTCCCTGGTTCCCTCCAGCGACGCGCAGGCACAGGCGGTGCCGGGCTACACGGGCACCAGCCAGCCCCAGACCACCTATTATGACGATCCCGACAAGCTCGTCGCTGAGGCTCAGGCCCAGAAAACCAGTAGCCAGAGCTATCGCATCTCGACCGATGCCGATCACACCCGACCGACTTTCAGCAATGACGAAATTCTGGCGACGACCGATCGTGCCACGCAGGTCGAGAACGATCCCTCGGCTTATCTCGCGGGGCAGGACATCTCGTCGGGATCCGGCACGTGCACCCCGCTCCCGCCGGGGAGCGGGGCCGGAGGCTATTACGAGGCCACCTGCAATTTCGGAACCAAGGTCGATCAGAGTGCTCCGGTGTGTCGGACACCGCTTGTTGTCGACGCCACGCCAGGTACCGACAAATATATCTATACCTGCGAGAACTGGTCGCGGACGGCCGCCCAAGGCGGCGACAATCGAGACCGGCGCTGCGTCCCGACATTCAATGCGCCGGTGCAGAGCGGAGTATGCCGCGAGCGCTCGCGGCAGACGGTATACTACGATGTCTGCCGGCAGGGAAATCCGCGCTTCTGCACGGAACCTGACATCGAGGAAGGCGAGGTCATCACCTATGAATGCGACAGCGCGGCGGTTGCCCGGCCTTATACCGTCGAGACTGTCGGCCAAGTCATCAACGAGCGTCGCGATGAGACAATGTGCGACGCTGCCACCGCCGGACAGACGTGCGAACTCGCGTCCGAAACCTGTGTCGATCAGGAACCGACGACCAGAACAATAAACGGCGTCGAGGTAACGCGCGCCTGCTGGAACTGGGAACGCACTTACAGCTGCCACCAGTTCAGCCAGGCGAATGACTGCACCGATCTCGAGAACAACCGCCAATGTACCTACCTGCGCGATGAGTGCCTGGACGATCCGCCGGACGGCCCATGCAAGGTCAGCCAAAAGGTCTATCGCTGTCCCACGCCCGACGACGCTCCGGCCACTGACAAGCAGTATATCTGCGGCAACGACGTCTATTGCATCAACGGCGACTGCGAGCCGATCGTGCGTGAGGCCTCGACCGAGTTCAAGGATGCGCTGGTCGGCCTGCACGCGCTCGACCAGGCCGGCAAGGAATTCAACGAAGCCGACCTGAAGGTATTTAGTGGCACACGCGAAACCTGCCACAAGCCGGTCTTCGGGCTGGTCAACTGCTGTGCCGGCAAGGTCTCAGGAGCCGTCCCCGTGGCGGCCGGCGCCGCGGCGTTGGCCGGAGGCCCCCTGGCGATCGCCGCTTTTGCCACACCCTTCCTCGTATTGTTCTCCTGTTCTCAGGACGAAATGAAGCTCGATATCAAGGATCGGATGGGCTTTTGCCACAATGTCGGCACCTACTGCTCATCGAGTTTCCTGGGCATCTGCTCGACCAAGCGTACCGCTTATTGCTGCTTCGAAAGCAAGCTGTCGCGCATCCTCCAGGAGCAGGGCCGGGTGCAGCTGAACAAGCCCTGGGGAAGCGCCAAGAAGGAGCAATGTCAGGGTTTCACGATCGAGGAATTTGCCTCGCTCGATCTGTCCAAGATGGATTTCACCGAGGTGTACTCGGACTTCATGGACGCGGCGAAACTGCCCGACGAAGTCCAGACCATGTCCGACATCCAGGACAAGATTCAGGCCTATTATGATCTCCACCGCCAATGATCCGCGCATGACGGGCGGCGGTCCAGCCTTCGATTGGGCCATGACGGTCGTCGAGCTGGCGATCTTCATCGCGGTCTATCGGGCGGCGCAGCCGATCGGGGCCGACGTGCTCTCGAATATCCTGGGCCGCTGGTTCGAAAGCGTGGTGGGTCCCGATGACATCGCTGGAGCGGTGACGAACATGGTCGAACGTGGCTGGCTGGTCATGATCGGCGGGCGGCTGATGGCCACGCAGGACGGCCGCCGGGTCGCGAGTCATCTGATGAATGGGGTCATTCGGATGCTCGACCAAGGGACGCGCCTGATCGACGTCGCGCTGATGATGTCGGTGCTGAGGCTCACCAAAGGGGAGTTGGACAATGGTAATCTTTGAGGCCCCGATGCTGCTCGCGCTCATGATGCTCCAGACGGCGCCGGCACCGCCTGCCACGCGATCGATTCCGGCCTGCAGCCGATCTCACGCAGCAGAAGGCTTCGACTGTTGCCTTCACCTCGCCCTTTGGACCGGACGGCCGTCCCTTCCTTCCAGCCTCAACCCTTCCGCGCAAACCCGAGCTGACGACGAAAGGACGGTAGAAGATGTTACGAAACGCTAGGCTCTCGATGTTCCTGCTGGCCTTGTCGCAGCTCGGCGCTGCGACGCCGGGCTGGACCCAGGACGCTGGGCCCGCACGCGATGCGATCGAGCATGACGTGCCGGATGATTTCTATTGCGGCGAGCGCAAGCTCGGCCAGTGGTTCTATTGCGCGAAGCCAAGGCCGGCCGAAAGCACGCCGGCCATCGGGCCGGAACCGCAGGTGAGCGCCGCCGACCGGATCGCGGCGATCAGCAAGCAGCTCGACGAGCTGAAAGCGCGGGCCATCCTTGAGCCGACCGAAGCGAACGTGATTGCCTATGTCCGCTTCCAGCGCGAGCAGCTCGATCGCGCATCGACCTTTTCCGACACGTGGCAGCGGGCGCTCTGGCAGAACCCCGACCTCGACTACACGCTGCAGCGGCCGGTTTCGACCGTCGGCAAGAGGTTGTGGCTCGACAATCGCAAGGCTGATCGTGACGCGGTGCTCACGAACCTCGGACAGCGCTACGGGCTATTCTATTTTTACGCGCAGAGCTGCGGCGCCTGCGAGGTGTTCGCGCCGATCCTCCGCTCGGTCACCGACAGCCATCGAATGTCGGTGATGGCCGTCTCCATGGATGGCGGCCCGAGCAAGGACTTCCCCAACTATGTCGTCGATTCCGGGCAGCGGTCGCGCATGGGCGTGCCCGGCAACGAGACGCCAGCACTCGTCCTGTTCGACACCCAGACGCGGCGGACGATCCCGGTCGGATACGGCGTGCTCAGCGCTGACGAGATCATGGATCGGATCTTCATGCTGACCAACACCAAGGTGGGGAGCGACTACTGATGGCACGCAACCAGACGAGATTACGCCGCCTCGGCCGGCGCGCGGCAGCCAGCTTCAGCATCGTCGCCGCCGTCCACTTCGCATTGGTCGGCGTGGCCCGCGCCGACGTAGCCGGCCAGATGAACAGCTTCTTCAACGACGCCGGCGGCGCCGCCAACGTCACTGGTCCGACCGCGTTCCAGGGTCAGTCGGCGGGTTACTATTCGCTCGGCAATGTCTGGACGCGCTTCCCGCAGAAAAGCGTCTCGCCCTTCAATCTCCAGCTGCCGAGCGCGCGCGCCGGCTGTGGCGGTATTGACCTGTTCAGCGGCAGCTTCTCCTTCATCAATGCCTCCGAGATCGTCGCGATGCTGAAGGCGACGGCCAACAACGCGCTCGGTTTCGCTTTCAAGCTCGCGATCGACTCCGTGTCGCCGGAGATCGGCAAGGTCATGGATGAGTTCAGCCAGAAGGCGCAGCTCCTCAACCAGATGAACATCTCGAGCTGCGAGACCGCGCAGGCGCTCGTCGGCGGCATCTGGCCGCAGATGGACTCCACGCGCTCGACGATCTGCGAGGCGGTCGGCAACAGCCAGGGGGTCTTCTCCGACTGGGCGGCGTCGAGACAGGGCTGCAACAACGGCAACAAGCGCGATGCGACGATCGCCGGCAACACCGATGGCAGCATGAAGGACCAGCTTGTCGGCGAGCCGCACAACTACACCTGGGAAGCGTTGAAAAAGTCGGCCAAATTTGGAGCGTTCGACCAGTCCTTCTCCGAATACATCATGACACTGGTGGGGACGGTGGTCACGACGCCGTCGACCGACCCCTCCGTTGGCGGCAAGGTCGTGATGTTTGGCCCGGCGGAGGACGCGGTGGTGACCGCGCTGCTGGACGGGACGGCCGATGCGCCTGCCGTGAAGATGCTAAAGTGCAACGATGCCGACTGCTACGATGTCGGCGAGCAGACGCTGACCGTGCCGGCATCGTCAGCGCTGCGGCCGCGGATCGCCGCCATGATCAAGTCGATGAGCGGCAAGATCCGATCGGACACCGCCCTCGATGCCGCCGAGAAACAGCTGCTCAACATCGCCACGGTACCGATCTACAAGATCTTGGCGGTCCAGGCCTATGCGCACTACGCGCTGACCGACGGCGAGATCGAGACTCTCTCCGAAATCGTGGCGGTGGATCTGCTGGCCGCGATGTTGGACAACATGCTCGACCGCGTCGAGCAGGCGCAGACCCACTACCAGACGTTTGATCAGGCGACGGCGACGCAGTGGAAGCAGCAGATCGCGGCTACCCGGCAGAAATTCTCGCAGCGAGACGTCAAGCTCAACAACAAGCTGCAGGTGACGATGCAGATCATCAACCGCAGCATCATGCTCGAGTCCACCCTGCAGAATTCGATGACGCCCGGCATGTCGTCCGCGCTCAACTTCTCGCGCGGGCTGAACGCGCAGGGGCTCATGTAAGCGGGTAGGGGGCCCAGGCGATGTTGGAGGTCTTCACGGTCGGCGGCGGCGAGTATCTCGTCAACACCTTCAACGCCGTCGCGGCCTGGTCCGGGGGAGGGGGCTATCGCTCGCTCCTCCGCGTCGTGATGGTCATGGGCCTGATCTACTCCCTGCTGGTGGTCGCCTTCACGCTCAACTTTCGCGTGTGGTTCAACTGGTTCCTCCAATCGACGCTGATCTATCTCTGCCTCATGGTGCCGACGATCGACATCAAGGTCACCGACCGGATCAATCCGTCGCTCGCGCCGGCGACGGTCGCCAACGTTCCGCTCGGGCTGGGCGTTCTCGCAAGCTTCACGACCCAGATTGGCGACTGGCTGACCCGGACGGCCGAAACGGTCTTCGTGATGCCGGGCGAGCTCAATTATACGACGAACGGCATGGTCTACGGCGCGCGCCTGTTCGACGCGACGCGCAACTTCGTCGTTCGAGACGCGGAGTTTTCGACGAACCTCGAGGAGCATTTCAAGAGGTGCCTGTTCGGCGACGTCATGCTGTACCAGAAATCCCTGACGAACCTCGCCCAGTCGAAGGACCTATGGGCAGACATCGGTCCTGGTTCGGAGGCGCGCTCCCAGGAGTGGCTTGAGCGACAGGGCGACGGGACGGTCAACAGCTCGATCGTCACCTGCCGGCAAGCCTATCAGATGCTCGATGCGCAATGGGCGCCGATGATCGAAGCCAACACGCCGCTGTGGGGCAAAGAGCTCTATCCGAAGCTGAGCAACACGCTGGCGGCTGACAAGCTGAAGCACGACTTGCCGATCGCCAACGCGGCGTTCACTGGCTCGGGCAGCAGCTATTCGGACTCGATGCGGCAGAACACGGCGATCAACGCGTTCATGCAGGCGCGCAACAGCATGGCGGGTGGCTCTGGCGCCGCGACGATCGATACGTTTGCGCAGACCCGCGCCGATATCCAGGCGCGGAACACATATAACTCGATAGCCCAGCAAGCGATGGCGTGGGTGCCGATCCTGAACATCGTCCTGACCGTCGTGTTCTTCGCGATGTTCCCCGTGATTTTTCCCCTGTTTCTGATGCCACAAACCGGGCTCGGCACGCTCAAGGGATATGCGATGGGGTTTTTCTACCTTGCCGCATGGGGGCCGCTCTACGTCATCCTCCACATGATCTGCATGACTCGGGCGGAGGCGGCGGCAAACGGCGTGGCGGCCGGAGGGGTCACCCTTGGCTCGTACGCCGGGATTGCCGCCGTCAACGGTGAGACCGCGACGATCGCCGGCTTCATGCTGATGAGCATTCCGTTTCTCGCGGCCGGCTTGGCGCGCGGGGCCATGTCGATTGCAGGTCAGGCAACCTCGATGCTCGCACCAGCCCAGAACGCGGCCGAGGCGGCGGCCCTCGAGCAGACTACCGGCAACTACTCCTACGGCAACGTCAGCTGGGCAAACGCCACCTCGAACATGCGGCAGAGCGACCAGTGGTCGACGGCCCCGAGCTTCATGGGCGGGGCAACCAGCGTCGGGTGGCGTCAGGATAATGGTGCGGTGGTGTCCGGATTTGGCAACGGTCAGGACGTCATCGATATGGGCGGCGCGATCTCGCGGCTCGGATTCACGCCGACGATGAACAGCGGGACAGTGGCCGAGTGGCGCCAGATGGCGAGCTGGGCGCACCGCCAGGCGATGGCATGGGAAAACGCGGCGCAAGAGATCCTCACCAGCACACATACGAACCGCAGCGCCTTCGGCACGTCATCGGAACGCTCGTCGGGCTTCGAATCCGGAAGCGGGAGATCGACGAACACAAATGTGGAGCAGTTCGACAGGACGACCGGATCCAGTTCGCAGGGGCTAGAGGAGCGATCTTCGACCAGCCAAGGGCAGCGAATTTCCCAAGGGCATGATCGCGGTGCAGCAACCAACGACCAGATCACTGGGTCGCTTAGCGTAGGGTCCGGCAGCGGTTCAGGAAGGCGAGCTCCCGGTGGAAGGGGTGGGCTCGGCAGCCTCCTTCCGAGTGGCAATGGCAGTGTGGGTGTGAGCAGGACCGGCCAACAGACTGACGGTCTGCGGTATGGAACAGAAGAAACTCGCTCGACTGACAGCGCGAGCTCGTCGTCAAGCGGCGTTCGAGATGAACATTCCAGCGGCAGTGGCGCGTCCACCTCCGACGCCACTTATGATCGCTCAGGCGTCTTCAGCCGAGCATCGTCCAGCTCGTCGTCGTCGCAAGGTACCGAGGATGCGCTTGCGAAGGCGCAGTCCTACTCCGAGGCCGCACGCCGAATGGAGGAGCTCTCTCAGTCGCTATCCCGGGACGCGAGCTTTGCGGAATCGCACGGAATGCAGCTCAGCGAGAATATGAGCCAGGATCTTGCTCAGTGGTATCGGCAGCAACAGGCGTTGCATCCCAATATGGATGCGCCGGAGCTATGGGCAACCAGCTTGACCGACCATCAACGAGCAGTGCGGCAGGCGTTGATTCAGCAATGGTCGCAGGAGAAACGCGAGGCTCTGTGGGATGAGATTCGGGGCAACGTGACGGAGCCATCGCTCGTCGACGTGCATCGCGCTGACGTCGGAGGCGCCGCTGCCGTACGCTCGTCGTATCATCCGCACGGTGTCGAGAGGGTCGGCCGTGGCGGTCCAGGCGGTGATCCCGGTGCCGCCGCCAAAATCATAGAGGAGGGCCGCGGAAAGCTTGATGACGATAGGGCGGTCGCTGAAGCTGCGCGAACAACTCGCGCGCAGGCGACTGTTGACCTACAGTCGGAAGTCTCGAGGGATCACAACCGCGGTTTCTTCAACGATCCCGAGTTGCGCAAGTGACCGCAGATTCACAGGGCGACGAAAAGATACGCGCCCGTCGCAACGAGCAGTACCAACGAGATCACGCCGCCAACAGCTTGGCCGACGGTCAAAGGACGATCATCAGGGCGCTCGGCCATGCTATCATGTGCCAAGTGTTCTTCTGGGACATAAAAAGGACCGCCAGGCAGATCCTTAGTCGCCATATAGGTCCTCAAGTCGTACATCGCCAAACGCTCCATACACCCCGCAGTTTACGACAAGTGGAGCTTCCTCGCAAGGTTGACGACGTCGGGGAGTGGGGTCCGACATCGTACCTTGGATCTGAACCAGCGTGGCCCAAAGCACCTGCAATCAGTCCAGATTTCGAACCCAGGGTGTGCTCGTGACGAGCGACGCCGCGACACAAGAGCGTGTTTATAGGGCGATTAAGGCCACCCTGGTTCGGGGTGAGTTTGCGGCTGGCGCCCGTCTCGAAATCTCAAGCCTTGCGAAGCGCTATGGTGCCAGCCAGACGCCCGTTCGCGAGGTCCTTGGGAGGCTAGTTGGGGAGGGTCTGGTGGAGCATCGGGAGGAAGGGGGATATCGTTTCTGCCTTCTCGACGCCGAACGACTGCGGGATCTTTACTTCTGGAATGCCCAGCACCTTCTCGCGGCACTTCATGTTGTTCGTGAGCCCGTTGTGGTGCGTGCATTGGAGCCGCTACGCACGCGAACGGCGGCGGCTCCGATTGACCAAGTCGCACTCATAGCGCAAATCTTCCAAGCCATCGGCGACGCCACGGGAAACGCCGAATTCTCCGAACGGATTCGAAACGCAAATGAGCGGTTGCAGGGCTTCCGAATGGCCGAGATCGAACTTTTCGCAGATACCACATTGGAGACATCCCGGCTCCTGGCTTTGGGGCGTTTCAATGTTCAAAAGAACGTTCGAAGGAAAATAATGTACTATCACCGTCGTCGGATCGAGCATGCTGCGCAGATCATTGCGGCGATCACTTCGTAGAAGGCACGCCAAGATCCGTGAGCTTGCCGCAGCTAAAGTTAGCGCGGCCGCCGGTTTCGGTGCCATGTTAGACGCTGCTGGTGAAATCGCTGCCGGAACGGGACATATACGTCCGTCATGCAGGCCCAAACTCAGTGTAATTTGGATCTGCCGCGGATTCTCGCGGTTATACGAAGGAGCGTATCATGCAGCGCAATGACGAGCGTCTTGAGGGCGATCTGATCGATCTCGGCGATGCCCGCGTCGAGACGAAGGGCAACGATGGCAACGACATCGACATGGCCCACCAGCGCCTCCAAGGCGGCCTCTCCGACGACTGATGGGAAGTGGCGCGCGATTATCAGTCGCGCGCCACAAGGCCGAGGCGACGCGGATGAATTTCGCACTAGGGCCAGGAATATCCTTTTGCCTAATAGGACAACAGCCGTTCTTCCTTAACAGGATGGGCGATCGCTACTTTACGTTGAGCGGAGGCCGCGCCGAGAGCTTCGTCAAGCTCAGCCGTGGCCAGGAGATACCGGCAGCGGATATCGATTTCCTCCAATCACAGGGAATCATTCAACCATCCAACGGATCAATGGAGATTGCGCCCCAACTTGCCCCATCGCTCGCGTGCTCGTGGTCGGAACCTCTAGGACGACCGGGCGCGTTTCGAATCCTCAGAGCGATATTCGAACTCTTTGCAGCTCGGATTGAGTTGCGTCGGGTTGGCCTTGCAGCGGTTTTGGAGCGCCTATCGCGCGCGAGGCGGCGATCGGACAGCTTGGTCCGACCTGAAGCGATCTCATCGGTGATTGCGTCCTTTGCTACGGTCGACCTCTTATTCACCCCTCAAGGTCAGTGCCTTGTACGCTCAATTGCTATGGCGAGGACCCTTGCTCGAGCGGGTTGCGACTTCAATCTGGTGATCGGGGTTCGGAGCGGGCCATTTGGCGCACACTGTTGGATTCAACAACGTTCCGTCATCTTGAACGACCAACTTGATAGGGTCAGGGACTTTGTCCCGATCTTTGTGTTGTGATGCGCACCCGGTTCCTCATGATCATCAGTGATCGCTCCGACCTCCCCGCGGTGGCTACGGCAGCAGCGTCAGATACGGCCCTGCCGATCCGGTTTACTCGCTCGCGAATTGCTGTGCTGGCCGACCAGGACGTTCTTGTAGCCGAGAGCGGAGAGGAGTCCGGTGCGATAGTTGGGCATGTTTTTGGGCGAGACCGTTGCGAGGGCCGTGTTCAGGCTTTTTCCAAGGACGATCAGATTGCCCTTCTTGCGACGCGAGGCCGACATCTCATCGAACGTTTCTGGGGAGGCTATGTCGCAGTGTTCCCTGGGTCGGAATGGGATAGCATTTCAGTCTTTCGCGACCCTTCTGGTGCGATGCCTGCCTATTACGTAAGAGCGGATGATTTTACGTTGGTTGCTTCTGACGTCAACCTACTGAGGGTTTCGGGCCATTTCACTGCGGATATCGACTTTGTCGGGGTCATCCGACATCTTTTAGCGCCTGACCTTCGGACGACACGAACTTGCCTATGTGGCCTCCGCGAGGTTCTTCAGGGACATGAGCTGAGTGTGAATGCCCGCTCGCTAGTGCAGGTTCCCCGATGGTCGCCCTGGGACTTTGCCGCGCAGCACGTTGCATACGAGCTGCCAGAGGAAGCCAGCGAGCGTGTTCGGCAAGCGACGATGTTGGCAGTCCGCGGCTGGGCTTCTTGCTATGGTCACATCGTTCTCGGGGTCTCGGGTGGACTGGATTCCTCGATCGTTGGTTGCTGCGCCGCCAAAGCGCACGGCACGCTGACCTGCCTCACACTCGCGACCGAAGAGTCTGCCGGCGACGAGCGATTCTACGCGCGCGAGTTAGCTCGTGCCCTCAAAGTTCCGCTCGAGGAGCGGATGCTCGAAGTCGCTGACGTCGACTTGGCACGTAGCGATGCCAGCCATCTGCCACGTCCCGTCGCTCGCGCGTTCGCGCAGTCTGTTGATCGCGTGTCACTGGATGTCGCCCGGGCGGCCGAGGCGGATGCCTTCTTTACTGGCAACGGCGGCGACAGCGTATTCTGTTATCAGCAGTCGGTCCTCCCAGTTGCAGATAGGATATTGGTCGAAGGCTTAGGCTCCGGACCATGGCGAACGATCTGCGAAGTCGCAAAGATGGCCGAAACAAGCGTTCTGCGCGTTGCGGCTCTGGGTGCCCATAGGGCCTGGATCAGACCGCGACGATATCCGTGGCGACTCAACAAAATGTTCTTGTCGAAGTCTGCGATTAATTTCGCAGCAATGACCATTGATCATCCCTGGCTGGATGGGCCGAAGAATGCACTTCCGGGAAAGGCAGCGCACATTGCATACCTGCTTCGCGTCCAGAATCATCTCGAGGGGTTTAGGCGAGAGCTGAATTATCCGGTCATATCTCCGCTCATGTCCCAGCCCGTCGTTGAAGCTTGTCTCCGAGTATCGACTTGGCATTGGTGCCTCGGCAGTCGAAATCGGTCGATAGCACGGCGGGCATTCGCAGATATGCTGCCACGGTCTATCGCCGAGCGCACGACAAAGGGTGGGCCCGACGGTTTCGTATTGCGCGTCTTCAATCAGCGCCGTGCCGAGATCTCGACGCTCCTGCTGGATGGTGTTTTGGCCCAAAGAGGCCTAATCGATGTCGACGACGTTCGGGCCGGGCTTTCCGTAAAGGGAGACCAAAGCCGCATTACACAATATCGGCTGCTGACGCTTTTGGATGCCGAGGCGTGGCTGCGAGCGTTGTGCTAGGGTGTCGACAGAGGTGTGGGCGCCACCGTCGACGAAAGGGACCGCCACCGCGCATATTGTCGATCCTTACTCGGGTCTGCGTCCACATGTCCTAGTAGCCAGTAGCGAAACCAATCTACGTTTCGATTGTAGATCGAAAACCTGTGCGCCGGTTGCCATTTTATGTGATATTCATTCGGGAATACATAAAGCTCGGTACTTCGTCTGTGAGCCTTGAGCAGCGAGTATGACTCGAGGGCCAGCAGATATTCATCATCGGCGACCTGGAAAAGGATAGGTGAGTTGATGCTATCCGCGTGCATCCCAACGGACATCGGTTGCCAGAAGGCGCTCTGTCCTGTCTCAAGGGTCGGATAGCCAAGATCCACTAACTGGGCGGCCCAAGCCTGGCCACCAAATACCTGGGTGCTAAGTGGCTCCATGAATCCCGAGGACACAGCCGCGGCTGCGAAGAGCCCGGGCGCATTCACGAGGGCGAATTGGACGGTAGCGGCGCCGTCGCTCGATCCGGTTATGGCGAGCTTTCGCGGGTCGGCGATTCCTCGCGACACGGCTATCGCAACACCGCCAAGCAAAGAGGAATGAACACTTCGTCGGTCCTGCCATTCTCGCTGGTCGGCCACTTGAGCGTCGCGTATCGATCGAAGCGATCCGTCTTTGACCGTTTCGTAAAAATCTGGGGGGCGCTGGAGGCTGAGCACCGCAAACCCCTCGGCCGCGAGCGGGAAGATCGGGTATTCGTCGCCCACACCCCCGCGTAGAAATCCGCGAGAGATATACTGCACCACGATCATGGGTAAGCGCTCGCCTGGTCGGTGTCCGAAAGGGACGACCAGGTCTCCAAAGCTCTCCAGACCAAACGCGTTCCGCCATCGGAGTCGCGTTACTGACCCGAGCCGCAAGCTCGAGAACTCTGGGTTAGGATCAAATAGGGGTGTTGTTTTGCCGGTATGGATATCGATAAGAACAATTTGGCGCGGCCGGGAAGAGGCTTCCCGCAGGCAAACAAGAGCAGGACCGGCCAATCGACAGCCCGACAGAAGATCATCGGTGACAAGTGCGCGGCTGACCCGCCCACGCGGAGTCCATCGGTAAAGGGAGTTCTGGCTATCGCCCCAACCACCACGACGTAGGAAGAGGAGCGTCCGCCCGCCATCGACCCACCACATTGCCTCGATCCCGCGCAAACCACTGATGCAAGCGGGGTCATTGCATTTGGCGCTGGTGCCATCGGCCAGTCTTGCCCAAAGATCTACCTTTCCGACATAATTGTTCTGATCGCGCTTGATCGTCCAAGCGGTCGGCCCAAATGGCCACTCCGCCGACAGACGTGCGCCCTCAGGCAATACGCTGCTCGCTTTCGGATCGAAGACGCGCCGATCCGATTCAGTCAACGGGACAAGTTTACCTATGGCCAGTTCGATTGCTTGGAACGCAAGCGGGATCGACCCTTCAAGAGATGGGCGGTTGCGGGCGCTCGGAACGAATTTGTCATCATACAGGAAGCCGCCCAAGCTCTCGCGCTCTTGCGCTGCAACGGCCCCGACTAACGCCGGCTCGTTTGCAAACAACAACCGCCGCCCGTCGGCTGACCACGCAATGCGCCGGACATTCGTTGTTGATTGTGTAACGGTGACCGCATGTTTGTCGGGGAGCGATACGGTCCTCGCCTGGACGATTCCTTCTTCCAATCTGAGATAGGCTAGCGAGCGTCCATCAGGTGACCAGCGCGGAGTATTGGCGATCACGGAGCCGCTCGTCGACCGGAGTCCCCGGACTATGGGGGTGGTGAGGATGATTCCGCGTCCCGTGTCGACCAAACGTGGCACCGCCCCTCGGCGTAAGTCTATGACGACGAGCGCCTGGCAATAGTCGTTTGCATCCGGATCGCCGCGCGTGAGAACGAACGCAACTTCGTGTCCGTCAGGGGAAATCGCCAACGGGCTCTCTCCGGCGCCGGCGATCGGGCCGATGTCTCGTAAGCCAATGAGGTCCCGTGTTGTGATGTCTCGCATTGGGAACGTTGAAACGCCCGGGCCCGCAATTATGCCGGCACATATCTCCGATGCTGCAGCTGGTCCGCCCGCAAATGAGAGGGTGAGTAACGCGAGAGCGCAAGCCCACGCTACGGCTGGGCTATGCCCATTCTTGCATCGCGACACTGTTCACCACGATTTCGAAATGGTGAAGCTGATGAAGCGGCCTGCAGGCGAGTAGTTCGCAGAGTCGTAGGGCGCCTGACTTACCTGTGTCGTCGTGATAACAGAGGGCTTGTTGTTTAACAGATTCTGGGCCGACAATGTCAGATCGATGCCGCTCAGCAAGCGTGACGCCGGCTTCAGACGAACGCGGCCGGTAAGATCAAGGGTGGTCATCGACCCGACGCGATACTCTGCCGCATTCCGCTGATCATCGACGCCGCCAATGTAATTGATGAATGGCGAAATTGTCACCTGTTCTGTCTGCCAGATGACGCCAGCGCGGCCGCGGAAGTGAGGGGGATTGAACAGCGTTCCGGCGAGAGGCACCTCGGGCTGAAGGGCGCTGAGTGTTTGCCGACTTCGGATGTAGCTGCCGTTCCCGGACAATGTCACCGAGCCGAGCGGACCATCCCAAGCCCTGTATCGTAGGCTAAGATCGATGCCACTGATGTGTTGGCGGGTGGCGTTAGTATACTGGCTGTGAATTATCGCGCCGACCTTTGCGGGATCGAACGCGCCGCTCGAGTTGTTGAAAAATTGCGCGCCATTGAGAGCTGAGACGATATCGGCGCCGGTGGGATTGAGGGTGATTAGATCTGCATAGATCGGGTTGCTGAGCGCCTGCGTGATATAGGTGACGGGGGTCACGATCCGGTCACGGTAGTCGACGGAGAAATAGGTCAAATCTGCGGACAGGCCGGGCACCGAGCGCGGATGGGCTGAGAGCGTGGCGGTCCAGCTAGTTGCACGCTCGGGCTTCAGGTCCGGATTTCCGCCTCCCGAGTAGAGGCCAACGGTTCCCGGCTTGAAACCGGTACCCCCAAAAACTGGTATATCGTAGACCGACGCCCCTTTTACGCTGAAGAGTTGGTACAGTGTTGGGGCCTTGAAGGATTTTCCCCACGACACCTTTAGGTCGATGTCCGACGTCGGCGAGTATATTGCGCCGACCTTCGGAGTGAACACGGTATCAATGCGTTTGTAATCCTCATACCTGACGGCGCCGCTCAAAATTAGGCGACGCGCAAACGGCAAGCCGTTTTCTCCGGTGATGATCGGTAGGGTTATCTCGGCAAAGCCGTACGCATCGCGTTGGGTTGCATCTATATCTTGCGAGGATGGAGAGATAAGATCGCGCGAGGCAAGGCCGTTCTCGCGATAGCCGGCGCCGATAGCGGCCTTTACCGAACCGCCGGGCAGGTTGAAAATACTTCCTCGCGCGAGCAATTCAGTACCTTCAGCATGATTACAATAGCAAGAGCGGGTATGGGAACTGACTGCCCCGTTGGTATAGCCTGTCGAGTTGAATACGGTACGGTCCTCGCCATAAACTCCGGAGATCGATACCTCCCAGTCTCTCCACAATTCGTAGGTTAGGCTGGGGGCGATCGTGAATGACTTGCTTGTGTAAAGAGTACGATTGCCACGCACGAGGTAGTTGCCAGCGGCAGACAGGGCATACGTACGGTCAGTCCAGCGCTCGTTGAAAAGCCCATCGACCGATAAGGTTAGTCCAGGGGCCAGGGTCTGGTGCGCGCTCAGCGTTGCGCTGTGATGTTTGAGTGCAGGATAAAGGAAAAGGCCCGGCGAGCGGGCAGCGGCATAGTCTCGTTGGCGGGCCAGAACAGGGGTGTCCTTTTCAAAGTCATATGATGCCATGAGGCCGCCTGACCCCCATGTCTTTCCACCGACGAGGCTGTATTGTTGCTGTTCATTGCCTCCATCGGTCGATGCCCCGAAGCGCGCGGTGCTATCCAAACCGCTATAGTCGCGCTTAAGAATGATGTTTGCCACGCCCGCTACGGCATCGGAGCCATAGAGCGCGGAGGCTCCATCGGTGACAATCTCAACTCGATCGACTGCCGCGAGCGGTATCGCCGAAATGTCTATCGCCTGTGCGGCGCCGTTGAACGACAGTCGGTGCCCGTTAAGCAAGGTCAGTGTCGCATCTGAACCGAGACCGCGAAGATTGATTGAGGAAGCACCGCCGAGGTAACTACCCACACTTTCTGGGACGTTCTGGCCGATGCCGGGGTTCTGGCCCGCGCCGGAAGCCTGTGGAAGCGCCCTTATCGCGTCGGCCAACGTATTTTGACCGGCGTTAAGCATGTCCTCGTGAGAGATAGTCAATGTTGGCGAGGGTGATTGTGCGCCACGAATGCGGGAACCCGTAACCAGGATATCGTTCGAGAGGCTGACGTCTCCGCTCCTCACCGTCGAACCGGCTAGCTCCGTGTCCGACGGCTCCGATCGCCCCCGGATCAAGATCGCCCCGTTGCGATAGGTAGCAACAAGGCCGCTCTCTTTGAGAAGGGCCTCGATGGCCTCATTCGGTGTGAAGCTGCCGTCGATTTTGGGCGCACGCTTGCCGTCCACGAGGGCAGATTCGAAGATGACTTCGCGTCCGGATGTCCGGCCGATCGCCCGGAGCGCGGTACCTAGATCTTGTGCCTCGAGATGATATTCCCGCCGCTGCTCCGATCCAGCCGTTGCTGGAGAGGACATTGCGATGGCCGCTAGCCCGACTGCCCCGAGAAGAATTCGTCCATGTCGTTGTACCATCTATGCCCCCTTCCGCTCGCCGGGATTGGGCAAGCCGCTCGGGCATCCACGATCGGGAAAGGCTGATTATGAGGAGGTGCGGCAATTTTTTGTGGTGTCGGCGCCGCACGAGCGGGCCAGGGTGATACTGTCAGCGGTCTGGGTCACGCTCAGCCTGAGCATCACGGCAAGATTGTCAGCCAAGGTATGCGTGTCCGTGAGCCGGAACGTGCCTGAAATGCGCAAGTCGGCCAGATCGGTGGTTGAGAGAATTATCGGCATCGTGGAGTAGCGATTTGCTTCAACGACGAGGTCCGCGAGCCTGATATGGTCGAAGTCTCTAACATTCTGCGGCCAATTGTCGGCATCCGCCGCTGCGGCCGGTGCGGCCTGCTCCGGGAGACTCGGTGGTCCAAAGCTGATCTCCTCGCCCGGGACCAGACGCTTGACGCGCGTAGCAGGGCTTCCGCTCCGGGCCGGCGTCGGCACCACGACCTCGACCACTCCGCGCAGCAAATGCACGTGCACCTTGTCGTCGGAAGTGAGCCCGACATCGAAGAGCGTGCCCCGAGCGGTTACCGAGCCACCTCCGGCGCGGACGACGAAGGGTTGCGCGGCATGCGCGACAGAGAAGCGTCCGCGGCCTCGGATCAGCCGTAAGCCTCGCTCCTGGCCCGTGAAGGCGACGGCAAGGAGGCTGTCGGTGTCGAGGGTGACCGATGAGCCATCCTGCAGAGCGAATGTCCTAATTTCGCCCACACGCGTGCTCAACTGGGTCGGCGCGCTTCGGGCCACGACGGGCTGGCGCCCGACTGCCATTGAATCTGCGCTGTGCTCGTGGCGCTGCGTGATGCTGAGCGACAAGACGCCCGCGATCGTCGCCGTCGCTACGAATGCGATCAATATCCGCCGCCTGTCTTTCGTCGCCTCATTTGGGATGGCCTCCGGCTCGCCGTCTCCCGGCGGGTCGCCCGCCCTGAGGCCCTTCCCGATGCTGAAGGTCTCAGCGATTCTGTTATAGGCCGAGCGGTGGAGCGCACCTCGCGCCAGCCAGGCTTCGAACTCTTCGCGGCGTGCGCCTGCCTCCGGGCCGCGCATCGTGGCAAACCAGTCGGCCGCCTCATCCCGCAACTGCCCGCCGGGCGGCAATGGATCTTCTTGGGAGGTCATTCGCGCTCCAGAGCAGCGTCGATATGGGAAAGGGCTCGCGCCACGTGATATTGGACCGTCGGGATGCTGAGTCCCAGCCGATGCGCAATATCCTTGTAAGTGAGTTCCTCGACCCGATGAAGTAGAAAGACGTCGCGCGTCTTGTCAGGCAGTTCCCCGAGCGCGCGGCGATAGACGCGCATCACGTCTCCAGCTTCGATCTGAAGCGTCTGTTCCGGCGCGACCCCGGGATCGACTCCCTCTCCAAATTGCACCCGAAATGGCGCAAGTCGCCTTTCCTGACTCTTCGAGCGATCGAACAGCAGGTTGCGCGCAATTCGCTGCAGATAGGGCGCGGGCTGCGACAGCGGACTCCTGGCCATGAACCCAGCGAGACGGGCGAAAGCCTCCTGGACGAGGTCCGCTGCCTCGTCATTCTCTCGGACCCTGCTCCGGAAGTAACGCGTGAGCTTTGGCCCCTCGCGGCGGTAGACTGCGTCCAGGTCCTCTGGGGAGGCGCGCTCCGGTCTTCGTTGGTTCGGTTGGATGTGCGGACGCGAAGGATGACTGGGCTCAAGCGGGAGCCTGAGGCTTTTAGATGGCTGCGGCATTCGTGCACTTGACCTCGCGGGCCGACAAGCATCGGGCCCCGGCGACCGGTGCCGACGATAAGGCAAGGTATGCCTGGAGGGATGCGATGCACCCGCTCCGGCCGCCCGACGTGCACCGACGGGCGTAATGATCCTGGCAGGATAATCCTATGGGTTGTTGCCAGCGTTACGAACCCATGCCCGCGATTATGTACAGCAGGCAGACATGTTGCAAGTGCTCACAGCTCGGCGGTGGTGGCTCAGTTTGAATTCCTGCTGTCGCCCCAGAAGCCGCCGTGTCGGACAATAGGGCCCGTTGGCGAGACCGCTCATTCCGGCTGGTCGAGAAGTTCGGTTACAGCCGCGTGAAACGCGGCGGGGGCCTGTTGCGGCCCTCCGTGACTGACATCGGGCAGGATCACGAGCTTCGCCCCCGGGATCAGATGGGCGAGCATCTCCGTGTGAGCCGCCGCAATGAATTGCTCGTGCGCTCCGTCGGCCACGACGGTCCTGGCCCTTATGGCCCCCAACTCGGCCGGAGCCAGATCCGGCTCCTTCTCATAGAGATCCGCAAGCGCTGCGCGAAGTGCCTTGAAACCATCGGGCGTGGGAGACAGCGCCCGATACTGCGCCTCCATCCGGGCCATGAACACGGCGCCCATGCCCTTCATCGCCGGATCGGGAGGCACCGTCGTCTCCGCGTGGGTGTTGAAGTTGGCTCCCCAGACAAAAAGCCTGTCCACGCGCTCGGGATGATCGATGGCAAGGATCAAGCCGGTGACGCCGCCATCGCTTAAACCAACGACCGACGCCTTGCGCACTCCAGTCGCATCCAGCACCACGATCGCATCGGAGGCGAACCGTCGATAGCTCAGAGGCGCAGGGCCTATCGTGCTCCGACCGTGGCCGCGCGTGTCCATCACGATGACTTCGTGCGTTTTCGCGAGCTGCGGCACCGCAAAGCCCCAAGATTCCGACGACGCAAGGCCGCCATGGAGCAGAAGAACCGGCGACCCGCCGTTGCGATTGAACACGGCGAAATACAGCCTGGCGCCGTCATGATCCACGAAGCCGGTGCGCTCGGGGCGCGGGAGCGCCGGAACTTCCGGGACGGTCGCCCACAACGGTGGCGCCTGGCCAGCCGCGATATTCGGTGCGGTTATCGATACCAGCACGGCCAGCGTGCCCGCCACCCATCTCATCGCAATGCTCCTCTGGTCGGAGGAGGCGTAAAGCCCGGCGGCCTGATTTCCAATGTCAGTTTGACTTTGATGGCCGCCCACCAGGCAGACGGAGCGCTCTCCGCCAATCCTCATCGTTTCACCTCAGGTCGATGGTGGCGGTCCGCCTTAGGCGGAATTTCAGCGACCACTACCAGCTCCGCGCCGGCCGAGCTAATTCGGGCCGTCTTTCACCCTCGCGCAAAATTGCTTCGCATCCCGCTCAAGCGTGGCCATCGTCGCCTGACGATCTTGCATGCGCTGCCGCGCGAAACGGTCGGCGGCCGCCTGCTTGCTCGCCCGTTGCGCCGGTGTGAGAGTCGTTTCGTGGAGCGCGGGCAAATCACTACCGGGACGGCCACGTTTCTTTGCGTACCAAGCAATAAAGTCCCGCGTCATCTCGGGAGTAAATTCTCCGCCATGCGCATCGGCATAATCTGCCTCGGCCGTCATAAGCGCGGACATTTCCTCGAACCTGGCGCCGGTCTCACGAAGTTTCGCCGCACATGCTTCGCGCGTGACGCTGGTCTGGGCGGCCACGGACGTCGCCGGCGCGAACGCTGCCGCCACGACGGCCAACGCCAAGGCCGTTATTTTCGCGCCTTTCATCACGCGGGTCAGATTGCCATCCCAGACCGGGATTGGCCATCCGTTTTGCACCGGTGCGTCTCCTGAAAGCGCCCGGCTACCCCACCATCTTCTCGAGTTCGGCAATTCTAGCGGTGCAGATATCGTGGACCCTTCGGCCCAACTCCTCCACCCGCGCACCCAGCCAATCCAGCTCCTCCCGCGAAATCTCATAATGCTTGGAGTAGCGCGCCTTCCGATAGGCGTCCTTGAGCTTTTGATACGTTGCTCGCTCAGTCCGTGTGCCGCGTGGCCAGACGTCAAACAAGCTGTGATCAAGCCCCTCGGCCAGCGAGCGGAGGAAGATGATGTTGTGGTCGTATGGGGTATAGAGGGTCAAAACCAGCAGGACGCACTGGTAAAGCGGTTCAGTAGCCTGATGGAGGTCGAAGGCGGCCTTTTTCAAATCGTTATGGCCGAGCGCGTCCCGGTAACCTCGATAGAAGCTCTGGGAGTGTCCCATATATTCCTCGAAATAGTCTTTCGAGACTTGAAGGATCTGCTCCGGGGTTTTCGGCTTGGCGGTGGCCAAGGGCTTGTCGTCTGACTGATAGAGGAGGGAGCCGTCCTTGACGATCTCCATGAAAATCAGCCGGCCGTGGGCCAGTCCGTCGTTCACTTGCTGGAGCGAATGGACGATGAAGTTGACGGGCGTCCGGATGACCTTCTCGACGAGATAGGCATCAACGAGCCGCTGCTCGGTCTCCTCCCAATAGGCAGTTCTATCGGCCAGTTCGGTCTGGTTGACGATGACGAGGATATCGTAGTCGGATTTGAACTGGTTGGCGTCGAGCGGCGCATCGACCCAATCGCCGCGAGCATAGGATCCGAACAAGATGACCTTCAGGATCCGCGCCGATTTCCGGCGACCCTTCGCGTCTTGCGTCGCTTCGCGGAAGCCCTGGAACAGCATTTCGACAACGCGGTCGAGCTCACGTTGCTTCGCTGCCGGAAGGTGATTGATGTCAGTTCGCATTGGCTCGGCTCGGGTGGCGAGGTTTGCTAAAGTCGGGCTTGAAGACTGGACGATGCTCGTTACTCATTCGTTGGGGCCGACAGCCAAGGATTGATGACCGAGACGCGCGTTGCCTTGAAGTCGCTTGTGTTCCGCGTGACGACGGTCAGGTGATGGACAAAGGCAGTTGCCGCGATCCAACTGTCGCGCTCGCTTTGGGGATCGGGCACATGTAGCTGCGCGCAGCGCGCCGCCACATCGCTGGTCATCGGGAGGATACGATCGCTGAAAGCCGGCAAGACGGTTTCTTTCATCCAACGCCTGAGCATTGCCCCCTGCGCCGCGTCACGACGCTCCTGAAGAAGAACGCCGCGTTCCAGCTCGAAGACCGACATAGCGGACAGGAAGGTCGAGCCCGGGTCAACGGACGTGAGCCATGCCTTGACGCTCGAGTCGATGCGGCCGCTCGCCAGCTTGCGGCTTTCCGAGACGACGTTCGTGTCGAGAAGATACATTATTCGTCGAGATCGACTGTCAGAGCGGCCAAAGTCGACCGCGGTGGTTCCCAATCGAAGTCCATTGCAGCCCTCGGCATCAGCGCGTCGGCCAAGGTTCGCCCGCGCGTAGCCAGCTGCTCGAGCGCTTCCTCGATCACCTCAGCCTGGCTGCGGCCTGGCCGGACCAGGAGCCGCAAGAGCTCGGCCGCACGAGCTGAGCGGATGGTGATGGGAGGCTGTTGTCGGCGGGCCAAGCTAGTCACTGCAATTCTCCATGTTCGCCTTGGTATATCAGTGTGCATGCACGCGTGCAAGCGCGGACCGCGCTTGAGGGGCACGTGCCGTGGGACGGCGATACCGCTTGCAGCTTCTCGGCGCGGTGCTCGCTGCGCGAACTACGGTAGAAGCTATCGCGACCCGCGGGGCTGAACTATCATGATGATATGAGCCATGACGAAGACGATGCTACTGCATTTCTCGCCGCTCGGGAGCTTATCGCCGAGCATGGCGATGGCGTTGCTGCGTTTCTTCAGGCCAAGATCGATGATCTGACGGCGAAGGAGGATTACGCGCAGCTATCGGCTTGGTTGGCCATCCGCAACGCTGTCGCGCTCTCGATCGGCACCGATACGACGCTGCAATAGATTGCTTCCTCTGCACGCGGGGCAGCTGCCCATCGCCCAGCGACAGCGAGATCCATAGCGGCAGGGGACAGGGGGATGCCGCGGCTAGTTTCGATTGAGCCCCATCTCACGGCTCTGAAGCTTGCGCTTCCACAATTGTTCGATGGCAATGATCTCCTCAGGGCTCGCGGCCGAGCCGGTCACCTCAAGGATGCTGACCTGATAGTCGCTTGGCTCGCTGCTCTTGAGGCCGATGTTGCCGCCGTGCCCGTCGGCCGCATAGTTGAGCCAGCGACCATAGAAGCCGGCATCCCCAGTCGCTGAACCGACATATTGCTCCCGGGTTTTTGCGGAGGTCAGGAGATAGACGCCGCGCGCGGCGCGTAGCGCCGACACCCAGGTCGCGGGCAACCCATGAATCTCCGACACGTTGGTGACGAAGTGCGTGTAGCCGGGGAATGCGTCTTCCCGGAATGCGCGGGTGAGCTCGACAATTGGCTTGTTCTGGCGATCGGCGCGCTGGATCCAGCTTCGCGCGCCGGCACCCCATTCGACCCACAATCGTCCAGCATAGTCGGCAAGTTCCGGGAGCAGAGCGGTCTTATATCTGTCGAGGCTGCGCGTGGTGAGGCCGGCACCCGGTACGCCATGGAGCGGATCGATCCAGACTGGATCTGCGACGCCGGCGTGTTCGGCCGAATAAATGCCGGCGAAGAGTGTCCCGCCCGCCGGCGGTGAAATGAAGCTCGCCCAGAACGGCGAGGCGAGGCCGGCGCGATTGCTGGCAGTTTGAACGCTCTGATACTCCTCGAAGCTCTGCCGCTGATCACGCCAGAGAATGTAGGGCGTGCGCCCGTTGGGCGCCTTCGCCTGATGGCGTAGGAGGCGGACCTGGACCGGCACGAACCCGGCTTTCTCGAGGAGGTCCGTAAATTGCAGGATCACAGGAACCCCGCGCCGGCATGGTTGCGGAATCGATCGGCAGAGCGGACATATTCAGAGAGGATCTGCACCGTCTTATGGCGGCTGACCTCCTGCATCTTGAAGATGGTCGCACCCTGGCTGGCGGCTTCGGTGAGGAACCCTGCGCGCAGCGAATGCCCGGAGAACTTGCTCGCGTCATAACCCGCCGCGGCGGCACAACGCTTGACCAGGCGCGCCACTGCCTTGTCCGACATGGGATCATCGGTGAGCTGGTCGCTACGGGTGAGCCGACGGAACAGCGGCGTTGCGGCTTCCTCGTCGGGGTTCCGCACCACGTCCGCTTCCAGCACCCGGACCGCGCCGATCCAGTCAAGCAGCAGCGCTTTAGGGCGGATGCGCGTGCCTTCGGGAATCGCGATCGTCGCGCCTTCGCCCGCCTGATCGGTCTTGGTGGCGCCGAGATAGAGTTCGAGGCCCTGTTCGAGGATTCCGATGCTGTCGAGCGTCAGCGCGACCAGCTCGGAGCGGCGCAGTGCAGCGGCCATGCCGATCGCGAGCAGGGCGCGGTCGCGCCGCGCGCGCAGCCCGTCGCCCTCGATCTCGGCGAGCATATGGCGCAGCGCGGAGGCATCGGCGGCGTTTTTGCGCGTCTTCTTGATCTTCTTGTCGTTGCGTATGCCGGCGAGCGCCTCGCGAAGGCCGCCGGCTTCGGGGTGGGCGCTCGGTGCCGGGTGATGGCTCGCGCGGTGATGATGGCCGATCGCGGCGACGCGCCGGTCGATGGTGGTCGGCTTGAACCCGGCATCGGCCTGGTTGGCGACGAACGCGGCAATCTGCTCGGGATGTGCGGGCATCGGGGCAAGCCCGCGCGACCCACACCATGCGGTGTAGATCGTCCAATCGGACGCATAAGCACGGTGTGTCGCGGCCGCGCGCGCCGCCTTCTTGTAGGCTGCGGCACGTTCGAGATCCTCGTGCAGGACGGCGAGCATGCCGTCGGTCGGCACGAGCGCCGGCAGAGCGGTTTCGACGGTGCCGTTGGGCGGGACGTCATCTGGATGTGGGTGTTGCAAGATCGGTGCCGCGTCTCTGGATGCCTTTGGGAGCTATTTGGCACCCTTCCCGCGCGCCGTCCACTGTGTCCGATAAGGAATGTTATCGGACACAAGTTTACCTGAAGGGCACCTTGGACATTGTCGTTTTCGGGAGATGTCCGGATGATCGCCTCCCGCTGCGGATCTGCGCGCTAGGCCACCGGATATCGGCATTCGAAAACGAGACGGCATCGGAGTTAGTGCGGTGAACGAGCGATTTCCCGTTCCTACTCGGCAAACTGATCCTCTGATTGCGCGCGACCGGCAAGTCGAGCAAATTATCGGGCGCACGGAAGTATAGCAGGCTTTGGCAACGCAGCGCGCCTACGGATCGGATTGGAGCGAATGAGCACGCATATCTGCAGACATGGCGACAACCATCCGCGGTCGGCCAGGCTAGTTGCACGGGACGGGCGAGACACTACGGCAAGCGGTCTGGTCGGAAGCGTTTTGACGCGATGACTAGATACGACCGACGCGTTCGGCTTCTGGCCGCTGGCCTCTCGGCGATCGCAGGCTATGTCGACGCGATCGGCTTCCTGTCGCTCGGCGGCTTCTTCGTCTCTTTCATGAGCGGCAATTCGACGCGTCTGGGCGTCGGTCTTGCCAACGGTTCGGTGAGTGCCCTCATCGCGGCGGCGCTGATCGCTACGTTCGTCACGGGCGTCGCGATCGGATCGATCGTAGGCCGGCTCGTGAGGGCGCGGCGGCGGCCCGCCGTGCTAGGGCTGGTCGCACTGTTGCTGGCGATCGCGGCAAGCCTGGACATGGCCAGCCAAACGCGGCCCGCGATCATCGCGATGGGCCTGGCGATGGGTGCGGAAAATGCAGTCTTCGAGCGTGATGGCGAGATCCATATCAGCCTGACCTATATGACTGGCACGCTGGTGAAAGTTGGCCAGCGGATCGCGAGCATCCCGTTCGGCGGCGGCCCGTGGGCGTGGACGCCCTATTTTCTTCTGTGGCTCGGACTCGTCACAGGCGCGGTTGCTGGCGCTCTTGTTTATCCGTCGCTCGGATTGGCGGGTTTGTGGATCGCAGCGGGAGCCGCCGGCCTGTTCGCTCTTGTTGCTGTCTGGATGGGCCCCGACCGCTCGGATCCAACCTGACGTCATAAGCTGTTGATGGCAAATCCGGCCACTAGCAATAACCTTCGCCTCCTTGCGGCACGCGCACGCGGATAACACCGGGCCGCCCTCATATCCGTATTCTCACGCATATCCCCCTTGTCGGAACGCGCCTTAGCAGGGAGCTATGCAGAGGCCTCTCATCCCTACAAAAGCGGTCGGTTCAAAACGACCGGGGCATGTCGTCGCCGTGCGGGGTCCCGTCCTCGATGTGCACTTTGAAGGGGGCAAACTGCCAGCTGTCAACGACGCGCTCCATGTCGACGCGGGCGGCGCCGCAACGCTGGTTGCAGAAGTGCAGAGCCATATCGATGAGCGCACCGTACGCGCGGTTGCGCTCCAGACGACAAGCGGACTTGCCCGCGGCGCAGAGGTAGCGGCGACCGGCGCGGCCATCATGGTGCCCGTCGGCGACGCTGTGCTCGGACGGCTCCTGACGACGACAGGTGGTGTCGGCGATGGTGGCGAGGCTCTTGGCAAAGACGTGCCGCGCCGGCCGATTCACCGCGCGCCGCCGCCGCTCGACCAGCAAAGCGCCGCGACCGCGATGTTCGAGACGGGGATCAAGGTTCTCGATCTGCTCAGCCCGCTCGCCCAGGGTGGCAAGGCGGCGATGTTCGGAGGCGCCGGCGTCGGCAAGACCGTGCTCGTGATGGAGCTGATCAACGCCATGGTCGCGCGTTATGAGGGCGTGGCAGTGTTCGCCGGCATCGGCGAGCGCTCGCGCGAGGGCCATGAGCTGCTGACCGACATGCGGCAGTCGGGCGTGATCGCCAAGACCGCGCTCGTCTTCGGCCAGATGAATGAGCCGCCTGGCGCGCGCTGGCGCGTCGGGCTGACCGCGCTCACCATCGCTGAATATTTCCGGGACGAGCAGAAGCGCAACGTGCTGCTGCTGATGGATAATGTCTTCCGCTTCGTCCAGGCCGGCAGTGAGGTGTCGGGGCTCTTGGGCCGGATGCCGTCGCGGGTGGGCTATCAGCCGACGCTGGCAAGCGAAGTGGCAGCCCTGCAGGAGCGCATCGCCTCGGTCGAGGGCGCGTCGGTGACCGCGATCGAAGCCGTCTACGTGCCCGCCGACGATTTCACCGATCCGGCGGTGACGGCGATCTCCGCCCACCTCGACAGCAATGTGCTCTTGTCGCGCGCGATGGCGGCCGAAGGCATGTACCCTGCGGTCGACCCGCTGGGATCCTCGTCGATCCTGCTCGATCCGCTCGTCGTCGGAGATGATCATTATGCTCTGGCCCAGGCGACCCGCGAGACAATCGCGCATTATCGTGAGCTTCAGGATATCATTTCGCTGCTCGGCATCGAGGAACTCGGACAGGAAGACAGGCTGGCGGTAGGCCGTGCGCGCCGGCTCCAGCGCTTCCTGACCCAGCCCTTCGTCGTCACCGAGGCGTTCACCGGCCAACCGGGCCGTTCCGTCCCGCTGGCCCTGACGCTGGACGGTGTTCGCGCGATCCTGGCGGGCGAAACCGACGACTGGCCCGAGAGCGCCTTCTATATGGTCGGCGATCTCGACGAGGCCCGCACGAAGGCGGGCAAGACGTCATGATGCTGCGCATCACCGATCCGACCGCGATCGTCGTCGACCGCGATGTCGACTCCTTTCGCGCCGAGGATGCCAGCGGCAGCTTCGGCATCCTGGCCGGCCATGCCGACCTTGTCACCGCGCTGGAAATCTCTGTCGTCTCCTGGAAGGAAATAGATGGCCGGCCCGGCTTCTGTGCCGTTCGCAACGGCATCCTGACCGTAAGCGGTGGCACGCGCGTCGACATCGCCACGCGCGAAACGCATCTCGGCGATGATCTTGAGGAACTCGAAGCCGTCGTGCTCGCCGGCTACCGGACCCAGATCGAGGCCGAGCGAAGCAGCCGCACGGCCTCGGCGAAGCTGCGGATGCAGGCTATCCGGCGCATGGTCGAGGCTCTGCAGGGCGGACCGTCGGAGATCGGCTTGTGACGGAGTCTTTGCCGCCCCCGCACGAGCGCATGGTCGAAGCCGTCCGCGAACGTGCCGAGCGGCGGCGCAAGGCGCGGGGTTTGCCATCGTTCGCGCGCAATTTCGGCCAGATCGGCGTGCTCGGCTGGCAGATCGTGGTGCCGGCGCTGATCGCGCTCGCGCTCGGGCGCTGGCTCGATCACCGCCTCGCCAGCGGCATTTTCTGGACGGCGCCTTTGCTGATCCTGGGCGTCGGGTTGGGCTGCTGGTCGGCGTGGAAATGGATACAGCGGCAATGATCGTTCTCAATACCTCTTGTCTTCCTGATGCTGGGTGCTCTGGCGGGACCATGCACTTCGCGATGATCGCGAAGGATGCCGATCTTCTCGTTCATGGCGGATCGGTCCTTATGGCGATCGGGCTGAAGCTCGCGCGGCTGCTTCTCACCGTAACCCTTCTCGTGGTCGCCGCGCTGCAGGGATGGCCGAGCCTTCTCGCCGCGACGACCGGCGTCCTGGTGGCCCGCCAGTTGGTCCTCCGGCGTTTGCAGGTGAAGGCATGAAGTTCGCGTCCCCGCTCGAAAGTCACGTCCTGTTTCGCGAATCGGACCCGTGCCGATCAGCCAGCCGGTGGTCACGACCTGGGGCATCATGGCGCTGCTCACGCTGGGGAGCTGGCTCATCACGCGGGCGCCTTGCGCTTCGTCCTTCCCGCATCCAGGCGGCGCTCGAACTGCTCGTCACCACGATCGCCGGCCAGATCCGCGAGACGATGGAGGCCGAACCACGACCTTATCTGCCGCTGATCGGCACGTTGTCGTGTTCCTGCTGGTCGCAACTGGGCATCGCTGGTCCCCGGTGTCGAGCCGCCGACGGCGACGCTCGAAACCGATGCCGCCTTGGCCCTCATCGTGTTCGGTGCGACCATCTGGTTCGGCGTGCGCTCGCTCGGCGCGCGGGGCTATCTGCGCAGCTTCGCCCAGCCCTCGATCGTCATGGTGCCGCTCAATCTGGTCGAGCTGTTCACGCGCAGCTTCTCGCTGATGGTACGCCTGTTCGGCAACGTCATGAGCGGCGTCTTCATGATCGGCGTCATCCTCAGCCTGGCCGGCCTGCTCGTCCCGATCCCGCTGATGGCGCTCGAGATGCTGACCGGCGCCGTCAGGCCTACATCTTCAGCGCGCTCGCCATGGTCTTCATCGGCAGCGCGCTCAGCGAAGCAACCGAAACGCGCCAGGCGTCCAAACCGGAGACATCGTCATGAACTGGATACACATCGTCAGCATCCTGGGAGCCGCGTTCGCGATCGCCATCGGCGCCATCGCCCCGGCTCTCGCGCAAGGACGCGCCGTTGCCGCGGCGATGGATGCGATCGCACGCCAGCCCGAGGCGTCGAACACGGTCTCGCGCACGCTGTTCGTCGGCCTCGCGATGATCGAGACGATGGCGATCTACTGTCTCGTGATCGCGCTGCTGCTGCTCTTCGCCAATCCGTTCGCCTGAGATGCACATCGACTGGTGGACGCTGGCGCTGCAGGCGATCAACGTCCTCATACTCGTCTGGCTGCTGGCGCGCTTCCTCTACCGGCCGGTGATGAAGGTTATCGCCGACCGGCAAGCGGCGGCCGACGCGTTGCTGTCCGAAGCCCAGTCCTCGAAGGACGCTGCGCTCACCGAGACTGGCACGCAGTGACGGCTTCGCCGCAGACGCGGATCGACGCCGGACCGAGAGGCCGAGCTTGAAAAGGACCGCATCCGCCTGCTCGCCCAAGCCCAGACCGATGCCGACGCGGTGGCGACACAAGCGGCAGCAGCCACGACCGCGGAGCGGATGCGCATGATGGCGGAATGGCAGGAGAAGGCAGGGCTGCTTGCCGGCAGCATGGCGGAGGCACTGCTCGCGCGCCTGCCGGCGGCGCACACGACCGATGCCATGTTCGACGCACTGCTTGAACGATTGCAGGGCCTTTCGGAGGCCGAACGACGCATGCTATCGAGGACGCCCCACTCGTCCTCCTCACCCCCGCCCCCGTCGGCGAGGCAGACCAGGCACGCTATCGCGACGCGCTGAACGGCGTGCTCCCAGACATCACGGCACTGGCGTTCGCGGTCGACCCGAAGCTGATCGCGGGGTTCGACGTGCGCGGCCCCCATATCCGGATCAGCAACAGCTGGCGTGCCGATCTCGACGCGATGCTGGCGACGCTCAAGGGAGGACGACCATGCCCGGCTCGCCTGACGACTGGCTGGCACAGGCGGAGGCGCGGGTCGCGCAAGCGCCGATCGGCGCATCGCTTCATCAGACCGGGCGCGTGGATCGATCGGCGACGGCGTCGCGATGATTTCAGGGTTGCCCGACGCCCGCCTCGATGAACTGCTGCACTTCGAGCACGGCCAGGCCGGGTTCGTGCAGACGCTCGAGCGGGAACGCCTAGGCTGCGTGCTGCTCGACGACGACGACAGCGTCGAGGCAGGCGACACCGTCTCGCGCAGCGGAGGTCGTGCGCGTGCCAGTCGGCGCGGCGCTGCTCGGGCGGGTCGTCGATCCGCTCGGCCGGCCGCTCGACGGCGGGTCGCCGCTTCAGGCGGAGCGGT